>JAPQLC010000039.1 GCA_030826945.1 Candidatus Thiobius zoothamnicola
GGCCGAGGAAGGGTTCGGATAAATGCTCCTGCCAGTCGAAACGGATGACGGGCGTCTCGATCCCGGCCAGTTGCGCCGTGATCCGGTAGTCCGGTTGGCCGGGCATAGGCTGTTCCTCTTTGCGTCAGAATCAAGGAAAGGTGACGCGATTACCTTAGTAATGGAGGGGGTTGTCAAGAGATTTGTTGAGAACTTCAATAGTTCATAATTTTCGCCACCTGATTACCTTACACCATGACTTGTGCAAATCGGCTTTATCCGCCAAAACTATACCCGGTATGCCGTGATGCTCTGGAGCCGAAGCCGCCGCGCGTAATCGCCTTGGTGTGCGCTTTAGCTGGTTTTGGTTGGCTGGCGGTTTTGGATTTCGGGAGATTGCGGGGCGGATAAGCGCTGCGGTTGGTGATGCCATCCTGCATCCAGCTCCAACCGCGATTGGTGTCGTAGGCGTAGTAGTCCCGTTGAAAACCGCCCCCCCGGTTGCTTAAAGCTTGGCCCAGTAAGAATCCGCCGAGGAGCGGCATCCATACCGAGGTGCCATCATCACGTTGATAGGACTGACATTGCGCCTGCCCGTATTGCGCTTCGCAGCTTTGTTGTCCGGCGAAGCGTGGGGAGTCGGTCAGATATTGCTGTTCAAGTGCGTATTGCATGCCTGTCTGGCATTCTTCCAACGTATAGGCGGGGTCGGCGGTGCATTCCGCCGTGCTGGTGAAGACGGCTGGTGTGTTGTCGCTGCAAGCGGTGATGACCGTCGCGCTGGCGATACCCATCAGTGAGAGTTGGATTCTTTTGGATCGTTTGCGCATGGCGGATACCTCAATAGCTCATGCTGGCGGCGTTGAGTAGCCCGGCACTTATTGAGCAGGCCGCCAACCAAATTGCAGCCGATGTCTCATTATTTTCGATACGCGTGACGATACGGGGAAATAGTAAGCGCACCGTCAGATACGCCAGGATCTGAATCAAAATGGCGATCATGGCCCACAAGCTGAAGTCAATCAAGTCAACCGCATTTTCAATGAGTGATGTAATGGCGATGGCGAAACCCAGCAAACTGCCGCCGAATGCGATGGCTGCCGCCTGATTGTTGTTTTTGATGAGTTCGATTTCTTTATGGGGCGTGATGGCGGTGTATATCAGTATGAAAATGACGGTGGCGAGCAACCCGCTGGCGAAGTAGGCGGCGAAATTCATTAAGTCGTAGAGAAAGTCAGTCATCAGTTCGGCTCTTATAAAACGGTTAATTCAGTCGGTGATAAATCAACGCCGACCATTAATTCAATGCTACTGCCGTCCGCATTGGTTTCCTTGATCACGAGTAGGTGTTCCGGTGGGCTGTCCGGTATGCTGCGGCTGTACAGCATACTGTGTTGCTCGATTTGTTCATCAGCCGGTTGATTTCTTTCCCGGCTGATGAATTCGGTGAATTGCACTGGCTCTACAGCGCCCGGATCGTCGGCGAACCAAGTGCGTTGATAGATTGTGCCATCATCCAGTTCGTAGGTTGGAAGACGCATCCAGCCTTGCGGTCCGGTCCATTCCTGCCAGCCGTTTGTTGTATTGGGTTGGATGCTGTCAAATGATTGAAATAAAGTGATTTCCTGAATGGCTTGCGGATCATTTTTTTCGCTCAAAATTTGTAGCATCTGTTCGTCGGTATCATAAAATCGATGTAACGCAACACCATCCCCAAGGTCGGCTTGCCCATGAGCGACAATGGTTGATCCATCCTCAATGACCTTGAACTGATATTGAGCGGCATTGGCGCGAAGGCTGAATAAATCTGTCCGCCAACTGCCGCCGATGGTCAGGCCCAGTGGTGTTGGGGTAGGGGATGGTTCATCGTTGGAAAAGAATTTGTGCAGTGTTTTGAACATAAGGGGTTTTATACCTCTGGCCAGTTAATTTGTTCTGGACGCAGGCGTTTGGCCGCCATGAAATACAAGGACATTCCAGGCAGCACGGCAGCGTCGGATGGCGGATTTAACTGAATTTTGTCCTTGTCGTGACTGATGCCGAGTAAAGTGGCGTCATGTTCTGTCTTAAACAGCGTGAATAATTGACCATAAAACATTTTATGTTGTCGCGTGGGCACTGTCAGACGATATTGGGTCTGACCTTCCAGATTGGAAAGTAATTGGGTGATCAAGTGTGATGATCCGAGGTCTTGTGCGGTTCTGACTGTGCTTTCAATGGAAAGCGAGATAACTGGCTCAGCATTCAGGCAATGTTTGTTAAGAAGGTCAGCATAACCAGCTTGTTCGAAATAGGCGACCAGGTGTCCTTGGTATACGGCACCTGCCGCTAGCGCAGCGGTTAGGGTTTCATTGTCATCCTGGGCCAGCACAATGACCAGCGATGCTTGGGAAATCGAAGCGCGTTGCATGGCTTCAGGTGAAGAAAGATTCGCTGCTCTGACGAAATGCATGGTCTGCGGGTGCGGGTTTTCCTCGACATTCGCCACCAAAATAATGTCGCGTCGTTCTGAAGCATCTGCGCGAATCAATTCAATCATGTGCGAGGTGCGTTGTTCACACCAGCCGATCACGATGATGTGCCCACTGAGATCAGGATAATCTTTGAGGCCTTTCATGCGTTTTTTCCAAGCATCTGTCACATCCTGTACCAATTTGGCGATGATCGTCGTGAATAAAATAATGCCGCCTGGCATGATCAGTAATGTGACCACATAGCGTCCCGCTGCAGATTGCGGGGTGAGATCACCATAGCCGACAGTGGTGGCGGTGGTGATATAGAAATACCAGTACGTATTGAATGGTAGCAAACGGGACTCATCGGCCCAATACAAAAGTGTGTAACTGATGGCGAAATGGCCTGCTGACAAGATGCCTATCGTATCCCAGCGCAGTTGGGTCGCGTAGGCATAAGCGGTGTTTAGCCAACGGTTGAAACGCCGGGATAAGATTTTTCTGAGAATTAACTGAAAAGACATGTTGAGATAAAATCCAAGGGAACTTATTCCGTTTCAAGGCGCCTTACCGAGTGCTGGTATGATGTGTGCATTGTCCATTATGCCGAAAAATACCGGATGATCGGATAGACGTTAATTTACATGCTATGAGGAAATTCCATGGGAACGAATACATCGTGGACGAATGCTTCGCTGTTTGAATTTTTGACGAACTGCGAAATGGCGCAGATCGGCAATTGGTCTGTCCAATTAATTGAAGGCAGTGAGGAATCCATTCTGGTGACGGTGGTGAATCAAGGGGATTTGGAAATTTATGTATCTGTCGCTGGAGAACAGATTCTCGCCAGTGTTTTGCTTTGGCCGAGTCAGATGGTCAATGACCCTGTTGCGCTGAATGCCGGTTTATTACGGAATCATAAATTGCTTCCTCTATCAACTTTCGGCATTACTCAAAGTTTGGGTGAGGAATGGTATGAATTGTTCGGTGCTTTAAGTGCGGATTCTGACGAAGGCGGCGTGTTGACGGAGCTAATGACGTTGGAAGGTAATGCCATCGAAGTGGTTGAAGCTTATCAAGATTATTTGAATTGAGGATGAATTGATGAATATTTTGCAAAAACTGTTCACTGCAGCGCGCGGCGCAGCCACTGAGGTTGGAGAGACGATTGTGGATAATCAGGCGTTACGCATCCTGGACCAAGAAATTCGTGATGCGGATGTCGAATTGCGCAAAGCCAAAGATGCGTTGACGGAGATCATGGCGAAACGCAAGCTTGGTGCTAATAAAGTGAATGATTTACGTAATACGATCAAACGTTATGAAAATAATGCGATGCAAGCTTTGAACCAAGGCAATGAAGCCTTGGCGACGGAAGTGGCTGAGCGAATTGCACAAATGGAAGCGGATTTAGCGACAGAGGAAGCTTTAGTCAATGATTTCCAACAGAGCGAACAGAATCTGCGTAATACCATTGCGAAAACGGAGGGTCATATCAAGCGGCTTAAACAGCAGGTGCAAACCGTTAAAGCGACAGAAGCCGTGCAAAAGGCGCAGGCATCCGTAGCGGCCCGCCATTCCGGCGCTAACTCAAGCATGCAGGGCGCGCTAGGTTCTTTGGAGCGCATCCGCCAGCGTCAAACCGAACAGGCGGCGCGTTTTGAAGCGGCGGAGGAATTGGATACCATGGAAGGCGAAAATGATCTGGATGCTAAACTCGCGGCGGCAGGTATTGGCTCTTCAGCTGGCGGCGGTGATGTATTGGCACGTTTGAAAGCCCGGCAAACGGCATGATGATTTTTGTCGAATATAGCGGTTGAAATGATTTTATTATCCAGTATAATCAGCCGCTTCAAGTGCGGGGTGGAGCAGTCAGGCAGCTCGTCGGGCTCATAACCCGAAGGTCGCAGGTTCAAATCCTGCCCCCGCTACCATATCTTCTTACAGGGCGACCATTCGGTCGCCCTGTTTTGTTTCTGCTTTTTGATGGCTTGTCGTCTCGCTGCCTTCATCGCCAAATTTCTTGAAGTCTCCGTATTTGATTGAGTTATCCAAATCTGGTGTCGGAGTTCCAAGGTATTCATTGACCAGGGCTTTTTTAAGCGCCTTACACTATGCTAGTGTGAGGCTTATTGCCATTGATAGTCCTGAATATGTCATATCAAGTTCTTGCCCGGCGTTGGCGTCCTAAAACTTTCGCTGAATTGGTCGGACAGGCGCATGTGGTGCGCGCATTGACTCATGCGCTGCAAAATGACCGATTACACCATGCCTATTTGTTTACCGGCACTCGTGGCGTGGGCAAGACCACGATTGCGCGCATTTTGGCCAAATCATTGAATTGTGAAACTGGCGTGACGGCTGAGCCTTGTGGGCAGTGCGGGATTTGTCAGGAAGTGGATGGAGGTCGCTTCGTTGATCTGATTGAGGTGGATGCCGCTTCGAAAACTGGTGTGGATGATACGCGTGAGCTACTGGAAAATGTGCCTTATGCGCCCGTGCGAGGGCGTTATAAAGTTTATTTGATTGATGAAGTGCATATGTTTTCCAGTAACAGTTTCAATGCGCTATTGAAGACGCTGGAAGAACCCCCGCCGCATGTCAAATTTTTGTTCGCCACGACGGATCCGCAAAAGGTGCCGGTCACGGTTTTGTCGCGTTGTTTGCAGTTCAGCTTGAAGCGCTTGCCGGTGGATCAAATACAAACGCAATTCTCACATATCCTGGCGGCTGAACAGATTCAGGCTGAACCTGAAGCTTTGCAATTACTTGCTCGTGCGGCGGAGGGCAGTATGCGTGACGGGCTGAGTTTGTTGGATCAGGCGATTGCCTTTAGCGGCGGCGAACTGGATCAATCGGCGGTGCGTGACATGCTCGGGGTAACGTCATCTGATACATTGCCTGCGTTGCTCCGGCATATTCATCAGGGTGAGGCGGCTGAAGCCATGCAGAAAGTGTGTCAGTTGGCAGAATTGGCGCCGGATTTCGCCAGTTTGCTGAAAGATATTCTGTTACTTTTACACCGCGTCAGCTTGATCCAGGCGATGCCGAATAGCTGGCGGCCAGATTGGGGGGATGAACAATCTGTGCGCCAACTGGCTGAGATGCTCAGTCCGGAAGACAGCCAGCTTTATTATCAGATTGCGTTAACTGGTCAACGTGATTTGCCGCTGGCTCCAGACGCGCAAAGTGGTTTTGAGATGATTTTGCTGCGCATGTTGACATTCAGGCCAGATAAGCTGATCTCCAATGCAGCGTCCAATCAGCCGACGACGAAAGAGCAGGCAAAGCCAATTCAGCCGACGCGAAATCGTCATTCGGCATCAACGCCCATGGCAGCCGCACCCCAAGCGGTCGCCCCGACTGCGCATCCTTCGACTGCTGGATTTACGGATTGGCATCAGGTGTTGCCGCAGCTTGGGTTGAAAGGTATGACGGCGCAATTGGCCAGTCATTGCACGATCAGTGGGTGGGATGGCGAATCACTGACTTTGGCAGTGGCGCAACAGGCGGCGTCCTTGATTGGCGTGAACAGCCAGCAACGTTTGCAACAGGCATTAGAGCGCTACCATGGTCGGGCGGTTAAATTACAGCTCAAGGCGGCGGTGAGTGAGCCACAGGATACACCAGCTATCCGCGAAGCTCGGGCGAAAGCCGAGCGTCAGCAACAGGCTGAAGAAAACATCGCCAAAGATCCGTTTGTGCAAGTGGTGCAAGACCGGTTCGATGGCGTTATTGAATCTGAATCTGTACGACCTTTGGTGAATGAGATTAAGGGCAAGTGATGAAATGTATCGCTTCCACATACGCTTTATCATCATCCATGCGCCAACGCACGTCCAGATCAGCGATCCGCATGCCATATTGTCGTTCGGTTGTTTGACCGCGTTGGTAAGCCGGACGCGGATCCAAACGCAAGGTTTGTTCAATCAGGTCGCGCCATTGTGGGGTGTTTTGCAATGTTATTTGCGCTTCGGTTGAGAAGATGACTGGTAGGCGGGGTTGCGGGGCGTCAGCGGCGAATCCGCCTGATGCATCTTCAATATTGTCAGCATAGGGCACATAAGGTTTGATGTCGTAGACAGGTGTGCCGTCCAGCAGATCCAAACCACCCACATGTACGCGCAGGGATTTGTTGGCATATTCCATGCGCAACAAACGCAATACGGACAAGCCAAGGTGGTTAGGACGGAATGGTGAGCGGCTGGCGAAGACGCCGATGGTTTGGTTACCGCCGAGTCGGGGAGGGCGTACGCGTAAATTCGATTTGCCCTGGCAAGCATGGAAGCCGAAAATGATCCAAAGATGGCTGAACCCTTCAATACCCACGAAAGCCGCTTCATGATGATAGGGTGGCAGCATCTCCAGATAGCCTTCGGCCACACTGACCAAGCCGGGTTGGCGTGGAATACCGAATTTTTCTTTATAAGGCGAATGAACTCGGGCTATCGGGTGAAGATTGGCGGTATGCACGGCAGATTGGGACTCAGTGCATGGGGTTGGCTGGTTTTGGTTTCAGCAAAGGGATAACCCTGCATTAGCGGGGCGTGAAAAGGCAATCAAATGGTTTGTAGCCAGGCGCGACGTATGTTGGCTTGCTCGGTGAAGAAGCGGGACATCGCGCGTTCATAGGCGCAATCTCCTTCATAGCCAATTTGTTCGATGCGAGCTTCAAGGTAAGTGATTTCTTCTTGTACCTGTTTGGGGTCGGCGAATTCCGATACTTTGGCGACGCGCTTTTTTTCTCTTTGCATAGCGCAAACCTCTCATTAAGTTGACTTATATTAGCCAGCAAGCATAGAAAATCATTGTTAAAACCCGATGACAAGCCATTAATTTTCAGATAGGCCGACTATTTCAGGGCTTGTGCGTGACATTTCATTCAGGATTCAGATTTATGCCGAACCGCATTCAAGCTCTGCCGCCCCAACTGATCAATCAGATTGCGGCTGGCGAAGTGGTTGAACGCCCTGCGTCAGTAGTTAAAGAGTTGGTGGAAAACAGTTTGGACGCTGGTGCGAACCAGATCCATATTGAGGTTCAGCAAGGTGGCGTCAAACGCATTCGGGTGACGGATAATGGATGCGGCTTATATCGGGATGATCTTGCGTTAGCACTGTCGCGCCATGCGACCAGCAAAGTGGCTTCACTGGCGGATCTTGAACGTATCAATAGTATGGGGTTTCGTGGCGAAGCTTTGCCCAGCATCGCTTCGATCTCCCGTTTGACATTGACTTCGCACGAACAAGAGGCTGAACTTGCCTGGCGGGTTGGTAGCGATTGTGATGCGCCTTGTCCTGCGGCTCACCCGGTTGGCACGACGGTTGAGGTGTCTGACCTGTTTTATAACACGCCAGCCCGGCGTAAATTTCTCAAAACAGAAAAAACCGAGTTCAGCCATGTTGAACAAATGGTGCGCCGCCTGGCGGTGGCCCGGTCAGATGTGGGATTTTTGTTGCAGCATAATGGCCGCCAGATTTTTACGGTGAAACCCGTGACTGGCGTGCAGGGGCATGCGCAACGTTTGTCCGGGTTGCTTGGTGATGGATTTGTCGAACAGGCGTTGCGGCTTGAACATGCCGCTGTTGACTTGAAGCTGTCTGGTTGGGTGGCACGTCCGACGTTTTCACGTAGTCAAGCAGATATGCAGTATTTTTTCGTGAATGGCCGGATGGTGCGCGATAAATTGGTGACCCATGCGGTTCGGCAGGCTTTTCAGGATGTGCTTTATCAGGGCAGACATCCGGCTTATGTGTTGTTTTTGGAACTGGATCCGGTATTAGTTGACGTGAATGTGCATCCCACCAAGCATGAGGTGCGTTTCCGTGAAAGTCGATTAACCCATGACTTTATCTTTCGGACATTGCATCAAATACTGGCGGAAGAGCGTCCGCAAACGGAATCAATAGAAATTCCGACTGAGCCAGTAGTGGGCGCACCGCCCACGCCATCCACACGATCAGAGCCGATGCCCTATCAGCCAGGGATGGATTTACAGGTGCGTGAAAATAAACCGGCGGCTTATCGCGCCGCGATGACATGGCAGCAACCATCGTCTGCTGGAGCCGCGAGTGTCGCAGCGATATCTGAAGAACCGGAGCAAATTCCGCCATTGGGTTTTGCGATCGCACAACTGCATGGCGTCTACATTTTGGCAGAGAATCAGGCCGGGCTTGTTGTGGTGGATATGCATGCGGCACATGAACGAATCGTCTATGAGCGGTTCAAGCAGGCTTGTGCTGCGGATGGGATCACATCACAGCCGTTGTTGACGCCAGTATCGGTGGCGGTCAGTGCGCGCGAGGCGGATTTGGCGGAGCAACGTCAAGCCGATTTTGAACGCTTGGGAATGACGGTTGATCGCATTGATGAACAAGCTTTGGCGGTACGCGCATTGCCAGCATTATTACGCGACTCTGATGCGGAGAAGCTGCTGCGTGATGTTTTATCTGATCTGGTTATTTATGGTGACAGTGACCGTTTGAACGAATCCATTAATGCCGTGCTTGCGACCCTGGCGTGTCATGGTTCGGTGCGTGCCAACCGGCGTTTGAATCGAGACGAAATGGATGCTTTGCTGCGGGATATCGAACGTACTGAACGATCCGGGCAATGTAACCATGGTCGTCCGACCTGGATGCAACTTTCTCTGCAAGATCTGGACAAGCTGTTTTTACGGGGCCGATGAATTCGATGCATCCTATGCCGCTTCCACCAGCGATTTTTATTATGGGGCCTACCGCATCAGGTAAAACGGATTTGGCCATGGCGTTGTATGAGCACTTGCCAGTGGGATTGATCAGTGTGGATTCCGCTTTGGTTTATCGGGGTATGGACATTGGTACGGCGAAACCCACGCCAATGGAGTTGGCGACGGCGCCGCATCGGTTAATTGATATCTGCGATCCCAAGGAAACTTATTCGGCGGAGAATTTTCGTCGTGACGCTCTGCATGCCATGGCAGAGATCACGGCGAAAGGCCGAATCCCTCTGCTGGTTGGCGGTACCATGCTGTATTTCCGAGCACTGCAACATGGCTTATCGCGCTTGCCGACATCCGATCCCGTGATTCGGGTTGAATTGGAAAGGCGGATCCAGCAGGAAGGTTCAGCGGCTTTGCATGCTGAATTGGTTCAGGTTGATCCCTTGGCCGCCCAACGTATTCATGCCAATGATCCGCAACGGATTTTGCGTGCGCTGGAAGTCTGGAGAATCACGGGTAAACCGCTCAGCCAGTTGCAACAAGCGACCTCAGGCGACAGCATGCCCTATCGCGCAATCAAGCTGGCGCGATCATTGGAACAGCGCCAGGTGCTGCATCAGCGTATTAATCAGCGTTTCCTGGGTATGCTGGAAGCTGGTTTTATCGATGAGGTGAAGCGTTTGATGGCGCGTGATGATCTGCACCTTGATCTGCCATCCATGCGCGCGGTGGGGTACCGTCAAATGTGGCTGCATTTACAGGGCGAATATGATCAGGCGGAAATGATCCAGCGCGCTCAGGCGGCGACCCGGCAGCTTGCTAAACGGCAAATCACTTGGTTGCGTTCAGAGCAAGACGTACATTGGCTCAATGGCACCGATGACCAAATCTTCAAGCAGGCGTTGCAACAATGCGCGGAGTCTCTCCAGCAAAAAAATAGCGATTAAGAAATTTAATCGCTATTTGACTCTTTTTGCATCGGGCTTCCAGTTTTGTCGGAAGCCATTAACTTATGGTTATTTCAGCAGATCGCCAAATTTTGGATGTTTCACCGTTGCTTGAATGAGATCTTGTACTGCTGGTGCCAATGCATCTGCTGTTGCATTACAGGCTGTTATTGCATCAAAACCACTTCTGAATGAGTATCTATTCTCTAAAGAAAGCGACTCTCCGTTTGACGATTTCAGTTTTAACCCAATATCCCAGTATCCATTGGTTAAGCCGGATATGGAGGAGAAATCTATTTTAGTAACGTCCCCGGTTATTACTACACCTTGGTTTGAATAAATTCCAGCCATCTTGAATTCGTCATTAAACGCTTTTTTAATAAACTGCGAAATTGATAGCGAGTCGGCTGGTTCAATTGGACCCATTAAACGACAATTTGCATCAAAATTTGTTGTTTGTCTTAAGCTTTGTATGAAGACGCGTGCATCAGAGTAAGTCTTCATTTCTTCAATATTGTCAACGGATATTGAATATCTTGGCGGTTGCATCGTGGAACATGCTGACAAGAGAGCCGCGAGCATAATAATGATTAACTTCTTCATAGATACTCCTAACTTTACTGGTATTGTGAAATATTTCATTGTCTTAACTTAAATTCACCTATTAACCAGGGAACTTTTCCCGGTTTTATGGAGATATAAGTTCCCTACTTCGACAAGATTATAGACTATCTCCTAATCCTGATGAGCTATATTTTCCGTGTATGGCTAATATAGTTTCTTTGTCTGCTTTCTAAGAGGTTAAATGCCTAGATAACCGGACGATCATCTAACTGGATGATTTCAGGTCCGGATATGGCCATCCCCCAGCACAATAAACTTGACTGAAGTCAAGCCTTCCAGGCCGACGGGACCCCGGGCGTGAAGTTTGTCAGTGGAGATGCCGATTTCCGCGCCCAAGCCGTATTCAAATCCATCTGCGAATCGGGTGGAGGTGTTCACCAGCACCGAACTGGAATCAATTTCGCGCAGGAAGCGACGTGCTTTGGTGTAGTTTTCGGTGATGATGCCGTCAGTGTGCTGTGAACTATGCTGGTTAATGTGGCTCATCGCCTGGTCCAGATCATCAATCACCCGAATCGATAAAATCGGTGCCAAGTATTCCGTATCCCAGTCTTCTTTAACAGCGACTTTGCAGGATTCGCCCAGTATGGCGCAGGTTTGAGGGCAACCGCGCAGTTCGACGCCTTTTTCCCGGTAGCCAGCGGCGATGCGCGGCAAAAAGTCTGCGGCGATTGTGGCGTTGATCAGTAGGGTTTCCAAGGTGTTGCAGGTGCCGTAACGCTGGGTTTTGGCGTTCAAGGTGATTTGATAGGCTTTCTCCTGATCGGCTTCATCATCCACATAGAGATGGCAAATGCCATCCAGATGTTTGATAACCGGAACGCGGGCTTCGTTGCTGATGCGTTCGATGAGTCCTTTGCCGCCACGCGGAATGATCACGTCAATGGCTTCCGGCATGCTGATCATGTGGCCGACGGCAGCCCGGTCAGTGGTGGCGACGACTTGCACGGCATCAGCCGGTAGTCCGGCTTGTTGCAAACCATTTTGAATACAATGCGCGATAGCTTGATTCGAGTGAAAGGCTTCAGAGCCACCGCGCAGTACGGTTGCGTTACCGGATTTCAAGCACAGCGCGGCGGCATCGGCGGTGACGTTGGGACGGGATTCATAAATGATACCGATCACGCCGATTGGCGTGCGCATCCGCCCTACTTGAATACCGCTGGGGCGGTATTTCATGTCAAAGATTTCGCCAATGGGGTCGGGCAGAGCGGCGATTTGCTGTAGACCTTCAATCATCGCTGCAATGCGTCCGTCATTAAGTTCCAGACGATCCAACAGAGCGGTCTCCAGACCTTTGGCCTGGCCGGTTGCCAAATCCTGCTGGTTAGCCGTTTGCAGGGTGCTGCGCTGTTGTTGCAGTTGTTCGGCGATAGCGAACAAGGCCTGGTTTTTACGCTGCGTATCGGCTGCCGCCAGTTGCTGGGAAACAGCGCGCGCGCGTTGTCCCAAGGTTCGCATGTAACTTGAGATATCCTTAATGTTCATAGCGTTGAAGTCAGTAATTCGTCAATATTGGATAAGCGGGCGAGGTCAAGTAAGTCCGCCGGTATGTTTTGCAATGAGATCGCACCGGACTGTTCTGCGGATGCTTGCCTGGATTGTAACAGCAGCGCCAATGCCGCGCTGTTGGCAAATTCAACCTGACTGAGGTCGAGAGTGAGATTTGGATTATTGCGTATGAGCTTTTGCAGTTGATCCCATAGCGCAGGCGTACTGGCGAAATCCAGCCGACTTGGTAATTGGATGGGTTGATCTATTGGGCCAGGCTGCCATGGCGGGTGTTGCGTTTTATTCACGATGGTGTGTTATCAGCATTTTTGCCTTTCAAGGTATTGATCAGGTGATCAATACCGACACGGATCCGGTCAGCCGGGTTTTGCGCTTTACCGGCACCTTCGCGAATACGGTTATTGAAAATACTCCGATAGTTGGTGATCAGGCTGATGCCATCAATGATCACGTCATAAACCAGCCATTTATCCTGTGCCTCTCGCTTTGCCAAGACCATCCGATAGTTGATCGGTATGGTTTGGCCGTTGAAATGAAATTGGGTTTGCACCAGAGCCTTGTTTGCATCGGCCCTGCGGCGGGTCGGCAGATAATCAATTTTTTGTCCCGAATAATTCAGCAAGGACAAAGCGTAAGTGCGCATCAATAACTGTTTGAACTCATGAATGATGGCGGCTTGTTGTTCCTGCGTCGCCTTGCGCCAGAAGCGCCCCATCGCCGAGCGGGTGAAACGTTCAGCGTCGAAGCGCGGTGTCATGGTGCGTTCCACCAGGGGATAAATCAGGGTTGGGTTAGCCTCTAACTCGGCTTTACGTGAACCAATCTCACTTAGCACGGCCTCCGTGGTTTGCTTGACCACCTGTTGCGGGTCTTCAATAGGATTGGCGTGCGCACCGCTCAGCAAACAATAGATCAATATGCTGCACAGTATCCAGGAGAGTTTGTTCATGGGAGTGGCTCTTGTGATTTGCTGAATAAGAATTGGCCAATGATTTCCTCCAATACCAGGGAGGATTGGGTGATGGTGATTTCGCCGCCTTGGGTGAGCGGATCCTCGCTGCCGCCGGGTTGCAGGCCAATGTATTTCTCCCCTAACAAACCGGCAGTGAGTATTTTGGCGAAGGTGTCATCCGGGATATGGCCATGATAGCGGTTTTGTATGTTTAGCGTGGCGACGGCGCGAAATTCCTCCGGATCATAATGGATGTCTTGCACCCGCCCGACTTCAACGCCGGCGATGGTGACTGGCGCATTGGTTTTCAGTCCGCCGATGTTATCGAATCGGGCGGTGACCTTGAATGATTCGTCTTGATAAAACTCACCCAGGCCGCTGACCTGTATGGCGAGGAAGAGGAGCGCGCCGAAGCCGATTAACACAAACAAGCCAACGCCGGTTTCGATCAATCTGTTTTTTACCATGTTCATAACAGTTGTTTCAAAGCGCTTTGAAAACCGGTTCCTGGCCTATCAAAGTCAGTTACGAAAAATATTGCTTCATTGGTGCTTCTCTGCGCCATGAAAATTCCAGGCAATCTCTCGGCCAGGCCGGGTTCGCCTTAGCGTATTTTTCGGGAAGTGTTAATTTGAAGGTAGATTAACTCAAGCTTCAATGATTGAACATTAAAGCGGTCAGGATGAAATCAAGGCCCAGCACTGCCATTGAAGTTTGCACGACTGTGCGGGTGGTGGCGCGGCTGACGCCCTCTGAAGTCGGTACACAATCATAGCCCTGATAAATGGCGATCCAGGCGCAGACAAAGCCGAAGGTGATGGATTTGATGACGCCATTGATCAGATCGTTTCTCAAATCAATGCCACCTTGCATGCCGCCCCAAAATGCGGCTTCATCCACGCCTAAGATGACGCCGCCGACCAGCCAGCCGCCAAGTACGCCAAGACTGCTGAAAAGCGCCGCCAACAGTGGCACAGATAGAAAGCTCGCCAGAAAACGCGGTGCCAGGATGTGGTACTTTGGGTTCACCGCCATCATTTCAAGGCTGGATAATTGCTCGGTGGCTTTCATCAAGCCAATTTCGGCGGTCAGGGCGGAGCCAGCGCGCCCGGTAAACAATAAAGCGCTGAGCACCGGACCGAGTTCACGGATCAGGGCGGCGGCGACCATCAGCCCCAAAGCCGAATCGGCACCAAAACGTGAAAGGATGTGATGGCTTTGCAGCGCCAGCACCATGCCGACGAATAACCCGGATATGCTGACGATGGAAATGGTGAGTACGCCGACTGAATGCATTTGATCAATCAGCAGGCGTGGTCGTTTTAATACGCTTGGCAGGCCGCGCAGCATCGCCAGCAGCAGCAAGCTGGCGCGCCCCAAACTGGTCAATAACTGAAGGGTTGAATGGCCCACAGCCGTGATGAAGCGAATCATGGCGCGGACTCCAGTAAATCATCGGCCAGCGGCGGCGCGGCATAATGGAAGGCGACCGGCCCATCCGGGCGCCCTTGGATGAATTGATCCGTCCAGGCATCCTGTTGGGTTTGTAGGGATTGTGGTGCGCCTTGCGAGATAATTTTGCCGCCGTCAATCATGTAGATATAGTCTGCGATTTGCAGCGTCTCATGGATGTCATGGGAAACCAGAATGCTGCTGATGTGCGCTGCCCGGTTTAACTGGCGGATCAATTGCACGAGAACCCCCATGGAGATGGGATCCTGGCCGCTGAAGGGTTCGTCATACATCATCATCATCGGATCCAAGGCGATGGCGCGCGCTAATGCCACCCGTCGTGCCATGCCGCCGGAAAGTTCCGCTGGCATCAAATGACGTGCGCCGCGCAAGCCGACTGCCTCCAGTTTGAGCAAAACCAGTTTGCGAATCATGGCGTTGTTCAAACGGGTATGCTCACGCAGTGGGAAAGCCACGTTGTCAAAGACATCCAGATCGGTCAATAAGGCACCGCTTTGAAATAGCATGCCCATGCGCATGCGCAGTTTATAAAGCTGGCTGGTGGGCAGGCGTTGGATATCATGTCCATCCACTTCAATGGTGCCGATGTCCGGAACAAGTTGACCAGCGATTAATTTTAACAGCGTGGTTTTGCCGGTGCCGGAAGGTCCCATGATCGCCGTGATTTGGCCATGTGGAATGTCCATATCAATGCCATCAAATATCACGCGATCACCATGGCTGAAATGTAAATTGCGAATACGCACCAGACTGTTTTGGCGTAGCTGATCCATGATGATGATAATGGTGAAAGTGGGTGAATTCTGCGCAGTTGGATGCAGTAGGTCAAGTCATAGGCGAGTGGTTTAAAAAGATATGGTGCGAATACCATAATCCACCTCCCATAAAGGCGTCGCGAATCCAAGCGGTCAAAGTGCTCGATAAAGCCTATACCAAGGTCGATACTTTTTAAATCACAGCAGCTCACAGAAGGGCCAAGGCAAACAGGACAAAGAAGTCAAGAGCAATATCACGGATAACAAATCCGCCAATTTCAATGACCTATGATCCATCAAACCCCGGATTTCCAGAGAATCGCCGCGCCATCATTTACTATAGAATGACCTCCGATTTTGAACAAAGAGGAAGCGTGGATGACTTATGTTGTGACCGAGAATTGCATCAAATGCAAATATACCGATTGTGTGGAAGTGTGCCCGGTAGATTGTTTCCACGAAGGCCCCAACTACTTGGTCATTGACCCGGAAGAATGTATTGATTGTGGCGTCTGCGTGCCTGAGTGCCCGGCTGAGTCTATCTTCGACGAAGGTGAGGTACCCGAGGATATGACGCAGTACATTGAGTTGAATGCGCGCTTATCAATGAAATGGCCCGTGATAACCGAGCGTAAACCGCCATTACCGGATGCCGATGAATGGAGTGGCAAGCCCAATAAAGCTGCCTTACTGGAAGATGCCGATTAATATCGCCGTTGGCTAAACACATTGCGCGGCGATCCATGATGCAACAGATTCAACGGCGTTCCATCCAGATGGCGGACTGTCATTTACCGGCGGATCTGCCTGAAATGTTACGTCGTGTCTATCATGCTCGCGGCATCACATCCATGGAACAAATGCAGCGCGATTTGGCTGCATTACTGCCTTTCAACCGTCTGAACCATGCTGAGCAAGCGGCTGACGTGATACGGCAAACCATGCATGCCGATGGTCGCATTGTTGTGGTCGGCGATTTTGATGCGGATGGCGCAACCAGTTGCGCATTGGCGGTGTTGGTGATCCGTGCCATGGGGCACCACAACATTGAGTTTCTGGTGCCCAATCGTTTTGAATATGGTTATGGGTTGACGCCTGAAATCACCCAATTGGCGCTGACCCGTCAACCCGATTTGATCATCACTGTGGACAATGGCATATCCAGTCATGCAGGCGTCGCGGTTGCGATGGCAGCAGGTGTCAAGGTGGTGGTGACAGATCATCACTTGCCTGCTAAAACTTTGCCGGATGCGACCATCATCGTCAATCCGAATACGTCGGATAACGATTTTCCATCCAAGTCCATCGCCGGTGTTGGCGTGATTTTTTACGTATTATTGGCGCTACGCGCGCGCTTGCGCGACGATCCGGTTTTCAATGCCCCGAATATGGCGGGTTTTCTGGATCTGGTCGCCGTCGGCACCGTGGCTGATGTCGTGTCTCTGGATCAGAATAACCGTATCATGGCGTACCAAGGCTTACGGCGCATTCGGGCAGGGCGATGCAGACCGGGTATTTTGGCTTTGCTGGAGGTTGCCGGGCGGGACTATCGCCAGACGCAGGCGAACGATCTGGGGTTTGCGGTTGGCCCGCGTTTGAATGCCGCCGGACGACTGGATGATATGTCGTTGGGGATTACTTGTCTGCTGGCTGAAGATGTGGATGAAGCGCGCGATCTGGCCCGCCAATTGGATGATCTGAACCGTGAGCGCCGTGAAATTGAACAGGGTATGCAACAACAAGCTGAGTCCGTGTTGCGGACATGGCGGTTTGAGCAAGCTGAATTGGCTTGGGGGCTGTGTTTATTTCAGGCTGATTGGCATCAGGGCGTGGTGGGTATTCTGGCTTCGCGGATTAAGGATCGCTACCATCGTCCGGTGATCGTATTCGCTCAGGCGGATGATGGATTGATCAAGGGTTCGGCCCGCTCAATTCCCGGATTGCATATTCGGGATGTTTTAGACGGCATTGCCACCCAATACCCTGATCTGTTATCCCGATTTGGCGGACATGCGATGGCGGCGGGTCTGATGATTCAACAAGCACATTTTGCACAATTCAGCCAAGTCTTTGATCAAGCGGTGCGCGAGCGATTGAGCCGTGATGATCTGCAATTGACTCTCCTCTCAGATGGCGTGGTTGAACCGCACGCATTGAATCTGGATGCGGCGTTGATGATTCGTGATGGTGGGCCATGGGGGCAGGGTTTCATTGAGCCTTTGTTTGATGATGTGTTTGACGTGGTGAATTGCCGTATCGTGGGTGAGAAACATTGGAAGCTGGTGCTGCGTCACCACTCGGGCGAACCGGTTCTGGATGCGATTGCGTTTAACCAAGTTGAGCACTTACCCGAAATGCCGGAGCGCATAAGCGCAGCTTATCGGTTGGATGTGAATTGCTGGCGGGATCGCCAGAGCGTGCAATTGCGTATTGAAGCTTTACAGCCAGTTGAGGCCGGGATGGATCATGCGTCAACATAAGGGTATATCGCGGTTTCCCGCGAAGGCGGGAATCCACAACATAAAGAAAGGGGGGATCGATCTGGACGGATCGCTCCCCCATCTTGCCAGCGAATTGTTAAAGTTCCCTCAAACCATCTGAAGGCTCAATGCGGGCCGCGCGAATGCCAGCCAGGATGGCTGAGATCAGCGCCGTCACGATGGTCAGGACTGCCGCCGCGATATAGTGTTCTTGATACAGAATGCAGACAGGTTCGCCGTTGCTCAATTGTTGACCAAGCAAGTCATTGATCAACCAGGCAACGCCCTGAAACAAGCCAACCGCCAGCAGGGTGCCCAGCACGGCGGTGTAAAACGCCTGGATCATGGGAAACCAGATGATGTCCCCGGTGCGGAAGCCGACCAGGCGTAATACCGACAGTTCTTTACGTTTATGGTCAATATTGGCCCATAAGCTGGCACCGAGGGATAAAGCGAAACCCACCAGGCCAATTAAGGCGATGAGCCAATAAATGGCGTTCAGGTTGCGTTCCATTTTAACGACCAGGGCGATCTGGGTTGAGCGGGTGCGTACATCAATGCCAGCTTCGTTGAGCAGACGTTCGAGGTTCTCCACGTCATAAATGGAGCGCGCATACAGGCGGAAACCTGGATAAGTCCGCTCGCCGGTAACGACATCGCCCGTCCAGCCCAAGGCTGGCACGGCATGTCCATCACGGAAATCCTCCAATGCCTCAACCAAACGCAAATCGGCGAAGACGCCGTCGCGCGCAAAGGATTCCAGCGGGGCGATGCCGATAATCTTCAAATCGATATGCACGCGTTCTGACTGATCGCGGTAACGTCGCTTGATGCTGCCGCTGATGGTGTCGCCAACGTCCACTTTGAGTTTATTGGCCGCGCTACGCGATAACACCACGGCATGCAATCCGGTCGGCGTGACGCGTATCGGATCCAATAGCGGGTCGCCATGGTCGGATGGGATTGTTTCGGCCTTGATGATGCGTGATGCGCGCTGACTTTGCAGCTCAATCATCGCGGCAATATTGCGGGTATGAGGCACCACGAAGGTGACATCATCGCGGCGGTGCAGTGCACCCAGCCAGGCGCGTTCATAGCGCCCGCTGCTGACCGGGCGTATTTCGCGGTTAATGGGATTCTCAATCAGTTGATTGAACATGCCGCCGATGATGCCGACTTTCAGGCCGTACAGCACCATCATTGGACCCAGTACGGCGGATAGTCCCAGTACAAAACAAATTGAGGTTTTCCACTCGTGCTGATAATCGCGCGTCGCCAAACGCAAGGTTTTAAAAAGCTGCATACGGGGGGTATTTTATCCGTTGACGATAGTTTCAGTGGTGCGTCCATCACTGGATCGCTGGGTATGGTGAGATAAGCGGCGCAGGCCCAGTTTATTGACATGTTGCCAGGCATGGCTGGCGACAATCACGGTGATATTGCGTGCCTCAGCCAGACTGATGAACAGTGACATGATTTTTTCCGCCGCGAATGGATCAACCGAGGCGGTGGGTTCATCCGCTATCACGATGGATGGGTTATGCGCCAGGGCGCGGCCAATCGCCACGCGCTGGCGTTCGCCAGTGGACAAGGTTTCAGGGAGTTTATTGAGATGCCGCGCAATACCCAATTGCATGGCTAATTGCTCTACGGAACCATCATCTTCCTGATGCAATACATGGCGCGACAGGTTCATATTGTCGCGTACATTCAGATAGGGGAGTAAGCCGCCTGTCTGCATGACGTAACCAATGTGTTTTTTCCGTAAATCGCCCAACTGATTGAGGTTGCGCTTGCGCCAGTGATAATCAATATGGACACCAACGTCCAATTCTTCCGGGTGAAAGAGAAATCCGTCGCTTTCCGTCGGTTGGGCGATAAAAGCCAGAATATCCAGCAAGGTTGATTTGCCGCAGCCGGATTCGCCGATGAGTGCGATTTTCTCTCCCTGACGAATCTGGAGCGATGGCACGGCCAAGCGGAATGAAACGCCTTGTGATTCCCGATCCAGCAGGAGATTGCGGATTTGGTAGATGCTGATCGGGTTGGCTTCAGCCGTCATGGCAACATTTCCAAGGTGAGTGGGAAGACGGAATCGCCATCAATGGGTCCGTTATCCAGACTGACCCACAAATCTGTGTGATCATGTAACGCGCGATAATAATCAATCTTTTCCTCCAAGCGGTGCAGAAAATCAATTTGCCGTCTGGCTGACCAGTTTTCCCAATCATCCAATGAAAGATTCATCACTTCGCCGGTATAAGGGAGATCTTCGATATATTCACGCATAAACCCCAGATCTGCCAGACTGTTGCCTTGACCGGCGGTAATCGCCGTGGTGTTGCCCAATTGTCCAGGGTCGCGCGCAATGGTGGCCGCCAGGCTTTTCAATTCATTCAGAAAATTCCGGGGTGACAGCAGGCCGTCTTCAGCGGTTTGCAGCACCTGGCGCAAAATGTCGTGTAAATCAGAAAGTTGGTCGCGGGTTAACAGCACCTGGACATCCAGCGTGCGTTGATCCGGGTTGCGAATATCCCGATCCAGCAGCCAGGCATTGAACAAACGGGGCAGCTTGTCATCCTGATCTTTTTGCAAATAACGCATACGCAAGGCATGGCCCAGCTTTTCCACTTTGCTGGTCAATTCAACCAGTTGAGGCGTGGATTGTGAGGCTTCCCGGACAGGCTCAGGCGGACGCGGCGGGGCTTGGTGGGTGATCGTCTCAATGCTTTGTTGTTGGTTGACCAGATTCCATACTTGGCGGGTGATTTGTTGGGCCAGGGTATCCAGCACCAAACCAAATTCTTTCACGTCCCCGGTGGGCACGCCATAGTACAAACTGCCGACGCCGGGAAAGTCTGACAACTCCTGATATTTGGCCGCATCCTGAGTAAAATTCGCCATACTGTTTGGCGTTAGCAAATGCATGACGAAAATCGCAATGTTGTTTTTCTGCGCCAGCGCGCGCAGGGTGGCTGCGCTCAAGCCAGTGCTGGAAAGCGGATCCGCACCCTCGCGCGGGCCGGCATCCGTCACCAGCACCACGTAACGCGCGGCATGGCCGTTCCAATCCATATCATCAATCGCTTGTTTGACCCCGGCATAAGCGTCTTCCGTAAAATCCTGACTGGAAGCATCAGCGGCTTTCAAGGTGTTGATTTGTTGTAAAAAAGCGCCTGGATTACGGCCTTGCTCCAGATTAACGAAGGTGCGCGTTAAAAATTCCAAATCCGGCGCTGCCTGCACCGAGTCCCGGAACGCGACCAGACCAAAATTCACATTACCGAGCAAACCGGCATCCCCCAGGCTGTCATAAATTTTCATCACCGCCTGTTGGGTTCGATCAATATAGGGTTGCATGGATAAAGTCGCGTCAATCGCAAACACCAGGCCAGCGCGGTAGGCATCCTGATTGGCTGCCGTCGCCTGATCTGTGGTTTGCACCGGTGGCGCTTCAGTGGGTTGGAGAGATTCAGTCGCCGGTGCTGCGGTGGTACCAGAGGGCTGCGCGGGTTGGTTGTTTAATGGCACGCTGGCGATTTGCAACATGCGCGCCCGCGCGCTGCCCAGATAAATATCCCGATGCTGGCGAATCGGCACCAGATAAAAATGCTCGCGAATATCCAGTTTACCGGCGGGCTGAATGGCAACGACGGGCGAATCGCCGGGGCGCTCACCCTGGATGGCAGCCTGATGCAGCTTGGCGTAATGCCGTAAATCGCGTTGCTGCGCAATGGCTTGCAAAGCATCGGGGTCATTGAATAACAAGGCGCGATCATGATTAATGGGTTCGCGGAAAGCCACGGTCAGTCCCTGGCGCCATTCCAGGGTATCTTCCGCGCGCAGCCATCCGGCGATGTCGCCGTGACGGCTGGTACTGACCTGTAGCCACTCATCCTGATGATGTTGCTGGCGTGCATAGACATAATAAGCCGTGAAGGGAGTTACCTGTTGTCCCGAGGGTTGGCCGACAGCGGTATATAAACGTCCTTCCGGCATGATCAGGACACGTTGATATAAAGCTTGTTTACCGGGGATGAGAAGAGGCTTCATCGCCCAGGCGACAGGGTTTGACGCCAGAGTGAACAGACACAACAACAAAAAGCGAATGGGTTTCATGATCAAAGTATGTGGCCTAACGCCATTGGAGTAACAGACGCTGCGCCTGCGGATCGCCGCCTTGGGCCGCCGTTTCAAGTGATGCCTGCAAACGTTCCAGTGCTAACCCGGCTTCGGCATGACCAGCTTGCGCAGCGCGCTGATACCATTTAAATGCTTGACGCATATCCGGTTGAGGGAACAGTCCAATTGTTTGATCGTGTGCGGGATCGGCATGTTGCGCGAGAGTGAAAGCGGCTTCCTGATGTCCATAACGCGCCGCGTAAAAATAGAGTAGGTAGGCGTCCTCAATATGACCTTGGTTCAGTTGTTTTCGGGCTTGGGTCACGGCATGATCCAGATCTCCGTCCGGTGCGGCATCTAACTGTCGTATCAGTTCGCGGGCCAGTGCGCCAGGCGTTCTTGGCGCGGATAAGGGCTTGTCCGTTGGCAAGGGCGAAAGAGCAGCCAGGGTGGGTTCTTCTTTGACAATGGTATCCAGCGGTTGCAACGCCTCCACAGGCTCCAACGGGATGATGTCGTCAAAGGGTTGCTCAGTTTTTTCCGGTTGGTTGAAATGGCGGGATTCAGGTTGCTGAAATTCGCCATAGTTTTTTGCTGCCACTCTGTGTTCTGGTGGATGGAATATGGCGTGATCGGCAATTTTCATGGGGTTCAGCGGGGGTAATGGCTCCAGTTGTTCTTCTTCCGGCACCAGCCAGACGGCGATTAATGTGACCGTAATAACCAGTGCGATGGTACGCCAAGGCCCGTTACGTGGTTTGTTCAGACCGCGCAAAAACAGATCATCGTCGTTGTTTTTCATTTTCAAACAATATGTCGTATATTTTTAAGCATATTGCGGTGGTGATTATCCAAATCTAACTTTGAATATGCAAAGGGTTAAGTCAATGAAAGTGGTGACCCGGTCGATCTTTTTCGCTGTGTTGTTGGTCAGCCAATCCGTTATGGCTGAATATCTGGAAACTATCCCGGTTTTCTGGAAAACACTCTACCCTAACGGGGGAGTCAGTTTGTATTGTGGAAAGACCTTTATAAAAGGTGATCGCCGTTACAATATCGAACATGTTTTCCCCATGTCCTGGGTCACGCGCAGTTTACAATGCGGCAGCCGACGCCAATGCCGCGCTAACAGCGCATTATTCAATCAGATTGAAGCGGATATGCACAATATGTATCCTGCGGATAAAGCATTGAATGCGGAACGCGGCTCCATGGCTTACGGTATTTTAAAGGGAGAACGTTGGATAAGAAAGGACTGTGATCTGGAAATCAATCAACGTCAACGACGCGTCGAACCAAGACCCGCTGTACGTGGCGACATCGCCAGAGCCATGCTTTACCTGGCGGATCGTTATGAACTGAAATTATACCAGCGCGACCAACTGTTACGCTGGCATCGCCAGGATCCGCCGGATGCCGCAGAGCGGCAGCGCAACCAACGCATCAAATCCGTGCAAGGTAATGAGAATCACTGGATTGTGCCGAGATAGTCTGGCCAAGCAGCCCCGCTTTGCGGCGGCTTTCGCTAACCTTTTTCTTTAGCGGTGATAAGGGTGATTGTTGAGTAAACTCCAGGCGCGATAAATTTGTTCACTCACAATCACTCTGACCAATGGGTGGGGCAAGGTCAATGGAGACAGTGACCAGGTGATTTGCGCGGCTTGGCGTGCTTCCATTGATAACCCTTCAGGCCCACCAACCAATAAAGCAATATCTCTGCCGTCATGCAGCCAGTGATGCATATTTTCCGATAATTGCGCGGTGGACCAAGCTTTACCATTCACCTCCAAGGCGATAATCAAACAATTTTTGGGCACGGCGTTTAGCATCCGCCGACCTTCTTCTTCTACAATGCGTTTAAGGTCCGCCTGCTTTCCGCGTTTTCCGGGAGGTATTTCGGATAATCGCAATTGACAGGCATGTGGCAGGCGTTTGGCGTATTCAGCATATCCTTGCGAGATCCAGTCAGGCATTTTGTCGCCAATGGCGATCAGGTGAATAATCATAAATAGCGTGTTGGTTATCAATCGGGTTTGGATGAATGCCAGTCTGTCGCATTGACATGATTATTAGTTATATCTAATATACTTATGTTTTTTGTAACTTTTAACATATTAGTGGAGCTTCACACATGTCAATTGAACGTATTATTTTGGCTTTCGCTGGTTTTATGGTCATGTTAACCCTGGCTCTGGGTATGTCAGGCAGCCCGATTTTCGTCCATGAATATTGGTTGTTTTTTACCGCCTTTGTCGGTTTCAACCTGTTTCAATCAGCCTTCACGGGGTTTTGCCCACTCGCCATTATCCTTAAGAAACTGGGTAAACAATCGGGTAGTGCTTATTAATGGTTCCAGTGCAATTTCAATTCACCGCAGGCGGCGGGGAATTGAAATGATTTTTCCAATAGACGCCCCACTGTTTCCTGTGGGGTGTTTTATGACTGGGAAGTGAGTCGATCAGGGCAGTAACGCCAACGCGGCTTTCCGGTTTTCGCTGAGCAGGATATTGTAAGTGCGGCAGGCGGCGGCGTTGTTCATGATTTCATAACCGATATTAGCCGCCATCAATGGAATCAACACGCGTGGATCGGGGAAGCATTGTTGCACGCCAGTACCTAAAATGACGATTTCCGGTTGGTGTTCCGCAATGCGGGAGATCGCTTGAGAGTCCAACTGCGTGATGTCGCTCACCGACCAGTCAACAATGATCTCAGTGGGCAGCACCAGCAGGCTGGGAGCATACCCAGCGT
This sequence comes from Candidatus Thiobius zoothamnicola, assembly GCA_030826945.1. Taxonomy (GTDB): domain Bacteria; phylum Pseudomonadota; class Gammaproteobacteria; order Chromatiales; family Chromatiaceae; genus Thiobius; species Thiobius zoothamnicola. The sequence continues at coordinate 24,752 of JAPQLC010000039.1, forward strand.
CGCGGATGGTCACTTGGCCATCGGCATAGGCGCTGATCAGGTTTAAACCGGCGGCCTTGTCCAGAGACATTTTCATCAGACGTTATCAGAAGCCATAAATGGCTCATCATAACCTGGATGAAATCGACCGAGTACCCTGGCCGATGTAGGGCAAAACAGCCTGTCAATTTTGGGTTATCGCCTAGAGTCAGCACACGGGTTTCCACGAATACCCCCCTTTTCCTGACAATCAATCGATATCCAATGGCGGTGAGAGGTCGATGATGTTGTACCCCAGAGCTGCCCAGGTTTTGGCCGAACTCTTGTTGCAGCAGGTCGTTAATGCTATGGATGATAAAGTCCACCACTTCGACTGGCGTATACACAATACCTATTAAATGACACGAGCGTTATAGCCTCATGAGAGGAAGCTTAGCGAGATTTCTTATCTCTCAAGGCGTTACCAAGTTTGTTGTAAATTAACCAGCAATCTTTCCCAGATTAAAACGGATATTCATGGGGATATAGCGCTTGCGTAAAGGACGCGGCCAACAGGTGTCGCTATGCCATAAAGCTTGGTGTACCACCAATGACATTAAGTTAGTCACAACCTATTGATTTTGCTATAAAATCCGACATCAAAGTCACCCGAATCAGGTTCAAAACGATGCAAAAAGAACAGAATCCCCCTTGACTAACCCATCGAATCCGGCCTGAATATATCAGAAATTCCTTATATACTATAAAGACGCTCATTGATGACCCTGATTTCGTCGCCCTCCATCGGGCGTCCAGCAAAGACTTCACCCGCCAACGGTGCCTTCCCTTTTCAAAGCGGGTACTTTTCTTGATGAACCTGCTGAAAAGTGCTATCCAGTATGAGCTGGACAGCTTTTACAGCCTACTGGAAGGTCGCGACATGCCGCAGCCGGGAACTGACCCAGTCCGCCTTTACCTAAACCCGTAAGAAGCTGAAATTTGGAGCTTTCGTGGAACTCAATGACCAAGCGCTCTCAACTTTTTTGGCATAGACGCCACAAACGCCGTCCACACCGGCGTTATCGTCATCTACGTTTTGGCCTGGGTTTGGTGACGCATATGGATCGTAAGAGCCGACTGCTGATCCTTATTCACCTTGGCAACGTGGCACGAATGAACAGATCAATGGCTTATTGCGGTGTTACTTCCCCAAGGAAACTGATTGTCCGGTATCGGATTGGGCACTGGATGACGTGGTATTGCCTATTAAGAAGAGACTAATTTGGAACAAAAGGAGAACAGTTAGGAAGGACTCTCGCGCGGTTAATTGGATGCCAACTTTCGGAAAAAGAGAGATTTCTTATGAAAAACAAACAGTTAAATGCAACATTTGAAAAAATCCCGCAGAATTAGCAGGAAACCTTGTAATCTTGTTTTGTGGGACGAAGTCCCTCAAAACAGGCTGTTAGGTGTCAATAGCAAGCTAAAACCTTTGTTCTTTGGTGCATTGTTTAAGGTTGGTGTTTACGGTGCTACTTTCCTGGCAGTTGTTTTACGTTGGGTGTTTCCAGCACATCTTTAAGGGGCTGGTCATTTTAAATTCAGTGTTTCATGCGCACTTTTCCCTGGTGGTTTAATTGGGTAAAGTGACAACCATCGGCCAAAGGGTTTTTATAGGGTGGTTATTTTAATGGCGCAACATTTGTATCAAGTTAAGCAGTTTGTTTCCCCAGTAGCCAACACCGTGCATGGGGTATTGGTGGGACACCAAACATGGGCACACGTTACCAAGTCCAGTGTAAATTCCAGGCACCTAACAATCGCGTCAAAAGGACGCGGCGCAAAGCACCGCAGCTTAAATTTGGCGGCTGTGGCGCACCAAGTTATGTGGGCGTAGCTACACCTGTTGGCCGCGCCCTTTACGCAAGCGTTAGGCGTTTAAAGCGCCCATCGTCTAGCAGTTTTCTCTCAACTGGGCGTTGGGGAAAGCTGGGTGAATGTCCGGTTGTCGAAAGACCAAAAAATCAAAATAGGCTTGCCAGAGGATATTTATGCCATCATGCAAAAAATCCTCCTGCGGGAAAATCGGCTAGGCCGTGCCAAGGAACATTTCTGGGTCATTGGTTTAACCTTCAAGCACCAAATTGCCTATATTGAGCTGGTCAGTTTAGGTAGCATATCGGCGGCTATCGTCACACCGCTGGAGGTCTTCAGTTTGGCGGTCAGTAAAAAGTCGCCCAAGGTCGTGCTTGTGCACAACCATCCCAGTGGCAGTTTAAATCCCTCCGCAACAGACAAGGCGCTCACTGAAAAAATCGTAGCGGGTGGTAAAATCCTTGAGGTGGAAGTTTTGGACCATTTAATCATTTCAGAAATGGGGTACTATAGTTTTGCGCAACACCAGTTGCTTTAAAGGCAATCAAGCGCCTAACAACGCCATAAACCCGGAGCGCAAAAAGCATAGTTCCTCGTTCCTCGTCGCCCTGCTTTTTGCCCCCGGTTATGGCAAACGTTAGGCCAATAAAAAGCCCCAGTCAATCGCTGGGGCTTTTGGTTTTTACGCTGGCTCTCGTGGGGTCAGCACAAGGCGGTTTGGTTGCACATGCACCAACACCGGCGTATCAATCACAAAACCGGCTTCTTCAAGCCAATTTCCTTTTAGCAAAATATAGGGGGTTGTAGGGTAGCCTGGATGAGATTGGTTCTTGAGGTAATAATCCCGGTAGGCTTTACGGACTTTCATATAGCGTATTTTCATGGTAGCTCCTTTTGCAATTTTCACGTTGCTGCATAGATAAAACCCTGTAGCAGGGTGGCCAGGAGGGTGAAAACAGCAAAAGGCACTGCCCGGAGTATTCCCCTTTCGGGTTTTGTATTCCTCCGGCCTCCCAACCATTGGTTGAGTTTCGGGCACAAAAAAACCGCTAATGCATAGGTAGCGGTTTTGGCCCGCCTTTTGGAGTTTTCACTCTCCGTAGGTGGCAGTGTATAAAATGGGTAGCCCAAGTCAAGCAGCAGTGGCAAAATCATGGCCTAACCCGGCGCTCCAGCGGACACCCACCACTGCGCGGCTTTTTGCGCATGGCTTCGCCATTATCGCGCAAACGCCGCTTCGCGTTGGGTGCCACTGAGCTTGGCGTTAAGTGTCAATAGCAAGCTAAAGGCTTCGTTCTTTGGTGCCTTATTTAAGGCCAGTGTTTACAGTGCAGCTTTCTCGGTGGCTGTTTTACACTGGGTGTTTCCAGCACATTTTTGAGGGGCTGGTTATTTTAGGCCCTGTGTTCCAGGGCAATCGGACTTAATTTAGGCCAAGGATTTTAAGCAAATACTGGTTGTCCC
>JAPQLC010000040.1 GCA_030826945.1 Candidatus Thiobius zoothamnicola
TGATCGCCGCCGTCAAGGTGGTTTTACCATGATCGACGTGACCGATGGTGCCGACGTTCACGTGCGGTTTTGTACGTTCAAATTTTTCTTTAGACATTTTACCTCACCCCTTAACTGACCCGTCTTACGGACCTTTGCGGAGTCAATTCAAAACACTGTCAAATCAACATCAAATTAATCTGACCCTTAATCCTCAATACGCTTAACGTTAAATTCTTTTGATAATCGGTTCAGCGATTACTGCAGGCACTTCGCTATACCGGGCAAATTCCATGCTGTAGCTCGCCCGTCCTTGAGTCGCGCCTCTTAAATCAGTGGCATAACCAAACATTGCAGCCAAGGGCACCTCCGCCCGGATAATTTTGCCAGCCGACACATCCTCCATGCCTGACACCATGCCACGACGCGAATTCAAATCGCCAATCACATCTCCCATATTGCTTTCCGGGGTTGTCACTTCAACTTTCATCAATGGCTCAAGCAAAACTGGCTGAGCCACCAAGCAGCCTTTCCGTAAAGCCATCGAACCGGCAATCCTGAAAGCTTGCTCGTTTGAGTCCACATCGTGATATGAACCATCGTATAAAGTCGCCTTCACACCCATGAGCGGATAGCCTGCCAGTACGCCGCCAAGCATGGCGTCAGCCACGCCTTTTTCAACGGCTGGAATATAATCCTTGGGCACTACGCCGCCAACGATTTCATTCACGAATTCAAAGTTCTGCTCTGAATCTGTTAGCGGTTCTATCTTCAGCCAAACATGACCATATTGACCACGACCACCTGACTGACGAACAAATTTACCTTCGACCTCAACCGAGGTGCGAATCGTTTCGCGATAAGCCACTTGAGGCTTACCCACATTCGCATCAACGCTGAATTCACGCTTCATACGATCAACAATAATATCCAGGTGCAATTCACCCATACCAGAGATAATCGTCTGTCCTGACTCACCATCCGTATGCACCTTAAAAGAAGGATCTTCTTGCGCCAACTTACCTAACGCAATACCCATCTTTTCTTGATCCGCTTTCGTTTTTGGCTCCACCGCAACCGAAATAACCGGCTCAGGGAATTCCATACGCTCCAGCATGATCCGTTTGCTCTGGTCACACAAGGTGTCACCCGTGGTAACTTCTTTTAGACCCACAGCCGCCGCAATATCGCCGGCGCGCACCTCACGAAGTTCTTCACGCGAGTTCGCATGCATCTGCAATAAACGACCGATCCGCTCCCGCTTACTCTTAACCGAATTAAAAACGGTATCACCGGATTTCAACACACCGGAATAGCAGCGCAGAAAAGTCAGCGTTCCCACATAAGGATCAGCGGCAATTTTAAATGCCAATGCGGAAAAAGGTTCTTCATCCGATGAGCAACGCTCATCTTCGGTTTCACCATCCTGCAATACGCCTTTGATCGCAGGCACATCTGTCGGAGCCGGCAACAACTCAACAACTTTATCCAACATGGCTTGCACACCTTTGTTCTTAAAAGCGGACCCGCAACAAACGGGAACGATTTCAAGACTCAAAGTGCGCGCACGTAAACCTTCAATAATCTCATCCTCTGAAAGATCACCCTCTTCCAGATACTTATCCATCAACGTCTCATTCGCTTCAGCCGCCGCTTCCAGCATACGCTCACGATAAGTTTGGGCGCTTTCTTCAAGTTCAGCAGGAATACGCTGATACTCAAAGCTCACGCCCATATTTTCTTCTTCCCAGCGAATCGCCTTCATTTTGAGCAAGTCGATGACCCCGGAAAACGCTTCCTCTGCGCCAATTGGCATTTGCACCGGAATCGCCGTTGCACCTAAACGCTGCTCCAACTGCCCAACCACGCGAGAAAAATCAGCGCCCATCCGATCCATTTTATTCACGAATGCCAAACGCGGCACTGAGTACTTGTTAGCTTGCCGCCATACCGTTTCTGACTGAGGCTCGACACCACCAACAGCGCACAAAACAAATACCGCGCCATCAAGAACGCGCAATGAACGCTCAACCTCAATCGTAAAATCAACATGCCCCGGCGTATCAATAATATTCACCCGGTGCATATCAAATTGCTTATCCATGCCTGACCAAAAGCAAGTGGTCGCCGCAGAAGTAATGGTGATTCCACGCTCCTGCTCCTGTTCCATCCAATCCATGGTGGCTGCACCATCATGCACCTCACCAATTTTGTGAGATACGCCAGTGTAATACAGCACCCGCTCTGTGGTCGTCGTCTTACCCGCATCAATATGCGCCATGATGCCGATATTGCGATAACGATCAATGGGCGTGCCGCGCGCCATAATTACACCCTAATCAATCATTAAACCGGAAACAATCACCAACGATAATGCGAGAATGCCTTGTTCGCTTCCGCCATGCGATGAGTATCTTCTTTCTTCTTCACTGCGCTGCCTTTTTGCTCAACAGCATCCATCAACTCACCCGACAAACGCGCGGCCATTGATTTCTCACTGCGTTTACGCGCCGCCTCAATCAACCAACGCATCGCCAAGGCATTGCGGCGCACTGGACGGACCTCAACCGGCACCTGATAGGTTGCGCCACCCACTCGACGGGATTTAACCTCAACAACAGGACGAACATTCTCTAACGCCTGTTCCAGTAAATCCATTGGTTCGCCACCACGCTTCTCAACCATCTGATCAAGAGCGCCATACATAATGCTTTCTGCGACGGACTTCTTACCGTCAACCATGATCATGTTGATGAATTTAGCCAAAACTTGACTGCCGAATTTCGGATCAGGCAATGTTTCACGTTTAGCGGCGACTCTTCTTCTTGGCATCTTTTATCTCACTTCTCTCTATATCGGCATTTTGCCGGAGATACTGATTTAACTTCAGAGAGAACTTCGCTTCTCTCCTTGAAAATTCCATACAACCCGGACAGGTCTCAGCCAGCGTAACCTTTTAGCCCTTAGGGCGTTTCGCGCCATACTTGGAACGACCCTGACAACGCTTCTCAACGCCTGAAGTATCCAAAGCACCGCGTACCACATGATAACGCACGCCCGGCAAATCTTTAACACGACCACCCCGAATCAGCACGACCGAGTGCTCTTGCAGATTGTGACCTTCACCGCCGATATAGCTACTGACTTCAAAACCATTGGTTAAACGCACACGCGCCACTTTACGCAATGCCGAGTTAGGCTTTTTAGGCGTCGTCGTATAAACACGGGTGCAAACGCCACGACGCTGCGGACAAGCCTCAAGCGCCGGCACATTACTTTTCTCTGGCTTACGCTGACGCGGTTTGCGTACCAGTTGGTTAATAGTAGCCATTCAGTTATCCCAATAAGGCATTGAAATCAAAACAACACCGATATTTCAAATCACAATCTGCTCGATTGAAGGCGCGAAATTATATAGGCGCACCAGAAAACCGTCAACCAATAAAACAGATCAACGTTTGGAGTACTGCGGACGCTTACGCGCCTTATGCAAACCGATTTTCTTACGTTCAACCATACGCGCATCACGCGTCAGAAAACCCGCTTGACGCAAAGGGGCACGCAGACTTTCATCATAATCAAGCAACGCTCGCGCAATACCATGGCGAATGGCACCTGCCTGGCCGCTGTTACCGCCACCAGTGACAGAAACCTGAACATCCAGCTTATCGACATTATCAGTCAGCACCAATGGCTGACGTACCACCATGCGCGATGTTTCACGACCAAAAAACGCTTCCAACGCACGATTATTCACCGTGACTTTTCCGCTACCGGGACGGATATAAACACGCGCCGCAGAAGTTTTGCGACGTCCGGTTCCATAGTTCATTTGTGCTGACATGATTCAGTTCTCTAAATATTCAGTGGCTGAGGTTGCTGCGCTTCATGCGCATGCTCCGCGCCAGCAAAAATACGCAGTTTTTTCATCATTGCGCGACCCAGCGGACTACGTGGCAACATACCGCGCACAGCGGCCCCTAAAACACGTTCAGGCGCTTTCTGCAACTGCTTCTCCAGGCTAATGGATTTCAAATTGCCGATGTACCCAGTGTGGTGGTGATACATCTTGTTTTTCAACTTGTTACCAGTCACTGAGATTTTTTCGGCGTTGACAACCACAATATAATCACCCGTATCAACATGCGGGGTATAAATCGGCTTATGTTTGCCTTTTAAGCGGCGTGCGATTTCAGAAGCCAAACGACCAAGCGTTTTACCTTCAGCATCAACCAGATACCATTCATGGCTCACTTCAGCTGGTTTTGCACTAACAGTTGTCTTCATTATGGTTTCACCCGGCGTGGACGCTTGATAAGTCTATATCGAAAGGGTGCGGATTCTACCCATGAAAAACGCTTGCGTCAATTCATAGTCTCCTCCAATATGAAATGTCCCTGAAGTGGTTGCCGTATTCCAACGTGAAACGACCCTGAAGCCACCCCCAGGGATTTCGCTCAAAATGGTTACCTATGGTAATTACAATGAGCGACAAGCAAATAGCCAATATGGCAGAGATGCAGCGTTTTGTGGATGGGACGCTGCGGGTGGAATTTACCTTTGCGGACAAAGATGCGTGCTACCAATGGATACAACACACGCTAGTCAGGTTCTGCTATATGGCCTGCAGCCGACAGGATAAAGGGCTCATTAGCCGCTACCTGATGAAGGTCAGTGGTTACTCCTCCCGACAGGTTAAACGCCTGATCCAACAGT
>JAPQLC010000041.1 GCA_030826945.1 Candidatus Thiobius zoothamnicola
GCGAACGCAGGAAACCCAACCCCGAGGGTAAACCCGGCTATTTGCGCATTGACACCGTCCACCAGGGCGACCTGGACGGGGATCAAAGGGGTTTACCACATCAATGCTGTTGATGAAGTCACGCAAATGGAATGCGTCTTCTCGGTAGAACGTATCTCAGAGCGTTTTATGATCCCCGTGCTCGAAATGATTATAGAGAATTTCCCCTTCGTCACCCTCGGCTTCCACGCCGATAATGGTTCCGAATACATCAACCGGAAAGTCGCCAAACTTTTACAAAAACTCCATATCGACATGACCAAATCCCGCCCACGCCATGCCAACGATAATGCCTTAGCTGAATCCAAGAATGGTGCCATTATCCGTAAGCATTTTGGCTACGACCATATCCCCGGCTATTGGGCACCCAAACTCAACAGGTTCCATCAGGCACACTTCAACCCGTACCTCAACTTCCACCGCCCTTGCTTCTTCCCTGTGCCCAAACCTGACAGTAAGGGTAAGGTCAAAAAAACGTACCCTTACAAGGCTATGATGACACCTTACGAGAAACTCAAATCATTGCCGGGGGCGGGTGGTTATCTCAAGCCCAATGTCACGTTTAAACAACTGGATGCAATCGCTGCTTCTGTCAGCGATAATGACGCTGTTCAACTCTTGGACGAAGCCAAAAAACAACTTTTTAACGCCATTTTTGAGCTAAGCAAGCTGGTCTCTTGAAACCTTCCTTCAGGGACATTTATGGATTGGAATAGACTCTACGCATCCATACAATACCCTTCCCATCATCGAATGGCTTTTGCCTGAGACCATGACTATTCAATTGAGATGAGAACCACCCTGTTCACGCCAAAACGCTGATATGCCTCATCGGCATGCAGGATGACAAAACATTACCGCTGGAAATTCAAATGTTGCGGAGACGCTTGGTTGATTTTGAATACCGGATTCAGGCAATAAAAAAGGACACCATTGGACGCCCTTGAATGTTGATGTGGTACCGAGGGGCGGACTCGAACCGCCATGCCCGAAGGCAACGGATTTTGAATCCGTCGTGTCTACCAATTTCACCACCCCGGCAACAAGAGGCGTAGTATAGCGGGATTTTTTACGCTGACAAGTTTGACTTCAATTTGCGATAGGTTGGCGAATTCACTTTTGTCATACACGCGGATTAATCCATTAGTGAGTATTTAGCGGCTTAGCCGTTACACTATCGCGCAGAATCCCTCATCTACATCATCCATATATTCGAAGACATGAGTACAGAACTGGAAAAATTATTAACCACCGCGCAAACAGCCGTTGCAGTGGCAGATCATTTAACCGAGATAGACGAGATACGCGTTAAGTATCTTGGTAAAACCGGCGTTTTCACCGCCCAACTCAAACAATTGGGTCAGTTACCCAAAGCAGAGCGTCCAGCGGCAGGCCAATTGATCAATCAAGCAAAGCAGGCGTTGCAAAAAACCATTGAGTTACGCAAGCAAGCCTTGGAGCAGGCGGCTTTGGCGGAGCGCTTGACAGCGGAGAAAATTGATGTGTCATTGCCTGGCCGTAGATCGGATGCCGGTGGTTTGCATCCTGTCACTCGCACCATGCAACGGATTGAGTCAATTTTTGCTGGCGCTGGCTTTACCGTCGCGCAAGGGCCGGAAATTGAGGATGACTTCCATAATTTTGAGGCGTTGAATATCCCAGCGCATCATCCCGCGCGCGCCATGCACGATACTTTTTATTTTGACGAGCATCTGCTTTTACGCACCCATACTTCACCAGTACAGATTCGCGTGATGCAGCATGCCAAACCGCCATTGAAAGTGATTGCCCCGGGCCGGGTATACCGGTGTGATTCGGATTTAACCCATACGCCGATGTTCCACCAGGTTGAGGGCTTCATGGTGGATGATCAAGTCACTTTCGCTGATCTGAAGGGCATCTTGAATGCCTTCCTGCAAATCTTCTTTGAACGTGACGATTTGAAAGTGCGTTTCCGACCTTCCTATTTCCCTTTCACCGAGCCATCCGCTGAAGTGGATATCCAGTGCGTGATGTGCGGCGGAGAAGGTTGTCGGGTATGCAGCCACACCGGCTGGTTGGAAGTGCTGGGTTGCGGCATGATTCATCCTGAAGTCATGCGCCATGTCGATATCGATAGTGAAACCTATACCGGCTACGCTTTTGGCATGGGAGTCGAGCGCTTGGCTATGTTGCGTTATGGCGTTAACGATCTGCGTTTGTTTTTTGAAAACGATTTACGTTTTTTGCGTCAATTTGCGGCTTGATGCCCATTCATCCAATATCTCCCCATAAATGACATTGACGACTGTCAAGCATCAGTCATGCTGATGCAAAACAAGTAGGAAACCCAAATGCGTTTTAGTGAAGCCTGGTTACGTGAGTGGACCAACCCAAGTATTCAGACCAATGAACTCGCTGATCAGCTGAGTATGGCCGGTCTCGAAGTTGATTCAGTTGAACCAGCCGCCCCCCCATTTAATGGTGTGGTTGTGGGCGAGGTGCTGAGCCGCGAACAGCATCCAGATGCCGATAAATTAAGCGTATGCCAAGTCAACATTGGCGCTGATGAATCCGTGCAGATTGTCTGCGGCGCTCAAAATGTCGCCGCTGGCATGCGCGTGCCGGTGGCGACTCTAGGCGCGCATCTGTCACCTGAATTCAAAATCAGGAAAACCAAACTACGCGGCGTCCAATCCATGGGCATGATTTGTTCCGCTGCTGAACTCGGCTTGGCGGAATCCAGCGAAGGCATTATGCCGTTACCCGATGATGCGCCGATCGGCGTTGATTTCCGTGCCTATCTCATGTTGGATGATGCCTGTATTGAAGTGGATTTGACGCCGGACCGGGGTGATTGCCTCAGCGTGGCTGGAATCGCGCGCGAAGTCAGCGTGCTTAACCAGTCTGAATTATCCATTCCGGCGATCAATCCAATGCCGGCGCAAACCAAAACCGTTTGCAAAGTGGCGGTGCAAGCCCCAAGCGCTTGTCCACGTTATTTATGCCGCGTGCTGGAAGGCGTCAACCCACAAGCAGAAACACCAAACTGGCTACTGGAGCGGCTACGACGCAGCGGCATTCGCGGCATTTCACCGGTGGTGGATGTCACCAATTATGTCATGTTGGAATTGGGTCAACCAATGCACGGATTTGATCTGGCGCAGATTCAAGGCGGCATTCAGGTACGCATGGCACAAGCGGACGAAAAACTCAGGCTGCTGGATGGCAATGAAGTCACTCTGCAAGCAGATACGCTGGTAATTGCCGATCACGCCAAGCCATTGGCAATGGCTGGTATCATGGGCGGCGCGGCATCCGGGGTTAGCGAAGCCACGACAGATATCCTGTTGGAAGCGGCTTTCTTCACGCCACTGGCAATTACTGGCAAAGCGCGTACTTATGGTTTGCATACAGATTCATCACACCGTTTTGAACGCGGCGTGGACTATGCATTGCAGCACTTGGCGATGGAACGTGCCACCGCCTTGCTGTTGGAAATCGTCGGTGGTCAACCTGGCCCAATCGTTGAGCAAACCCACGAGACTGATTTACCGCAACGCCAACCCATTTATTTGCGTCGAGAACGCATCACCCGGGTATTGGGCATCAATATTGAAGACGCCACCGTCGTGGATATCCTGACCCGCTTAGGCATGCAAGTGATGGAACAACCGGATGGTTGGGCAATAACGGCACCAAGCGCGCGCTTTGACATGACCATTGAAGTCGATTTGATTGAGGAAATTGGCCGTATTTACGGTTATAACAAAATTCCTTCGGGCCTGAGCGCCGCACCAGTCAGCATGGCGTCGAAACCTGAAACCGCATTCAGCCTGGATCGCGCCAAACAAATGCTGGTGGATCGCGATTACCAGGAAGTCATCACCTACAGCTTTATCAGTCCAGACATGGCTAACCTGATAACGCCAAAGACGCAAGCCGTCACGCTCGCCAACCCAATCTCGGCAGACATGTCCATCATGCGTGCCAGTTTATGGCCTGGATTACTCAGTACGTTACAGTACAACTTAGCCCGTCAACAGGAACGAGTGCGCATCTTTGAAAGCGGTTTGACTTTCGTGAAAGAAGACAAACTGGAGCAAAAGCCTTATTTAGCCGCCGCTATTTGCGGCACTGCATTGGCCGAGCAATGGGGCGAAACCGGTCGGAAAGTGGATTTTTATGATTTGAAAGGGGATCTTGAGGCAGTATTGAGCCAGTTGGACGATCCAGGCGCATGCACTTTCGCCGCTACCGATTGCGCCAGCCTGCACCCGGGACAATCAGCGCGCATTTGGCGGCAAGGCGCGCCGATCGGCTGGATAGGGATGCTGCACCCGGAAATACAAAACACACTGAGTTTACCCACCGTATTGCTGTTTGAAATCGCCTTATCAGAACTTGGTGCCAGTGAGTTGCCGTCTTTCAAGGCCTTATCAAAATTCCCATCCATTCGCCGTGACTTGGCGCTATTGGTAAGCGAAGCAATCAGCTATCAACAAGTTTGGGATGTCGCACGCGCCGCTGCGCCGGATATTGTGCGCAGCATCAAATTGTTTGACGTTTACACCGGAGAACATGTTGAGCCAGGCTTGAAAAGCTTGGCATTAAACCTGACCCTACAGGATTCCTCACAAACCCTGACGGATCAGGCGGTGGAACAAGCAACCACCACGGTGTTGGCGGCATTGGCGGATCAACTGGCAGTCAAACTGCGCGACTGAGACTTTGGTTATCGTTGCGTATTCCCCGTCGATGAATGACACATCAATCGCTGTAAACCGGGTTGCCTCCTCATTGGGCATGCTTGACTATCCATCAAACCTGATGAAACGTGAACAACCCGGTTTCAGTCACGGAATTAAAGACAGAAAATATCATTCCAATCATAAGAATTTACGCAAGCGTGTTGGAAGTACGCTTGCAAATTGCATCCACTTATCATCGCTTCCATGACTGGAAAAATCCCACAACCTTTTATTGATGAACTACTCAGCCGGGTGGACATCGTCGCACTCATTCACCAGCGTGTGCCCTTAAAAAAAGCAGGTCGCGAATATCAAGCCTGCTGTCCATTCCATCATGAAAAAACCCCCTCTTTCACCGTCAGTCCGACCAAACAGTTTTACCACTGCTTCGGCTGCGGCGCTCATGGTACGGCCATCGGTTTTTTAATGGAGTATGAACGCCTGAGTTTTTCCGAAGCGATTGAAGAATTAGCGACTCAGCAAGGCTTGACCATCCCTCGCGACATGCCATTCAACCAGGGAACGGATCATAAACCGCTTTACCAACTCCTGGCTCAGGCGGCCAACTACTACGCCCAACAACTACGCCAACACCAAGCGGCGCACCGTGCTGTAGACTACCTGAAAGCACGCGGACTGGACGGACAAACCGCTGCGGCCTTCCGCCTGGGTTTCGCGCCTCCGGGGAAAAATAACCTGATTCAGTTTTTTGGCAAAAATACCTCCATGGCATTAATGAGCAAGGCTGGATTAGTCAAAGCAACTGAGGGGCAATACTATGATCGACTCCGTGATCGCATTATTTTCCCAATCCGGGATGGGCGGGGCCGAGTGATCGGTTTTGGCGGCCGACTGTTAAATGACGGCAAACCCAAATACCTGAACTCCCCCGAAACCCCCATTTTCCACAAAAGCCAAGCACTGTATGGACTTTATGAAGCCCGTCAAACGCATCGGCAACTGGAAAACATTTTGGTTGTGGAAGGTTATATGGATGTAGTCGCATTGGCGCAATTTAATATCCGCAATGTGGTCGCCACCCTCGGCACGGCCACCACCACGGAACATATCCGTACGCTTTACCGCACTTGCCAACAAATCATCTTCTGCTTTGATGGCGACCGCGCCGGGCAAGACGCCGCATGGAAAGCGCTGCAAACCGTACTGCCACAGATCAAGGAAGGCCGTCAGGCCCGTTTTTTATTCCTGCCAGATGGAGAAGACCCAGATAGCCTGGTGCGCCACATCGGCCCTGATGCCTTTCAGGACAAAATCAACCAGGCTCAACCATTATCCGAATTTCTCTTCGACAAACTGGAAAGTCAGGTCGATACTCATCATATTGATGGCTTAGCCCAACTGGCCGAACTCGCCAAGCCATTAATCAGTAAGCTGCCAGAAAGCACGTTTCGCGCCATGGTGAAGAAACAACTGGATGAACGGATCGGGTTGACAACCCAGATACCCGCCCCTCCGCCAGAAATCCAACGGCCTACTATCCGGCGACCACCGCAAAACACCCGCACCATGCCGCCACTAAGGCGCGCAGTCGCATTAGTGCTGCAATACCCGGAAATCGCCCAACATTCACTACCTGATCACTGGCAAACCCTGAACACGCCAGGCATTGACACATTATCCACCCTCATTCATCAAGCCCGGCAGAACCCGCAAACCACCACGGCCAGTTTGGTCGAACAAGAACCGGATCCCAAATTACGTCAACACCTCGCCCGGCTGGCGGTGACTGAAATCACCGTGCAAGACGATGCGGCTGAACAACTGCGCCATATCCTCAACGGTTTATTGGCGAAAAATCAACGCGAACAACGCGAACAACTGGTGCAAAAAAACCAACCGCCATCACAAATGAGTGAAGCAGAAAAACAACGGCTGCGTGAAATGTACCAATAAACAGCCGGCATAAAAAAACGCCCCCGAATCACTTCGGGAGCGTTTCTCAACCTGGAAATTCAGATGAGGACTGAATTATTTGGCTTCAGGAGCGGCTGGAGCAGCAGGTGCTTGAGGCGCTACAGGTGCTTGAGGCGCATAGTATGGGTTGCCATAGTAGTAAGGCTGGTGAGGGTAGTTGTAACCAGTCCAGTTACCGTCAGTGTCGCCGTTACCACGGAAATCACCGTTTGTTTTACCTTTGCCAGTGAAAGTCATGGAGAAAGTCGCTTCGCCTTCGCCAGTACCGTTACCGACAAAATCACCATTACCGTTATAAGCGCCATTGGTGCTGCTGTTTGAGTCGTTGTCGAATCCCCAGAAAGCGCCAGCTTGAGCGGAGGCAATGATAGCTGCGATTGCAATGATCTTTTTCATGGTAGTCACCTAAAATTTATATGGATTGAGAGAACGTCTGTTTCGACAGCTCACAACTTGTCGATGGCTGTTAGTATATAAGAAAATACTTAATTGTCAATATAATTTTTTACTTTCCTTGTTTGCCCAGCCGATCTGGCGCAAAAGGTCAACCATCGAATGCCTCATTCAAACCAAAACCGGTGATTTATGCGCCCGTCGCGGCGCATAGTTATCTGGAATCAAAACCGTTGGTTCCAATTGATTCTCATCCGTATCCGGGAAATCAATATTATAATGAAGGCCCCGGCTCTCCCGACGACGTTGCGCCGACTGGATAATCAGATCAGCCACTTCAACCAGATTACGTAATTCCAGCAAATCATTGGATACCCGGAAATTCGTATAATACTCCTCAATCTCATGCCGCAGCATATCCACCCGACGCTTAGCCCGCGCCAAACGCTTGTTACTGCGCACGATGCCTACATAGTCCCACATGAAACGACGCAGTTCATCCCAGTTGTGCGCCACCACCACTTCTTCATCAGAATCCGTCACCCGGCTTTCATCCCAAACCGCTGGCGTATCCGGCGCAGGAATATTCGGCAAGCTCGAAAAAATATGCTGGGCCGCCAGTTCACTGTAAACCAGACATTCCAGCAGTGAATTACTGGCCATCCGGTTAGCGCCATGTAACCCCGTATAGGCGGTTTCGCCAATGGCATATAAACCGCTGATATCCGTCTCCCCATGCGCATTCACCTTGATGCCGCCACAGGTATAATGAGCGGCGGGAACCACCGGAACCGCCTCACGGCTCAGATCAAATCCCAACTCCAAACAACGTTGCTGAATCGTCGGAAAATGCGCCAGCACGAATTCCACCGGCTGATGACTGATATCCAGATAAACACAATCCGCGCCCAAACGTTTCATCTCGCTATCAATCGCCCGCGCCACCACATCCCTGGGTGCCAATTCGGCACGGGCGTGATAGCGATGCATGAAGCGCTCCCCATTGGGTAAACACAACCAAGCTCCCTCCCCTCGCAAAGCCTCGCTCAGCAAAAACGATTTCGCTTGCGGATGATATAAACAGGTTGGGTGAAACTGGATAAACTCCATATTGGCGACGCGACAGCCAGCACGCCACGCGATTGCAATGCCGTCACCAGTCGCCACATCCGGGTTGCTGGTATATAAGTAAACCTTACTGGCTCCACCAGTCGCCAACACCACGCATTTGGCTGACACAGAAAAAACTTTATTGGTCTTCAAATTGAGCAGATAAGCGCCCAAACAACGTTTAAAGCGCTGCTTACCCTCTCCCTCGCGCTGACGAATCAAATCAATCGCGACGCAATATTCAAAAAATCGGGTATTCCGGCGTTTATGGATTTTTTCAACCAGACTCGTCTCAACCGCGCGCCCGGTTGCATCCGCCGCATGCACCACCCGACGATAACTATGACCGCCTTCCCGTGTAAGATGAAAATTAGAATCGCCAGTTGCTGGCGTCTGAGTAAACGCCACCCCCTCACCCGTCAACCAATGAATATTACCCGGGCCATGCTCAACCACCTTGCGTACGACATCTTCCCGGCATAATCCGGCACCAGCCTGCAAAGTATCTTCGACATGAGATTCCACCGAGTCACAGGAATCGAGTACAGCGGAAATACCACCTTGGGCGTATAAGGTGTTACCTTCAGTCAACTCCCGTTTCGCGACAATGGCGCAATGCACGGCATCCGGCAAACGCAAAGCCAAACTCAGTCCGGCCGCCCCACTACCAATAATCAGCACATCAAACGATTGATTCTCTTCCATGCCCTGGCAACATAAAATGCAAATAGTCAGTGACGAAAAATCCGATTGGTGAATATAACGGATTGAATCCGAATGGGAAATCATCAATCCCGACATATTCGGCTCACTAATAACCCGCTTGCCTTGATAGTGGTTCATTCTCTATGTCACCGTTAGAATGGCGGTTTTGGTCGTTCCTCCCACCATCATGCCGCGTATCCGCGAAATCCCGTACAACTACACCTCCTTCTCCGACCGTGAAATCGTCATCCGCTACCTGGGCGAAGCCCACTGGGACCTGATTGAACAACTGCGCGGCACACGGCGCACTGGTCGTTCCGCACGGATGTTGTTCGAGGTGCTGGGCGACATGTGGGTGGTTGAACGCAACCCGTACCTGCAAGACGACCTGATCCAGCATATCGACCGGCGCAACGCGCTGATCGAAGCACTCAATCACCGCCTGCATCAATTTGAACAACGCCTGAACAACAACCCGGATGCGGCCCGCCTGCTGGAAGCGGCACGTCAAGCGGTGGATAAATTCTCCAACTGCTTCGGTGAACGCGCCGCACTACGCAACCGGGTGCGGCGTACGCTGGGCAAAATCACCCGCCAGGACAATATCGACTTCAGCGGCCTGGCGCGCGTCTCGCACGCGACCGACGCAACCGATTGGCGGGTTGAAATGCCCTTCGTGGTGATCACGCCGGATCGTGAACAAGAAGTGGCCGAAATCGTGCGCGCCTGTATCGAATGCGGCCTGAACCTGATACCGCGCGGTGGTGGCACTGGCTATACCGGTTCCGCCGTTCCCTTGGACGCGCACTGCGCGGTGATCAACACCGAAAAACTGGAAGACCTGTCCGAAGTTGAGCCGATCCAACTGCCCGGCTTGACCGAAACCACCGCCACGGTACGCACCGGCGCTGGCCTGGTCACCCGGCGGGTGTCCGAGCTGGCCGAGCGGCATGGACTGGCCTTCGCGGTCGATCCAACCTCGCAAGACGCTTCGACCATCGGCGGTAACATTGCGATGAACGCGGGCGGCAAAAAGGCGGTGCTGTGGGGCACCACGCTGGATAATCTGGTCAGTTGGCGCATGGTCACGCCGCAGGCCGACTGGCTCGAAGTGACCCGGCTGAACCACAACCTGGGCAAGATTCACGAACAGGCCAAAGTCAGTTTTCAGATCCAACGCTACCAGGCGGATGGCATCACACCACAGGGCGAGGCCGAAACGATCACCCTGCCCGGCAGCGCTTTCCGCAAGACCGGACTGGGCAAGGATGTCACGGACAAATTCCTCGCCGGATTGCCCGGCGTGCAAAAGGAAGGCTGCGATGGTCTGATCACCTCGGCACGTTTTGTGCTGCACCGGATGCCGGATCAAATCCGCACCCTCTGCCTGGAATTTTTCGGTGATGATCTGGCCCAAGCGGTGCCTGCGATTGTCGAGATTACCGACTTCATCCAGCAACACGCGGACGTGCAGATCGCCGGGCTGGAACATCTGGACGACCGCTACATCAAGGCGGTGCAATACAGCACCAAGGCCGCGCGGCGCGAAACGCCCAAGATGGTGCTGATCGCCGATCTGGTATCGGATGACGCGGAAGCGGTCGGCGCGGCCGCCAGCCAGGTGGTGCGCCTGGCGAATGCACGTGGCGCGGAAGGCTTTATCGCGGTCGAGGCGCAAGCGCGCCAATCATTCTGGGCCGACCGCGCACGCACCGCCGCAATCTCGGCGCACACCAATGCATTCAAAATCAATGAAGACGTGGTGATTCCACTGGATCGGCTGGCCGAATACAACCGCGGTATTGAGCGGATCAATATCGAACAATCGATCAGCAACAAACTCGAATCCATCGCCGCATTCCAACACATTCTGGCGGGCGCACCATCAACCGAAGGTGAGTTCCAGCAAGCCAAGCTGGACAAGGCGCGTGAGCTGATCGAATCAGTCGAGCAACGCTGGCGGACTTTGCTGGCGAATTTCGATGCGCCAGCGGCGGAACAATCGGTCTTGTTGGATGTGGAGCGCGAACGGATGCGCGAAGGCGACACCGTCATCGACATGCTGCTACGCCGCGATATCCGAGTGTCTTACCGCGAAGAACTGAAACATCCGCTGAAAGAATTTTTGCAGGGCACAGTACTGGAAGGGTTACGCGAACGGTTTCGCGCTGCGCACGCCGAGATCAAAAACAACCGCCTGTTCGTAGCGCTGCACATGCACGCCGGTGACGGCAATGTGCACACCAACATCCCGGTACACTCGCACAACTACCGCATGATGCACGCGGCGGAACGCATCGTTGATCAGGTGATGGCGTTGGCGCAATCGCTGGATGGGGTCATCTCGGGCGAACATGGCATCGGCCTGACCAAGGTGCATTATCTGGAACCGGCCAAGCTACAGGCGTTTGCTGAATACAAAAACCGGGTTGACCCGGAGCAACACTTCAATCGCGGCAAGCTGATGTCCGGCTCGGGCTTGCAAGGCGCTTACACGCCCTCTTTAAGATTGGTCCAGCAAGAAGCACTGATCCTGGAACAAAGCGAACTGGGCGCGCTGAATGACGACATCAAGCACTGCCTGCGTTGCGGCAAATGCAAACCGAAGTGCATGACCCATGTGCCGCGCGCCAACCTGCTGTACTCGCCGCGCAACAAAATACTCGGCACAGGCCTGGTAATTGAAGCCTTCCTGTACGAAGAACAAACCCGGCGCGGCCTGTCGGTGCAACACTTCGACGAAATGAACGACATCGCCGACCACTGCACCATCTGCCACAAATGTGAAGCGCCCTGTCCGGTGAATATCGACTTCGGCGAAGTGACCATTCGGATGCGCAAGATACTGACCGAAGCAGGCAAAAAACGCTGGAACGCGGGAACCTGGGCGGCCATGCAATTCCTCAACGCGACCCACCCGGCCCAAATCAAACTGTTGCGCAAGGGCATGGCCGACTGGGGCTTCAAGGGACTCAGCCTGGCGCACGATCTGGTCAAGCGCACCGGCCTGCTCGGCAAACCGGAACGACTGCCGCAAGCGACCGGCGGCAAACCCAAGCTAAACGAAATCGCGGTCGAACTGGTGCGCCGCCCGATCCGGGTTGAGCTGCCGAAAAAGTCCTACCGCGCCGAACTGGGCCTGGAAGACCCGCACTATGTGCCGATAGTGCGCGACGCACAAAAGATCGACGAAGACAGCGACGCGGTGTTTTATTTCCCCGGCTGCGGCTCCGAACGGCTGTTCTCCGACATCGGCTTGGCGACCCTGGCGATGCTGTACCGGGTTGGCGCACAGACCGTGCTGCCACCCGGTTACCTGTGCTGCGGCTACCCGCAAACCAGCGCGGGCCAACACGAAAAAGGTCACAAAATCACCACCGACAACCGGGTGCTGTTCCACCGGGTCGCCAACACCCTGAACTATATGGACATCAAAACGGTGCTGGTCTCATGCGGCACCTGCATGGATCAACTGCTTCAATACGAATTCGGCCAAATCTTCCCCGGTTGCCGCCTGCTCGACATCCACGAATACCTGCTGGAAAAGGGCATCCGGCTTGAAGGCGTGGAAGGCACGCAATACCTGTACCACGACCCCTGCCACAGCCCGATGAAACAACATGCGCCTGAACAAGTCGCCAGCCAACTGATGGGCCAGGCAGTGCCGCTATCCGACCGGTGCTGCGGCGAGGCGGGCACCCTGGGCACTGCGCGACCGGACATCGCCAACCAACTGCGCTACCGCAAATCGGCGGAACTGCGCCAGGGCATACAGGCGCTGACTGGCGCAAACCAAGCCAAAGAAGGCAATGTGAAACTACTCACCAGCTGCCCGGCCTGCCAACAAGGCCTGACGCGCTACGGCGACGAAACCGGCCTGAAGACCGACTACATCGTGGTCGAACTGGCTAAGCATTTGCTGGGTGAAGGCTGGCAGAGACGATTTATTGAGCAGGTTAAGGCGGGGGGGATAGAGCGGGTTTTGGTGTGAGGAGGATAATGGGGCTATGAGGGCTGGTTAATCATGATTTAAGTTTGCAGGATGCGACGAGGGGCGATCTGTATCAATCGGGTTATTGCGCCAAAACACGGCTTAATGGGCTGTGTACGCCGTTGGCCCCCTGCTTAATGATATGGGTGTAAATTTCAGTCGTCTTGACATCCGCATGTCCCAACTGTTGCTGCACGGTGCGGATATCACAACCGCTTTGCAACAGATGGGTCGCAAACGAATGGCGCAATGTATGAGAACTCACATTTTTACCAATCCCGGCGTTGCTGGCAGCGGCCTTAATAATACGGTTAAGCGCCGATTCATCCAGATGGTGTCGGCGTATTAACCCGGAAACCGGATCAACAGAAAGTCGAGGGGATGGAAACACATACTGCCAGGCCAATGTTTTATTGGCCTTTTGATACTTACGTGCCAAAGCATCGGGCATCCACACGCCCGCAAAATTTGGGTTAAGTAAATCCTCCTCTAAATACCATTTAACCCGCTGAATTTGCCTTTCAATGAACGGAATCAATTCAACGGCCAAAGTGGTAATACGGTGTTTAAACCCCTTGCCGTTCCAAATGCGCAACTGCTTCATATCAATATCCACATCCTGTACGCGCAAACGCAATAACTCCAGCCGCCGCAGGCCGGAACCGTATAAAAGCCCAATCAACAAGCGGTATTGCACCGGCAAATGCGCAAACAAGGCGGCGACTTCCGGTTCAGTCAATACCGTGGGCAACTTGGCTTGGCGATGAGTACGCCTGAACTGAGAGACATCCCCCAGCGGCTGATCTAAAAACTTATCATACAAAAACACTAGGGCATTCAAAGCCAGCTTTTGTGTGCTGACCGAAACCATACGATCAACTGCCAAATGAGTTAAAAACCGCTCAACATCCACCCCGCTTAATGTTTTGGGATGCTGCTTGCCACAAAAACGGATGTACGCGGTAATCCAATAGATATAGGTCTCCACCGTGCGTTTACTGTAACGCCGCGTTAACATGAAGCGGCTGATCTCGTTTAAAAAGGGGGACTGATACATGGAACATACCTCCGTGCCGACCCTAAATATAGTACAAAAAGAGAACAAATAAAAAGGACTTTATCCCGGTTAACTTGGTGCCGGTTTGCGGAAAAAGAGAGATTTTTTATGAAAAACAACCAGTTAAATTAAATATCCGAAAAAAGTCCCGCAGAATTAGCGGGAAACCCTATAATCTTGTTTTGTGGGACGAAGTCCCTCAAAACAGGCTGTTAGATTTTTTAAAAGGCGAAATACATGAGGAAAATCATAGTCGGTTTAATTTTGTTGGTCTTGCTTGTATTTTCAGGTTTGCTGATTTATTCCTTTTATGAGGAAAGGCCAGATGATTGGTTTTTTTGGAAAACCGACGAAGAGATACTCCATACAACCCTCAGGTCTAAAACCTACGATGCTGATGTTATTAGCCGAATAGCAATAAAGTATATTAGAAAAGGGGTTCGTCCAAGGGATAGTGACCTTAATAGAACACTTCATTATCTGGTTGTAGCAGATGATGAGCACCTAGACCTAATAGAGCAAGTTATCAATTATGGTGCTGAGATAAGCAACAAGATGTTTTTATACGCTGTTGATTTCCGGTCAACTAATTTAGTAGGTTTTTTAGTCGATAATGGTGCTGACATGGAGGAAAAAAATGAATATGGAGAAAATGCACTGTTAAGAGCTGTTGATTACACAAAGCTTGATACTGTTAGGCTTTTATTACAAAAAGGAGCGGATGTTGATGTTAGGGATAACGCAGGGCAAACACCGCTAATGAATGCTGCTTATTGCAGAACCGGATACGGAGGTGATGGTTATCGTATTTCAGCAAAAATTATAGATGTTCTTGTTGACTACGGTGCAGACGTTTATGCAACCGATAACAAAGGAAGGACTGCATATGATCTGGCAGAAGAAAGACATGGAGACAGTGTCATGCACGGCGAGAAGGATATTTTTGCTGCTTTAGAGCGCGCTGAAAACAAAATCGAGCAAAGAGAGCGCAGACAAGAGGCGAGTAATGAGTGGTATAGCAAATATGGCGTTGGAAAGAAGGTGTGTGTAAAGGCATGGAAAACAAAGATTATGGGATCGAAAAAAGGATATTGCGGCAAAATTATCGATAACTCATATTCAAATTCAAAAGTCACTATTCACATTACCTCAGTAGATTGCGGAAGTCTAATGTCTAATACCTGTCCTTCAAATTCATGTTCAAATTATAAATGCGTGTCCTGGGATGGGTATGACGACATCCATGGCGGAAAAAGATGCTATGGCGATGATGATACAATCACTGTATCCGCTTATTGTATAGATGATTAAATCTAACAAAAGCATACACGCGGACTGCCAAAAGCGGCGCGGCTTTCGCTACGCTACAGCCCCACCGCTTTTGACAGCCGGTGATGCTTGTCGTTAGCTGCCGAGAGCCAGGCCATCGTATAATCCAGTGATGAAAATCCAAGGTCTACATAGAATCATCGGTTATCAGTTACCTCACGGCACGTCCAAGCAATGATTTGGTAAAGGCCGCCCGGCAAAATATTACGGAGGTTTGGTGGTCTGAGAATCTCCAATACTTCTCAGTTTACGTTTCCGAGTTGGTTGAGCAGGAAATTGCACAAGGTAACCCGGAAGCTGCTGCCCGGCGTCTGTCTATTACGGCCAATATCAAAAATCTGAGCGTATCTGAAGAAGCCCAGGTAATAGCTGAACAACTCATATCTGCGCTGGCAGTGCCAGTCAAGAGTGAAGAAGATGCATTACACATTGGTATTGCTGCCGCCAACAGCATTGATTTTTTGCTTACCTGGAATTTCAAGCATATCAACAATGCCAGTACCAAAACAGCTATCCGCCGTACGATTGAAAGGCTGGGCTATCAATGTCCAGAACTCTGTTCACCAGAAGAATTGAGGGAAATACCATGATTGAAGACCCCATTGTTGAAGAAATCAGAAAATACCGCGCAGAACATGCGGCACGCTACGATAATGATTTAAACAAAATTTGTGAGGCACTTAGGCAACAGGAGAAGCAATCACAAAAAGAATTTGTTAATTTTGGGCCAAAGCCGCTGCAATTTGAGCAATATAGCAGCTAACAAAAACTTCAAACGGACGCACTTACTCAGTGCTTGATTTACGGTGTTGTGGTTTCAAACAGCAATCCGGAGCACTAACATCAATGGTTTCAAACGTGCGCCCTTTAAGTTGGCGTTATGTGTCAATAGCAAGCTAAAGGCTTTTTTCTTTGGTGCAAAATTAAAGGCCGGTGTTTAGGGTGCCACTTTCTTGGTGGTTGTATTAAGCTGAGTGTATCCAGCGCAATCATTAAACGTTGGCCGTTTTAAGCCCTGTGTTTTATGCGCACTTTTCCTTGGTGGCTTATTTGGTTAAAGTGGCAACCATCAACCAAACAGTTATTACTGGGTGGTTATTTTAGTGTCGCAGCATTTCCAGCAAGCCAAGCAGTTTTATCATCCCCTGGCCAACACCGTGCGTGGGGTGGCTGGTGGGGCACAAAACATCAGCACACTGGGCAAAGCCCGGTGTTTCCGTCACATAACCAGGTGTTCAAGGTCGTTCGCTTTGCTCACTTGGACAGCCAACCCGCTGCGCGGCTTGGCTGTCCCTTAACACAGCGTTAAGTGTCAATAGCACGCTAAGGGCTTTGTTCTTTGGTGCGTAATTTTAAGGTTTGTGTTTACGGTGCAGCTTTCTTGGTGGCCTTTTTAAGTTGGGCGTTTCCAGCGTACTTATTGAGTGCTGGTTATTTTAAGTATGGTGTTTCTTCAGCACTTTTCCCTGGTGGCTTATTTGGGTAAAGTGGCATCCATCAGCCAATAGGCTTTTACAGTGTAGTTATTTTTATGGCGCAGCATTTCTGGCAAACCAGGCAATCTTTTCATCCCATAGCCAACATGGTGCGCGGGGTATTAGTGGTATACAAAGCATTGGCGCATTTAAGCAAGCCCAGTGTAAATTCCAGGCACTTAACAAATAGCTCCACCGGAAAAAACACTCGCTGCGCTCGCATTTTTCCGGTGAGCTAGGCGTTAGCTGCTCTATGGAATATCGTAGATACGGATACACTTTTGAAGAACCACCAGCCGGTATCAATTATTTTTTTAATACCCGGGGAGTAGCTATTGGTGTAGGTTTACTACTTGGTGTTGTTGATCTTTGGACTTTTAATGAAGACGTTTTGCTACTAGTACTTTTCATTGGCATACCATGCTGGTTCTTAGCTCACCTAGCCGAGCCATATCCTAAAATCGCGAGCACTCTAATAATTATCTGGTCATTTCCGTTTTACTTAATAGTGCTGTTCTCGTTTATTTACTTCGATGGTGATTTTAGTGTTTACAGGGGCTTTCATCATATTTCATCAGGGTCCATTGAGTATTTAAATCTAACTATCGTATATCTATTTACTCTTGTAATGGTTGTATTACTTGATACACGTAAATATTACTTTAACAAATGCAGCTAACAAACGGCTCAAGTCACTCCCTTCGGTCGCCGGACACATTCTGCTTTGTTCCTTTTGTGCATGCCGCTTCGCGTCATTTATCGCACAAAAGGCCCAAAACAAAATGTGCCGCTTAGCCGGGCGTTAGGCGTTTAATACGCCCATCGTCTAGCAGTTTTCTCTCAACTGGGCGTTGGGGAAAATGAATGAAAGCAGTCAGTGATCCAGAGTTTATCCTTCTGAGGAAAGCTCAAGAACTGAAGAAGCGGCTAGGGGATTCAGAAGAAATTGATGAGCTCATCAATATGGCAGAGGGTATCGTCGACCAAAATATAAAAGGAGCACTGTTGTATATGATGACGGCCATAGATCAGGCAGCAGTGAAAGACGGCGATATTTATCAAGAAATGTTTGGCAAATTGATCGAAAGGTATAGGCAGGGGGAAAAGCAACTTTGATTTATACAATAAACAACGGGCATTGGCCGTATGTAAATAGCCAATGGCTGGGTTTCAGGTACAAAAAAACGCTTCACATAGGTAGCGGCAATGCCTGCCTTTTGGGGTTTTTAAGCGCCGCAAATTGCAGCTTATAATGGGTAGTCCCAGCCAAGCAATAGTGGCGAAATCATCGCCTAACCAACCATTCAACCAGGAGCGCCTTCGTCGCTGGCGCGCCTCAGCCACCCTGTTAATGGGGCGTTATGTTTCCACAGAAACCGGCGACAAGTTCAAATGATCAACAAAGGGAATAAAATCTTTATCTTTAAACAAAAGCGGCAAATTATTTTCAATGCAAAAAGTTGCGATAATTACGTCTATAGTACTGCGAATAGTTATCCCTTCCTTCCTTAGCCTGCGATAGTTTTCAGCACATTTACCTACTATCCAGTGTCCGAACATTTCATATCTATCCAACGCTGTAAGGCGTATCTTGGTTTTCCTGAATTCATCATCCTCTCTAATGCCTTGTAAAATCTCCAAAAAAATGACATCGCCTATAGCAACCGTGCCTTGTGCCAATGCTTCATCAAGCTTGGCGGTATGCAAATTATCCAAGCTGTTTAAGTAGTCAATCCAGACGCTGGTATCGACCATAATCATTTACGGCCCCGCATCTCATCAAGGTCTCCTTCCCACGTAATCTGTCCTCTCAGTTCGCGTATCGCTTGCTGTTCGTCACGTTTAATAAGCAGCTTGAGGCCTTGTTCTACAACATCTTTTTTAGTCTTCAACCCACTCGCCTTAAGGGCATTGGTCATCAGCTCATCATCAATTACAATATTAGTCCGCATTATCCCATACCAAATGTGTAGCAAAAATTAATATATACACAATAGCATAGGGTAAAAAACATAACAAGTGCGTCAAAGGGACGCGGCGCAAAGCCCCGCAGCTTTGCCCTGGCGGCTGTGGTGCCCCAAGTTTTATGGGCGTAGCCACAGCCGTTGGCCGCGCCCCTTACGCAAGCGTTATGTGTCAATAGCAAGCTAAAGGCTTTTTTCTTTGGTGCAAAGTTAAAGGCCA
>JAPQLC010000042.1 GCA_030826945.1 Candidatus Thiobius zoothamnicola
ATTTTGACCGCAGGGCCTATGTAGGAAAACCGTTTAGCTATCGTGCAAAGGTCTCAAATAGTTAAGAATCTGTTCATTACGTGCCATAGTTGCGTTTTTTTGTTGGTAAGCCGGACTATGAGCAAGGGTTTGCTTGAGATATTCCAGTCAGTCAAAGACCCCCGTAGCCCTAAAAACCGCTTATACGCGCTGGATGAAGTGTTATTCCTGTGTATTTGTGCCGTGGTCAGCGGCGCAGAAGGTTGGCGTGCCATCGCGCAGTTTGGGCACGCAAAACTGGACTGGTTGCGCCACTACTTGCCGTACGAAAACGGTATACCCAACGAAGACAGCCTTGCCTGGATTATCGGGCGTCTGAATGTAAAGGCTTTTGAAGCCTGCTTTATCGAATGGGTCAACGGGGTTGCCAAACAACCTGATGGCGAGATCATTGCGGTTGACGGCAAAACAGCCCGCCGCTCCCCTCATCGCCAATCAGGCAAAAGCCCCTTACATGTTGTCAGTGCTTGGGCTTGCCGACAGCGCTTATCGTTGGGCCAGGTTGCCACAGATGAAAAGTCTAATGAAATCCAGCGATACCTGCCTTACTGGAGTTACTCGACATAAAAGGGGCATTGGTCACGATTGATGCGATGGGGTGCCAAACCGACATCGCTGAACGGATCATCCAGCAAAAAGGCGATTACGTGTTGGCACTAAAAGGTAACCAGGGGCAACGCCATGAAACGATCGTTGACTATTTTGACACGGCGCAAGCTGCGGGCTTTACGCAAGCTGGCATGCAGCATAAAGAAACCCTGGACTGTGGACATGGCCGCATCAAACCCGTACGCATTATTTGACAACGGACTTGCGTACTTTGCCAAAGGCCGGGGCATGGAAGGGTTTAAACAGTATCGGTTTGGTGGTGGCGAAGCGGGAAACCAAAGCCACCGGCAAAACCAGTGTGGAGCGGCGGTACTACATCAATAGCATCCAGGAAATTGACACCTTTGCTGAAGCCACGAGGAGCCATTGGGGGGTTGAGAATAGCTTGCACTGGGTGTTAAACATGGTCTTCCGGGAAGATGAAAGCCGTATTCGCCAAGGCGATACGCCCGCTATCTTTAACCAGTTCCGCCAGTTGGCGAATAATATCTTGGGGCAAACCGACTCAACACTCAGCATGAAGGCGAAACGCTTCCAGGCGGCTATCGATGACCGGTTCAGGGAACGCGCTATTTTTCAATCCCAAGGCGGATGATTTATTATTCGGAAGCCCTGATTGGAGTAGTAAGTGCTTCGGGGGATCCCAAAGGTTTTAGTAATCTCTCGTTTCGTATAGTTCGCGCTCATGATGTTGACCAATTTCATTTGCTGAGTGTGTCCGACACCAAGAGCGCTGTAGCCTTTTTTAAGATTTCTTTCTCCCTTTCAAGCTGTCTCACTTGAGCTTTCAACGCTTGAATTTCATGCTGAGGATCGGTAATCGCCGCCGACTTCTCAGGTGTTTTTCCTTCTCGTTCTTCACGTAATTGTCGAATCCAACGATCTAATGCTGTTGTACCAACTCACATGGCTTCACAAGCCGCTTTGCGTGTGTAGCCTTGATCCAAGACTAAACTGGCTGCTTCCTTTTTAAATTCCGGTGGATAGATCTTTTTAGTCATTGATATAAACTCTTTTGCTTGACGGTGAATTATCCCATCAAGTGGTACGAGATTATTAGACTACTACATAGCGACTTCAGGGATGACTTTGAACAAGCCTGTAAAGACTTAGGTCTCCCCTTGTTTGTCTTGCCACCAAAAAGCCCCAAGCTCAATGGTTGTGTGGAACGTGCCAATGGCACTCGCCGTTATGAGTTTTACCCTTTTTACCAAGGCGCATTAACGCTCAAGGCCATCAACCAAAAGCTCAGCGAATACCAGCACTATTAAAACCACTATCGGCCACATGATGGCATTGGCTTGGAGACGCCTATGGACTACTATCAACAACTCATCCAGGCTGCTTGATTTGTCTCATAGGTACTGAACCAGCACAGTACTTTCCGCAAGGTACCGACTTCAGTAAAGTGTTGAATCAGCGGTTGGATGAAGGGGTACTGAAGATCAATCAGCGACCTCGTAAATGCCTCGGCTGTCGGACGCCTTATGATGTCTTTGCTGATGCCCTAAGGGTTGCACTGGCAACTTGAATCCGCCAAAGTCAGCAATAAGGTGATAGTCATTCATTTGCCTGTTGTTGGCCGTCACCGAAAGCTGAGATTCACGCTGCTTTCATACCCTACGCCGATGTTTACTGCCTTTCAGGGAAAATGGGTGCCGTATCAGCAGGTGAAGAAAACTGAGTCTGGTATCGGTATCTGAGCCGGGCTGTAATGGTCAAATAAAAGTAGACAGGTTTCCATGACTTTTTGCTTCATTGCTTGTTGCTCGTAGTCGATTCGCGACAGTGTAGTGGCTCAGCACTTGGTCTAAAACTAAGCTGATAGAGCCTTATTTAAAGGCTTCGTATAGAGACTTTTTCGATTCATTATATTCACTCAATGTCTAAATAGTTTCTCTTAATTGAGTGTCTTCTTCCATTAGACCATGACACTTCGGTAAGGTCGCGCTGATGTTGGACAAAGCCATGGCATGATGTTTTACTGCACTGATCGCTTGCGTTTTTCCACCAGATAAGCACCAGCTTCAATTCTCCAGCATGACGCCTCGCCTAATACCAAAATCCACCCAATTACCTTACGCCTTATACCGCGCGGATCAAGTGCGCGCTTTGGATCGGCAGGCGATTGAGCATTTTCATATTCCCAGCCGCGAGTTGATGTCACGCGCAGGTGCTGCGGCTTTCCAGGTGCTCAGGCAACGTTGGCCGGATGCCCGTTTCATTGTGATTCTAACGGGTTTGGGCAACAATGCTGGCGATGGTTTCGTGCTGGCTGATCTGGCTTGTCAGGCGGGTTTGATGGTTCAAGTGTTGCAATTAGGTGATCGCGCGGCGTTAAAAGGTGATGCCTTACATTATGCGGAGCATTGGCATGCGCGATGCCAAGCTATGCAAGGTGCCTGGCGTGATTATCGTGGTATCCCTCAACCTTGCGATGTCATTGTTGACGCTATGCTGGGCACCGGTTTGCAACGCGAACTACGCGGTGCCTGGCGACAGGCGACCCAAGCTGCGAATGCGCATCAGGCCCCTATATTAGCGTTGGATATGCCAACCGGTTTAAACGCTGATACCGGCGTTGCTCTGGGCGACGCCATTCAGGCTGATGTCACTCTGTCGTTCATTGGTTTGAAACAAGGCATGTTCACCGCCGATGGCGTGGATTGTTGCGGCAATATTGTGTTCGATGCGTTGCAAATGCCAGCGGCTATCTATGCCAGCCAGGTGATATCCACGCGACGCATTGACTGGCGCAAGCAACCCAAACTTTCCCTTCGCAAACGCTCGGCGCATAAAGGCCATTTCGGCCATGTCTTGGTTGTCGGTGGTGATCAGGGTTATGGCGGTGCAGTTCGCATGGCTGCTGAAGCCGCTGCGCGTTGCGGTGCCGGAAAGGTCTCGGTGGCGACCCGCGCCGCGCATGTTGCCGGTTTGCTGGCCGCACGGCCTGAATTAATGGTGCATGCGCTTGAACAGCCGGATGATTTACAGGCTTTGTTACAACAAGCCAGTGTGGTGGTGATTGGCCCAGGCTTGGGGCAAACCGCTTGGGGACGGTCTATTTATGCCGCCGCCATGAAAGCGAATCGACCGATGGTGGTTGACGCGGATGCGCTGAATTTACTCGCTGAGCAACCCCGCCAGCAAGATCATTGGGTATTGACGCCTCATCCAGGCGAGGCCGCCAGATTATTGGGCGACTGCGCAGCGGCTATCCATCAGGACCGGTTTGCCGCCGCGCAACGGTTGCAACGGCAATATGGCGGTGTCGCCGTGCTCAAAGGGGCTGGCACGCTGATTAGCGTAGCCGGGCCAAACCCTCCCGCTTTATGTTCGGATGGTAATCCAGGGATGGCGAGCGGCGGCATGGGGGATGTGCTGAGCGGCGTGATTGGTGGATTACTGGCGCAAGGTTTGTCGTTACAGGCGGCGGCGGAAAGTGGAGTTTGTTTACATGCCGCTGCTGCTGATCAAGCGGCGGCCAGACGAGGTGAACGCGGTTTGTTAGCCAGTGATTTGATCGATGAATTACCAACCTTGGTGAATACGGCATGAAATGGCATCTTGCCAACGCTGCAGCGCAAGTCGCTCTGGGCCAGCGTCTGGGTGAAGTTATCGATCGCAAAGCCTTGATTTTTCTGCAAGGTGATCTGGGTGCGGGTAAAACCACGCTGGCACGCGGTTTGCTGCGCGGACGTGGATATGAGGGCAATGTCAAAAGTCCGACCTATACTTTGATAGAGCCTTATTTATTGCCCAAAGGCGCTTGCTACCATCTGGATTTATATCGCTTGGCGGATGCGGAAGAACTCGAATACCTGGGATTGCGTGAGATGCTTGCCGAATCCGCGATTTTACTCATTGAGTGGCCGCAACGTGCTCAAGGCTGGTTGCCGGAAGCCGATCTGGCCATCCAGATTGATCATGCTGAATCAGGGCGTTCAGTGGAATTGCGGGTGGGTTCTCCATCTGGTCAACATATTTTGAACCAACTCCAGTCGGGATAGCCCGATTGTGCGACGCTTATTTTTTGACGTGTCGCATCAAACGTCGGCGTTTTCTTTGCTGCCGTTCCGTCAGTGTGTTGCGTCGCCCTTGGAAAGGGTTATGTCCTGTGCGGAATTCCACTTTCAGCGGCGTGCCCCGCAAACGAAACACTTCACGAAATCGATTCAGCAGGAAACGTTGATAAGTGGCTGGCACCTGGTTGGTCTGATTGCCATGTACGATAATCAACGGTGGATTTTTTCCGCCTTGATGCGCATAGCGCAGCTTGACACGGCGTCCCCGCACGAGAGGGATTTGATGTTCGCCAAGTGCTTGTTCCAGCGCACGGGTCAAGTCCGTGGTTTTCAAATCCACCATGGCGGCTTGATAGGCGGCGTCAACCGCCTTCATCAAATGGCCGACTCCACTGCCATGTAAAGCTGAGACGAAATGCCATTCGGCGAAATCAAGAAATTGCAAACGCCGCGCCAGTTCGCTTTTCAGTCGATCACGTTCATCAGATGCCAGACCATCCCATTTGTTGATTACGACCACCAGTGCGCGACCACTTTCCAGCACATGTCCAGCCAGAGTCGCATCCTGTTCGCTCAAGCCTTGGTGGGCATCCAACACCAATAATACGACATTGGCGGCGTTCATCGCTTGCAAGGCTTTGATCACGCTGAATTTTTCAATCGTCTGGTGAATACGCGCCCGCCGCCGCACGCCCGCTGTATCAATCAAGGTATATGGCTTATCTTGATGGATAAAAGGAATGCTGATGGAGTCCCGTGTTGTACCGGGTTGGTCATAGGCCACCACGCGCTCTTCACCCAACAGACGGTTGACCAGGGTTGACTTGCCGACATTGGGCCGTCCGATCACCGCAATTCGTACCCTATTCCTGGTTTGCACAGCGATATCTGCTTGATCCGCAGCAGCAACGTCAATGGGTGATTTCGCCAATATGTGATGGATCAGGGTTTTGAGACCACGCCCATGCGCCGCCGCGATGAGCAGAGGATCTCCCAGGCCAAGCGCATGAAATTCAACGGCAGCCATATCATGGTTAACGCTTTCGCTTTTGTTGATGGCGATCGTGATGGGTTTTCCCGTGCGGCGTAGTCGCGCGGCGATTTGTTCATCAGCTGCCGTCAATCCATCCCGTGCATCCAGCAGAAAAATCAAATGATCGGCTTCATCAATCGCGATGGTGACTTGCTGCTCCATCAAACCCTCGATGCCATCGACGTCACCACTGAGGCCGCCGGTATCAATCACCAAATAAGCTGAATCATCCAGTTTGGCCAGGCCATACTGACGATCACGGGTCAGACCGGGCTGATTCGCCACCAAGGCGTCACGGCTCCGGGTCAACTGATTGAATAACGTGGATTTGCCGACATTAGGGCGTCCCACCAAAGCAATCACGGGTAACATCAAAACTCCAGACGCAATGCCTGTAATGCGCCAGTTTCGCCTTGCACATACAGAACATCGCCGACGCTTAACAAGCCTTTACGAATCGGCGCATCGCCAACCCGCACCCGCGCCGCCTGACGGCCATCCTGACGCAGTAAAAAATGCACATAACCGGCGTAATCGCCCACCGCGACGAAATTACCCAATATCGCCACATCCGATAACTGGCGCCGTTGGAACAGGTTTTGCTGCCATAAAGAAGCACCCGTCTGATTATCAAAGGCGTGGATCACCCCATCTGCATCCGCCACATACAACTCGTCCCCTTCGGCGGCAGGCTGACTATAAGCGGACAGCTCACGACGCCATAACACCGTGCCGGAATATTCGCCCAGCGCGGCGACGCCGCCTTGGTAGGCGGTCACGTAAACACTGCCCCGATAAATCACCGGGTCGCCATCAATATCGACCAACCGATCCAATTCAGAACGCCCGGTGGATAAGGCGATGGTCGATTCCCAGGCAAGTTGGCCGGTGCGCACATCCAAAGCGACCAATTTGCCGCCATCCATACCACATAACACCTGCAACCCATTCAGTACCGGCGAACTCTCGCCACGCAAGCTCAATACGGGCGCATCACGCAGATAACGCCAGCGTTCAATGCCATCTTTAGCATCCAGGCCAATCACTTTGCCATCCAAGGTGCGTGCCACCACGCGCCCGAAAGCGGCGACCGGTGTTGCCAGGACCTCACTACTCACCCGGCTTCGCCAGCGCAATTCACCGTCTTCGGCGGACAGGGCGATAATCTCGGCGTCACTCGTGCCCAGCAATACCAGACCCTCTCCCACCCCAGGGCCAGCGGACAAAGGGACTTCCAGGTCAACCGTCCAAATTGCATCACCCGTTGCGGCGTCCAGGGCGCGTACTTGACCATGACCGCCTGCGACATATAAACGATCCTGATCCAAGGCCGGTTTTAAATTCAGATAATCCGCCACCGAAGGGATAGCGTCACTCCATAGAGTTTGGATTTTGATTTTCGGCTCGAATTCACGTAATTCAGCTGGCTGCTCAATATCGGGCGGGGCAATAAAATCAATCAGCGAGCCACAGGCGCTGAGTGATAACATCGCGACAGTGGTCAATAAAAACCGGGATAAAACGGCACCGAACCTGAGACTGTCGTCATATAAAGCATGCGAGCATTTTGCGCCCACCGCAAGCGGCGGGGAGTGAAGATTTGATGCCGTTCTGCGCCACCCTTTAGAAAAATTTTCAATAAGTTCTAAAATACGCATGCTGACTCACCTCGGTATACGCAAGGCGTCGGGCGTGACGCCAAAATAGCCGCTGAGATTAACATAAGTCTTAACAGGGTGTTGAAGTTCGCTCAAGTGGTGCGGAGATGTATCCGCTACGTTCGCCCACGGATAAACAATCCGCCAGACATCGCGCTGACCTGACCTTTTAACTCCATCAACAACAGCATGGAGGAAATTTCTGCTGCGCTGAAATCTGTCCGTTCGACCAATTGATCCGTGGTTACTGGGTCAAATCCCATGGCTTCCAGTAAAGTGTCATACTCAGCGGAAGGCGCTTCAGTGGCTGCAACGGCAGGTGGTTGGGTGATGCTTTCCTGCAAACTGGCCAATGCTGCGCCAAACTCTTCCACAATATGTTCAGCCGTATCCACCAATTTCGCCCCATCCCGAATCAATTGATGGCAACCACGTGCCATCGGGTTATGGATGGAGCCAGGAATCGCGAAAACTTCCCGCCCCAGTTCAGCCGCCAACCTGGCCGTGATCAAAGAGCCGCTTTTACGGGCGGCTTCAACCACTAAAACCCCCATCGACAAACCGGCGATAATCCGGTTGCGCTGCGGAAAATTCCCTTTGAATGGCCGGGTGCCAGGCAAATATTCCGAAACCAGCACGCCTTTGTCGGCAATCTCATGCGCCAGATCGTGGTTACTGGCCGGATAAACCCGGTCCAACCCAGTACCCATCACGGCGATTGTCCCGCCTTCCACCGACAAAGCACCTTGATGAGCAATGGTATCGATACCCTGCGCCAAACCGCTGGTGATCGTCATGCCATGACGAGCCAGATAAGCGCAAAATTGATGACCGGTCGCGCAACCACCACGACTGGCGTTGCGGCTGCCAACCACCGCCAATTGCGGCATATGCAGCAAATTGAGATCGCCTTTATAAAACAATACCGAAGGTGGCGCGCTTAAGCTTCGTAACAATGGCGGATATTGTTGCTCATCCGTGATGGTTAATAATTGCGTCTGACTCTCTTGCAACCAGCGCAAATCCGCCTCAGCCTGTGGCCAGTCCGGTTGATGCAAATAATCGCGCAAATGCTGCGGAATTCCTTCCGGCGGGTGGCGTAAAAGTTGCTGCGCATCCGGGCAAGCCGCCAACACGGGATTCAACGTCGCCGGACCGACGCGAGGCGCGCGCAGCAAAGCGAGCCAGGCGAGTTGGTCATCATCATGCATGAAGTGATGGTTTCTCCTGAGATAGCGTCGTCATGCAGACGCGCCACAGCGAAACAAAGCGTAATGGTCGTAACATGAGTTGAATTTTACAATGCGGAACGGTTTCAGTCGCCATCCCATTATAAAATGTGGCTAACTCGTTACCGGATTTAGGAGTGCTGAATCTTGGGAGCGGCTGACTTAGATCTGACGCCTGCCTGTCACCATGGTTTGTATCAAAGGTATTTGAGTCAGAATCTGCATCAAAACAACTGCGCTGACATGAATGACGACGGCTATCATGGTGATATCCGCGCTGATTTCATGTAATTGCTGCACCCATTCTTCGCCCCAAAATGCATCCAGCGTCTGCATCCATCCAGATAGAGTGACCAAGACCAATAGGCTGAGCAAAAAAATCACCATAGCGCCGCCGAAGGGGTTGTGCCCAACGTTTGGATCAATTTCGCCAGTTTTTAGTTCGCGCCAATGCGCCGCGATGCGTTTAGGTGTAGGAAAGAAGCTGCTGAAACGCGCATTTTCTGGTCCAATAAAACCCCAGATAATGCGCATCAGCACTAATGCGCCGAGTGCGTAACCCGCCCATTCATGGGGCGGGTCGCCATCTTCCAGCACCCAAAAATCCAGTAAAAACAAGCTGGCGACGCTCCAATGAAACAGGCGTACGAAGCCATCCCAAATTATGATGGTTTGTGGTGCTGTTGACATGATTCAGTTTTTGTATTTTTTCTTGACGATGTCGCCGTCAGTTGGGTTGAAGTAGATTTCAACTTTTTTGCCCGCTGCGGTTTTACCGTAGATTTCGTAGCAGTTGTCATCAATTTTGAATTTACTGATGGAGTAGCCATATTCATTGATGATTCTTTTTTGCATGTCCAATTCGGAAAGCCATTCATTTTTAGGGGCGGCGGGACAGTCTGCGCCAGCGAAAACCGTTTGCGACAGCAAAAGCGTTGCAGTCAGAGTAGAAAGAAGCATTTTCATGATGATTTCCTCAGTATTGGTGCCAGTTGAATGTGTGAGGAAAGTATGCGGCGCATAGGTTAGCGACGCAATAGACATCTGCCCTGATGCGATGGGACAGATGTCTTTATTTCAGTCACCCGCTTTGTGGTGGATAAAGATTGTAAGGGCCAACTTCAATCAGATGCCGGGGAATTGATATAATTTCCCGTTAATTGACTTCGTCGGAGCTATTTGATGCCCCAGTGGGAAACCGTTATCGGCCTGGAGATTCACACCCAGTTAGCCACAGAATCCAAAATTTTCTCTGCTTCGTCCACCCAGTTTGGCGCTGAGCCGAATACGCAGGCTTCTTTAGTGGATTTAGGTATGCCGGGTGTTTTGCCCGTATTGAATAAGCGCGCTGTTGAAATGGCGGTGCGTTTCGCCAGAGCGATTGATGCGGAGCTTGCGCCATATTCAGTATTTGCCCGCAAAAATTATTTTTACCCGGATCTCCCTAAGGGCTACCAGATCAGCCAATATGAACTGCCTATTGTCGGGCAGGGTGAAGTCGAAGTTGTATTGGATGATGGCGCGATTAAGAAAATCGGCGTCACGCGCGCGCATTTGGAAGAGGATGCGGGTAAGTCATTGCATGAAGATACCCAACTGGGCGGCGGTATGAGCGGCATCGATTTGAACCGGGCGGGTACGCCGTTATTGGAGATTGTTTCCGAACCGGATATGCGCTCAGCGAAAGAGGCCGTCACCTATGCGCGTAAGATTCATCAAATTGTGACTTATATCGGGATTTGTGATGGCAACATGCAGGAAGGCAGTTTCCGTTGTGACGCCAATGTTTCTGTGCGTCCACTGGGCCAGAAGAAATTGGGTACTCGGGCCGAGTTAAAAAATATCAATTCATTCCGTTTTTTGGAAAAGGCGATTAATTATGAAATTGAGCGCCAGATTGACTTGATTGAAGATGGCGGTGCTGTGGTGCAGGAAACCCGATTGTATGACGCGGATAAAGACGAAACCCGTTCGATGCGTTCCAAAGAGGAGGCTAACGATTATCGTTATTTCCCGGATCCCGATTTATTGCCGGTCGAACTGAGCGATGTCTGGGTTGATGACATTATCGCCAGCATGCCTGAGTTGCCAGATGCGCGGCGTTCCCGTTTTCAGACCCAATACGGCTTGTCAGCCTATGATGCGGATATTTTGACTGCCAGCCGCATTCAGGCGGATTACTTTGAAATGGTTGCTGATCAATGTGGTGATGCCAAGTTGGCCGCCAATTGGGTGATGGGTGAATTGGCTGCCGCTTTGAATAAAGCGAGTTTGGAGATAAAGGATGCGCCGGTTGACGCCCAGGCATTGGCCCGATTGCTTAGCCGGATCAAGGACAACACCATTTCTGGCAAGCTGGCCAAGCAGGTTTTCGAGGCCATGTGGGCAGGCGAAGGGGGAGCTGATGAGGTTATTGAGTCCAAGGGACTTAAGCAGGTGACGGATGCCGGCGCATTGGAAGGTTGGGTGAATGAAGTGATGGTTGCCAATCCTGAGCAGGTGGAGAATTACCGTCAGGCGGAACCGGAAAAGCGCGCTAAGATGATCGGCTTTTTTGTCGGCCAAGTGATGAAGCGCTCGAAAGGCAAGGCGAATCCTCAGCAAGTGAATGCGTTGTTTCGCAGCAGGTTGGAGGAAGCATCCTAACCGCTATTTGTACACCGCTATCTATTTGGCATTTCCGATCAATGTTGGGATGAGCGTCGATAGCGGTTGTACGCAAGCTACGTCAAATAGCGGTCCAGCATGGTTTTCAACTGGCCTTGCGCCTCCATCAGTAACTC
Source organism: Candidatus Thiobius zoothamnicola (assembly GCA_030826945.1). Lineage (GTDB taxonomy): Bacteria > Pseudomonadota > Gammaproteobacteria > Chromatiales > Chromatiaceae > Thiobius > Thiobius zoothamnicola. The sequence goes on from JAPQLC010000042.1 coordinate 11,377, forward strand.
GCAAACTTCGCGTGCTGCGCCGCGACCACCCTTGTGAGATGTTGTCCAATGCGCTTGTTGCTTGACTAATTGGTGCGCATCGGCCACGGCGATGGCGAATCCGGTCTGACGCATGACTGGTAGATCAACCACGTCATCACCAACGTAGGCAATATGGCGATCATCTAAATTCACTTCTTGTTTTAGTTGGGTGTACGCCACCGTTTTGTCGGCGGCACCCTGGAAAACATGTTTAACGCCCAAGCTTTGCATACGAATGCGCACGACTTCTGAAGAGCGCGCGGTGATGACAGCGATGGCGACGCCGGATGCTTGCAGCATTTTCATGCCGTGTCCGTCTTTGGCATTGAAAGCCTTGTATTCTTGCCCATCATCGCCCAGATAGAGGCTGCCATCGGTGAGTACGCCATCGACATCAAATATCACCAATTTGGTGTTGGCCGCCTTTGCTTGAATATCCTGCATCATTATCTCCTGTACTTAATCACATGGCTGATTGAGCCGACTGAAATTGCGGGGTGGAAGGTTGGCGGCAATCCTAAACGATCAGCCGCGAAGGAAGAATAGGGCAGTGTGTTTTCTTGCCGTGATAAGTCAGTCGTTGTTGGGGGGCATCAGATCAGGTTGCGTCGTCGTTTTCATCCACCATCATTTCTCTGATCAGCATGGTGGCGTAAGCCCCGGCGGGCAGGCTGAAGTTGAGCGTTAAGGTTTGTTGATCGCGCCATTCCCAGGTCAAATCATTGACCGATACACGCAATGCGCGCCGATCGGCTTTTACGCCTTGTTGGTCGATGAATGTCGGCCAGTGTTGCAGGGCTTGAGTTGCCAGTATATGGCGTTCAAGCTCAGCGGCTTGGTCAGTTGGTTGCAGCGCATGGCTGGATTTTCCGACCAGTGGCCCGCTGGGGTGTATCGCCAGTCTTTGCGTACGTTGTATGGTTTCTTCATCTGGAGGCGAGGCGAGAAATTGTTTGTGAGTGCGATCCAGCAGCATCACATCACCGGGCAGCGTGGTGTGCCAGGTACCAGTTTTGACGCGCGCGGCCAATACCTGATTGAAAAGATGGCTACGCATGGCGGACAGCATCATGCGTTTTTGTTCGGGCTTGATTTTTTTGGTGCGTCCGTGGATCCAGTTTGACGCGCGTTGCAGATTGGAGGCTCGCCAGCCAAACCGTTGTGCGCCAAAATAGTTGGGAAATCCCTGGTTCTGGATGGCGGCGAGTATTTTCTCCGCCTGCACCCGGTCGCCGTGGAGTTCGCGCAAGGTGAGGGTGAATTGGTTTCCCGCTAACCTGCCACGGCGAATTTTCCGATGATGGCGCTGTGTGTCGAGTATTTGGCAATGGGCGTCATTCAGTTGGTTCCAGTCAGGATCCGGTTGTCCCGGTAGATGCACACTGAAATGCTGCACGCTGATGGCTTGTTTATCTTTCAGACCGGCGAAACCGACCGACATGGATTTGATCCGGGCGAATTGAGCCAGTTGTCTGACCACATCCAATGTATTCAATTCACGTTTTTGAATCACTAAAAAAGCATGTTCGCCTTGTCCGCTTGCGCGGTAACCGAGATCTTCAGTGACTTGAAAGTCCTCCGGCAGATTTTTTAATTGGCCCTGTAGTGCTGCGCCGCCATGCGCTTTGGGGAGATCACGGGTGACATCCGCTGGAAATTCGTATGGCATGTCAATGGACTGGTGGGGCAAACTATTGTTGGTTGTACGGGATTCCGCCGTCATTCTTGTGTAACCTTTGCGGCATTTTAAAGTGATGGTGATTGTATTCCATGCGATTTGATCAGGCTCAGAACCATTTTGATTTATTGGGTTTGCCGGTAAATTTCAGGTTGGATACGTCGGCACTGGCTGAACGTTATCGGGAACTGCAAAAAATGATGCATCCTGATCAGCACGCGAATGCGTCGGAGCAGGAAAAGCGTTTGGCGTTACAGCAAGCCATGCTGATTAATGAAGCCTATGAGAAATTACGCAATCCGCTGACGCGCGCGATTTATTTACTGGAACTCCATGGCATTGAGGTGAATCAAAGCACCGCCACGACGCAGGATAGTGAGTTTCTGATGCAGCAGATGGTACTCCGTGAGCGCTTGGCGGATATTAAGCAACAAGCTGATCCGCCCGCCACTTTGGATGCGTTGATGGTGGAAATTGACCAGATGATGCAGTTGCAGATTGCGCAGTTGGCGATACAGTTTGAATCGGGTGCGCCTGAACAACTCGTGGCGGCGCAGGAATCCATCAATAAGATGCAGTTTTTACAAAAGCTACGCCATGCAGCGGAAGCCGCTGAAGTTGAATTGGAAGAAATGATCTGATGGCATTATTGCAAATAGCTGAACCGGGCCAATCAACGGCACCTCATGAACATCGCTTGGCGGTGGGCATTGATTTAGGCACCACCAATTCCTTGGTGGCCAGTGTTTTGAGCGGCAAGGCGGTTACGCTCCCGGATGCCGTTGGCGAACATTTACTACCTTCCGTGGTTCGTTACACCGAACAAGGTGTAGTGGTGGGCGAGGCGGCGCGCGCCACGTTGGCGTCGGATCCCTTGAATACCATTGCCTCTATCAAACGTTTGATGGGGCGTGCTGCTGAGGATATCAAAACCTTGGGCGAGCAATTCCCTTATCAATTGGTTGAGGGTAATGCGGCGACGCCCAGGATTCAGACGATTCAAGGTGTTTTGACGCCAGTCGAGATTTCCGCAGAGATGCTGAAGGTGCTGGCGCAGCGGGCAGTCGAAACGCTGGGAGGCGATTTAACCGGCGTGGTAATCACGGTGCCGGCTTATTTTGATGATGCGCAGCGTCAGGCCACGAAAGATGCTGCCAGATTGGCGGGTCTGCACGTTTTCCGTTTGTTGAATGAGCCAACGGCGGCGGCGGTGGCTTATGGTCTGGATCGTGGTGCGGATGGTGTTCATGCCATTTACGATTTGGGCGGTGGCACTTTCGATATCTCTATTCTGCGCTTGCATAACGGCGTATTTGAGGTGATGTCAACCGGTGGCGACTCAGCCTTGGGCGGCGATGATTTTGATCATGTGATCGTGGAATGGGCTTTGCTTCAGTTCTCTTTTGGTGATGTTAAGCCGGCATTACCTTTGATACGGGAATTATTGATGCAGGCGCGTGCCGCCAAAGAAGCGTTAGCTGATTCAGCACAGGCCGTATTGCGATTGAACGATCAGGAGATTGCCTTATCGCGTGACACTTTCAATCAATTGATTGATCCACTCATTCGTAAAACGTTGACAGCTTGTCGTCGTGCCTTACGCGATGCGGGTCTGAGAGTGGACGATATCAAAGAGGTGGTCATGGTTGGGGGTTCAACCCGGACTTTGCGTGTGCGTGAAAAAGTGGGCGAATTTTTTGCAACCACGCCTTTGGTGGATATCGATCCTGATCGGGTGGTCGCCATTGGTGCCGCTTTGCAGGCGAATGCGTTGGCGGGTAATGAGTCGGAAAACGCTATGTTGTTGCTGGATGTGAATCCGCTTTCTCTTGGGATTGAAACCATGGGAGGGTTGGTGGAGAAAATCATTCCCCGCAACACCACGATACCCGTTGCGCGTGCGCAGGAATTCACGACTTATAAAGACGGTCAGACAGCGATGGCGTTGCATGTTTTGCAAGGCGAGCGTGAATTGGCGGCGGATTGTCGTTCATTGGCGCGGTTTGAATTGCGCGGCATTCCACCGATGGTTGCTGGCGCGGCGCGCATTCGGGTCACTTTTTCCGTGGATGCGGATGGTCTGTTGCAGGTTGAGGCAGAAGAACAAAGCCACGGCGTTAAGGCTGACATTGAGATTAAGCCTTCTTATGGGCTGAGTGAAGGCGAGATCACACAAATGTTGCAGGCTTCGATTGAGCATGCTGGCGAAGATATGCAAACACGCAAGCTGGCCGAACAACAGGTTGATGCGGCGCGGGTTATCGAAGCATTGAACGCCGCTTTGGCCGATGATGGTGACCAATTGTTGAATGCGGCGGAGCGTCAAATCATTGAAGGCGCGCTGACCCATTTACAGCAAACCGCTGCTGAAGTACGGGATGCCGACCAACTGAAAGTGGCCATCACTGAACTGGAGCAGACATGTGATTTTTATGTTGAGCGTCGCATGAATACCCGAATAAGGCAGGCGATGGCGGGACATAATGTGAATGAATTTCAGTAACCGCTTAAGCCCCGTTGACATTTCAAGGTGTGCCTGTTTTTTACCCCGGCGTTGGGGGTGATCCAAAGTGAATAAAGCGAATAAACCATGACCCAAATCATATTTTTACCTCATGATGATGTTTGCCCGGATGGCGCGGCGATTGATGCTGACCCTGGCGTCACGATTTGCGATGCAGCATTGGCCAATGGTATTGAGATTGAACATGCCTGTGAAAAATCCTGCGCCTGCACCACTTGCCATGTGGTTGTACGCGAAGGTTTTGCGTCATTGAATGAGCCGACTGAAGATGAGGAAGACATGCTGGATAAGGCTTGGGGATTGGAGCCGGATTCGCGTCTGAGTTGTCAGGCCGTGGTGGGCGATGTGGATCTGGTGGTGGAATTACCCAAGTACACGATCAACCATGCGAAAGAAAACCATTAGATAGTGTCGTCTGAATCAGACATTTCTTCCTATTTCAAACGAACCGGAGTGCAAAATGGCGTTGCAGTGGACAGACAGTCTGGATATTGCGATCAGTCTGGATGAAGCCCATCCAGAGGTTGACCCAACCCAAATCAACTTTGTGGATCTGATGGATTGGGTGATGGCCCTGCCTGATTTTGCGGACCATAAAGCGCGTTGCGGCGAGAAGATTTTGGAGGCTATCCAGGCAGCCTGGATTGAGGAGCGGGAGGATTAAGGTTCCACGAGTTCAATCTCTCCGTTGACAGTGACGGTCAGGCGCTGTGTCCCGGCTTGTAAAGAAGCTGCTGGTGGCGATGAGCTGCGTGCATCAGCGGCCATCAGGTGACTACGCATGACTCTGTGCGTTGGGGCCGTGTTGCCGGTATTGAGTGAAATTTTCACCAATTTATAATGTTTTTTGCCGAGTGCTTGGGCAATCTGATGCGCGCGCGTCTGGAAACGTTTCAAGGCGACTGCAATTAGCCCATCCATATGTCGCCGTTGTTGTTCTTTGGATACCTTGTAGCTGATCGATTGCACCTGTAACTGCGCTTGCAATTCACTGATCTTTTGCCCTAACTGCTGACTGTTTTTGCTTTCAAGCTGTATAGCCTGGTAGACACGCCAGCCTTGGATCCGTTGTTGGTCGTAAATGGGGTTGGTGCGATAGGACAGGGTTTGTGCTTTGATATCGGGCGTGTTTTTCATTAATGCCAGTGCATCGTGCATCGTCTGGTTGATTTCTTCAGCCAGTTCATCCGCATATTGGCCTTCTTTTTGCGCGAACATCACGGCGACTAACACGTCGTTTTCAACCGCTGTTTCCGCCTGTTCGCTGAATGCAATACGGTTATATTGAGTTTCATCCGTCGTTGCGGCGTGCGTGCAGGTCATCACCAGAAAAAGCGCTGAGATGATAATGGATGGAATCGCAGTATTCATGACGTTACCTTTTGGTGAACTTGTATTGAGGTCATACATTAGCAGACATTGGATGGATCGACTTTTCGGTAGTGGGTCAAATATGTTGCAGGGTATGAATATCAATACCAAATTCAACGCGGTTGATGATCAATCCGATGACCGTGTCCTGGATAGAGTCGAGTTTTGAGAAGCAGATGGTTTTGCGCGCCAAGCGTTTGATCCAGGTGCGCCAGTTGAGGTTCTTGCGTTC
>JAPQLC010000043.1 GCA_030826945.1 Candidatus Thiobius zoothamnicola
CTACCCATTAGCCAATTGCCCCCTTTATCTGGTGCGATATTACTTGACCACTACAAACATTGTATGGATTGGGTACTTGTGGCAGTGGATGCAATAAAGTAGGTAAGACCGTTTGTCGATTGGATATGCGCAATGTCAGCAAACTGCCGGGTAATCGTCTTTTGTTGTCGGCTGGTTAAATCAATCAGGCACAGCACCCAAGCACCTTGGTCAGTGTAGCTGTAAACCATTTGCTGCCTGGGTAACAGGGCATAGTGAGATAAGCCCAAAACCCAGGGCGGTTTGGCGTGGTCGAATGGGTTTTGTGTGATGAATGTGGCTTTACGATCAAGCCACTGGTAAATGTTCCACCAGCCTTGGTGGTCAGACATAAAATAAAGCTGGCCTTTTTCTCCCCATTTCGGCTGCAAAATAGAGCCGTTTGGGTATTCCAAATGCGTAATATGCTGCAATGATCCATCACTCGTGATGTCCGCTATGGATAGGCAGCTTTGATCCCACGGCATGTGTGGGTGGTTCCAACTCAACCAGCAGAGTTTTCGTCCATCCCGGCTGATGCGCGGGGAGGCATAAAAATCCTGGCCTCGATGCAGGATTTGCGTGCGAAATGGTTTTTGCAATTCAATGGAAATCAGCTCAGCGATATTATCTTGGGTTTCATTCTCCCGAATACAGACGACACGCTTGCAATCAGGTGTTACTTGCATATCAGCGTAGCGATAACCGGCACCCATGGGCGTGATCGGCACAGGCGTTTGCCCAGATACTTTCAAGTAGAGCGCCTGGTCACATTCGTTGCAAAAAACAAGCAGTTGATTGCGCAAGATATAAGCGCCACCACCGTATTCATGCACCCGACTACGCACACTGAAGCGTGCTTCCAAAACTTCTTCGGCCAATCCATCGGCATATCTCATCAGGGCGATCCGGCCTTGCTTTTCGGGTTGGGTTTGCAGCCAATAGATGCCGCCACAATCCAGTAATAAATGACTTAGACTGGGCGTGGCTCTCGCGATAAGCTCGCTACTGAGTGGGTTATTTGTCTGCATTCTGTTTTTGGGAGTAGTCCAAATTTTATCGTTTTTTATACTAAAGACTAATAATGCAGGTAATCATCCTATAGTATTTTTTAGAGGGAAAATCACCAGGAAATAGAGGAACCCGTTACATGCTATACGCAAACCCAAACACTGCAGGCTCGGTTGTTCAATTCCAATCCCAGTATGAGAACTTCATTGGCGGCGAATGGGTAGCGCCCTCGCGTGGCAAATATTTTGATAATGTTTCGCCCGTTCCACTGAGGAAGATATCAACTTGGCATTGGATGCCGCACATGCAGCCAAAGATGCCTGGGGCAAAACATCCGTCACTGAGCGTTCCCATATTTTGCTCAAAATCGCCGACTGCATTGAAGCCAACCTGGAAATGCTTGCGGTGGCAGAGACCTGGGATAACGGCAAGGCCGTACGCGAAACCTTAAATGCTGATGTACCCTTATGCGTAGACCATTTCCGCTATTTTGCCGGTTGCATCCGCGCTCAGGAAGGCACCATTGGCGACATTGACGAAAATACCGTAGCCTATCATTTCCACGAACCACTGGGTGTGGTTGGACAAATCATCCCGTGGAACTTCCCACTCTTGATGGCGGCCTGGAAGTTGGCTCCCGCCCTGGCAGCCGGTAACTGCGTGGTACTGAAACCCGCCGAAAAAACCCCAGCCTCCATCCTGCTGTTGGCCGATCTGATCAAAGATCTATTACCGGCTGGCGTGCTGAACATTGTCAACGGTTTCGGCACAGAAGCCGGTAAGGCACTGGCAACCAGCAAGCGCATTGCCAAGATCGCCTTTACCGGCTCTACCCCGGTTGGTTCGCAAATCATGCAATATGCGGCTGACAATATCATCCCATCAACCGTTGAACTGGGTGGCAAATCACCGAATGTCTATTTCGCCGACATCCTGCAGCAGGAACCTGACTTCATCAGCAAATGCGTGGAAGGTGCGGTATTGGCCTTTTTCAACCAGGGTGAAGTCTGTACCTGCCCATCCCGTTTGTTGATCCAGGAATCCATTTACGATGAATTTATCGACCTGATCATGCAACGGATGCAAAACATCAAACGCGGCAACCCGCTGGATACCGATGTTATGGTTGGCGCGCAAGCCTCGCAAGAGCAGTTCGACAAGATCATGCAATACATCGAAATTGGCCGTCAGGAAGGTGCCAAGATACTCACCGGTGGCGATAAAGAGGCAATGAGTGGCGACCATACCGATGGCTTCTACATTCAACCTACCTTACTGGAAGGCAGCAACGATATGCGCGTGTTTCAGGAAGAGATCTTTGGCCCTGTCGTATCCGTCACCAAATTCAAAGACGAGGCAGAAGCCCTGACGATTGCCAATGATACCGAGTTTGGCCTGGGAGCCGGTGTATGGACGCGGGATATGAACCTTGCCTATCGCATGGGCCGTGGCATTCAGGCTGGCCGGGTCTGGACCAACTGCTATCACCATTACCCGGCACATGCTGCCTTTGGTGGCTATAAAAAGTCCGGTGTTGGCCGTGAAACGCACAAGATGATGCTTGAGCATTACCAGCAGACCAAGAATATGCTGGTGAGCTATGACATCAATCCCTTGGGCTTCTTCTGACCCATACAGCACAAGCGCGGTGGGCAGGCAACAAGCCTGCCCACTTTGTTGATAGTCAACCGGCAAACACCGATCTTTACCCATCGTTTCCATCAATTGGGCGGCCACTTTTATCGTGAGTTACAACCACAAGGCTTGCACAACCCGGAGCTTATCCAGCTTAACCAGGATGTGGCCAACGCCCTGGGATTTGACCAAACGCAGACAAAAAGCGACTGGTTCCTCGAAACCTTCAGTGGCAACCGGATTCCTGCCGGTAGCAAGCCATTGGCGCAGGATTACGCAGGACATCAGTTCGGTAAATTCAATCCTTTTCTCGGCGACGGCAGAGTACTGCTGTTAGGTGATATTGCCCACGCGGGCAATGTTTGCGAAATCAGCCTCAAAGGCGTCGGCGCAACCCCCTACAGCCGCGACCTGGACGGGCGTGCTGGCATCAGCGAATGCAGCCACGAATTTACCCTGTCCCGACATCTGGCAGAACTCAAAATCCCTACTGCACAGCATTTATGCATTATTGCAGGTCGTGATCTGGTGTATCGATCCGGCTTTGAACGGGCGGCAATACTCACACGCGTAGCACCCAGCCACATCCGTTTTGGCACTTTCGAGAATTACTACTTCCAACAAAACCACGATGCATTACGCCAATTAGCCCGATTCGTCATCAAGCACCATTACCCACAATTCGAGGATACCAAAAAACCTGACTATGCCGGTTTTTTTAGCGCTGTGGTGCAAGGCACCGCGCAACTGATTGCAAGCTGGCAAACCCATGGATTCGTACATGGCATGATGAATACGGATAACCAATCCATTATAGGTATTACCCTGGATCTGGGCAGTGCCGCATTCAACCCGAACCGGGATCCTGATTTTGTCGCCAGCAAGCAAGACCAACAGGGACGCTACGCATTTGGGCAACAGCCTATCATTGGGCTATGGAACTGCAATGTGCTGGCGCGCGCGCTGTCGCCTTTAATCAGCACATCCGCTTTACGCACCGCTTTAAACACCTACGAAGCAACTTACCTTAAACACTGCGAATCAGGCGATTGACGAAAATATCTAACCCTGCACTTAGACTGGTGAACCGGATGAGCGCAATCCAATTTGATAGCCCGCTGGGTTGAATCCATATCACTGGAAAGTGATCACACCCCTTATCAGCTATCGCAATCCGCACACAAACGTTCAATTGGCAAATCCGCCAAAGCGCGTTGCCTCACTGCTGGCAAGACCCCTCGTCCTGTGGTTTTCTTAACCTCTTGATATGGCCAGACCGCGCGATTGGCGGTTGAATATGGCCGCATCAGCATCGGTAAAGGGTCAGCATGAGAGAACCATGGCATCTGTGTGCGAAGACCCGAAGGCGCATAAGACGCAAAGTGATGCCGGGAAGGGAGCTTCTGTAACCGGTTATCAGCCGCCAGATAATCGGGTTGGCGCATTAATGCCCAAGGCGTCATGCGCGGAGAGGATTCAAATTTTATCGGCCGTCGATATCGCTCAGGCACGCGCACTTTTGACGCCATTTCTGATTCAGGCGATTGTGACTGCTCACCCGCTCTCGACAGATTTAAAGGACGCCAGATATTTTGATGGCCGACCAACCGGGCTGCGCCAGTTAAACCAGTCGCCGGATTAACGTCAGCGTCTACACCAACCGGACGCCAACGATTGTTCGGGATCGGCCAGGATCGCGCTAAAGTCGGCCTCATTCGCAATGGCTGGCGATGATCAGGCCGTAATCCAGGCTGGGCCTGCGGATGCCTGGATGCCCAAGCAGCGGATTCGGAACGCCAAACAGATTGGCGATGGGCGGATCTGGACGTTTGCGCCGCTACAACTGGTGGTTGACTTTGGCGGTTAAGCGCCACTTCCTCTCTCAGCGGACGAAAACGACCCAACACGCTTGGCTCAGCCTGGCTCGCCGCCAGAGGGCGCCATTGCGGCGCGTACGCAAAAGCCGAATGCAATGGCATACCAACCAAGCTGGATACCAGCAAAACCTTGCTTAACCAGCAAAACAGGCTTTTATGGAAATACATCATTTATTTTCTTGCTTAAGCTAGAGCGCCGCCTCATGACAACACACTCTAAATGAATCAGAGATCAATCATCCAATTGATACGAATCGGAAAAGGGTATTTTTGTCGTCACTGACACAGATAACAAAGCCAACAGGAAAACTGTCTTCGTGAGGTTCAGTCCCTTTTACGGCACCGCCTCATGAAATGCCTTGGCGCTTAGTATACCGGGAAAATATGAATATTAGCTTACAATAAATTACTGAATGAAGTGCCAAGTTATGCAGGCAGCGGTTAATGCATTCAATATGTACCGAATCATAGCAATCCTTCAAGCAGGATAATCAGTGCTGTTGCATGGATTATTCAAACTCCATTTGTCGAAACAAGACGCTGGCATTCAAAGCCGCCAATTCATCGTAAGTATCCAAATGCGCATAAGCGGACTGATCAATTTCGTGAATATCCGTGAGTGCGCCGCCATCTTCAATCAATTCAGCGATTTGCGCACGCATGTCCATCAAATAGTCCCGCGTGTATTGCGTCACTGTCGCCATGTCTGTCGGGCCACCATGACCCGGGATGATGATTTCAGCATCGAATGCCGCGAATGCCTTCCAAGTCTCCAACCAGGCGGCGGTGTCAGTATGTTCAAAAATCGGCAGCAAACGTTCATGAAAAGCCATATCACCGGTAATCATCAATTTCTGCTGCGGCAACCACACCATAATGTCGCCCGGACTGTGCGCCGGCCCCAGATGCAACAATTCAATATGCACGCCGCCGACAATCAACTTTTTTCGGTTGGTTTGGAAGGTTTCATCTGGCATCACCAAACGGGTACCTAACGCTTTTTCGCGGATATTACGCCGGATGCGCTGCAAAATATTTTCGCCCCGGCTTGCCAACTCATGCGCAGCATCCGCATGCGCAATAATATGCGCGCCCTGCTCCTTCCAGTAGGCGGAACCCAGTGCGGCATGACCCTGTCCATTCTCCAGAATCACATATTTAACCGGTTGGTCAGTGACCTGCTGAATCGCCGCATGCATCGCTTTGGCTAACAGGTAATTTTCGCCCGCATTCACCAGCACGACGCCATCATCGGTGACGATAAAGGTGAGATTGTTGTTATGCCCAGAATTGGCGTAAGTCGGCGGCGCTGTGGCACCAATCGCCGACCAGACATTGTCGGTGACTGGTTGCGGCTTGCTGTATAACAAGCTATCCAGCGCTTTATCCATGGATTCAACAGGCAAACCACGCTCGCGCCACATCAAGAACCCATCCGCATAATTCTTCACGTTGGTATAACCCATCTGCATCAAGCGCTGGGCTGCCAAGGGACTGCGCTGGTTGGTGCCGCAATAAACCAGAATCGGCATATCCGGTTCCGGTGCATGGTCAGCAATCCGGAACGTCAACCAGCCTTGTGGAATATTGTAGCTACGCGGCGCATCAATCATGCCGCCCGTCAACAAGATTTCATTCGGCGTACGGATATCCACCACCACAGTGTTTGGCGTTTTTTGTAATTGCTCCAGCAAGGCTTCGGTATGGATATCCGTGATTTGCTGGTTGGCCTCCTGTAATAAAGCCTGGGATGTCAACAAGCCACCAGCGTAACCATTCACGGATAAGGCAATGATGCCCAAAAAGTATAAAAATCGTTTTAACATAAGTCCGCTTAGCATCATAAAAAATCGATTTTGAACCCACTGGCGCGCTCGCCCGGATCCGCGAAAGCCAACTGCACATCAATAATCTCTCCGGCCTCCACTTGAAGATCAGCCATACCGGGTAAATATTGATCCGGCTCCAAACGTCGCCGCGCCACTAAATATTCATTATGATCAAACAAATGTAATAACAAGCCTGGCAGCGGCTGGGCAAATGGCGCATCATTACGGAAACGCAGCGCAAAGAACAAAACATCGGATTGGGATGATTGGGTCTCATAACGCATTTCGCGTTCAATAACCTGGAAAGATTCCGGCGCGCGTTTCGCCAATGCGCGACAATCCACCCATTGGCACAGAGGTTGCGCTATCGACAAATGCAACAAACTCGCGCGATATAGCCAAAGCAACTGGGCAAACAATAACAAGCTCAGTAACGCGATGAGCGGAATTCGCCAATAGCCGGTTTTAGGTTTCGCGTTTTTGTCAGAAGATGATGAAGCCTGTTCGGTGAACATCGGCGGCGCGATCAAATGAGGCGCTTCTTCAGCAGTGCTTTCCGCACAATCCACCTGATGATCAAATGCATTAAAAATTTCTCCGCATTTCGCGCAACAAGCAGCGCCATGCGTATCCTGCAATAAAGTCGGCAATAATACATAATCCGTCTTGCAGCCCGGGCAGCGAGTTTTCACATTATGCTGTTTTTCGAACATGCAACAAACACCAACCCGCTTGTTGTTGAATTTGGATGACTGACGCATGATCGCCATAGTGCGCAATGAGTGCGTCAACCTGATCGCTTAATATGCCTGACATCACCAATTCGCCCCCCGGCTTCAACCGGGCCAGCAAAGTTTGGCTCATGTCCAGTAAAACATTCGCCAGAATATTGGCCAGGATGACATCCGCCTGAACTTGCACCCCAGTGAAATCCGATGCTAATTGCAACCGTTCCGCCACTTTATTTTGTTCTGCATTAGCACGGCTGGCTAATCTGGCCTGAGGATCATGATCAATTCCAATGACCGACGCTGCGCCCAACTTCAATGCAGTAATGGCCAAAATGCCAGAGCCACAACCAAAGTCAATCACAGGCTTACCTTGAATATCCGCCTGATCCAGCCATTCCAGACATAATCGGGTTGTTGGATGCGTCCCAGTGCCGAACGCCAAACCTGGATCAAGGTTGATCACGACAGAATCCGGTTGCTCAAGGCAACTATCCGCAGATTGATCAATGGTTGGATGAATGCAAATGCGCTGGCCAAACTGCATGGGACGAAAATGAGTCAACCAACGCCGTTCCCATACATCATCCAGTAACTTTTCCAAGGTCAAATGACGACTGATATCCTGCGCCAGACATCGTTCCAGTTCACCGCGCAGTTGATCAATATCCTGATCATCAGCAAATAATCCACTCACTTTAACGGCGGACCATAATGGCGTTTCGCCGGGCAAAGGCTCCAGCATAGGTTCATCGCCAGCATCACTTAAGCCGATGGATATGGCTCCCAAATCGTTTAGCAATAACTCCAGCAAAGCGACTTGAGATTGATCAACGATGATATGCGCTTGTATCCACGACATGGCTTACAAGCCCAGCTTTTTCTCCAGATAATGAATATTGGCACCGCCTGCGGCGAACTGACTATCCGACATAATATCAATCTGTAGTGGGATATTGGTTTTTATCCCATCAATCACCGTCTCGGATAAAGCACCGTGCATCCGGGCGATGGCTGAGTCACGCGTCTCACCATGAGAAATGATTTTGCCAATCATGGAGTCATAATAAGGCGGCACCCGATAACCATTGTAAATATGCGTATCAACCCGTATACCTGGCCCACCTGGCACATGCAATTGGGTAATATCGCCTGGGCTTGGCATGAAATTTTTCGGGTCTTCCGCATTAATCCGGCATTCAATCGCATGTCCGCGTAGTCGCACATCCTGCTGAACATAGCGGAGCGGTTCACCAGAAGCGATCAACAATTGCTCTTTGACGATATCCACGCCCGTCACCATTTCAGTGACCGGGTGTTCAACCTGCACACGGGTGTTCATTTCAATGAAATAAAATTCACCATCCTGATAGAGAAACTCGAACGTGCCAGCTCCTCGATAACCGATGCGACGACAGGCTTCCGCGCAACGCGCGCCAATTTCAGTGCGCATCTCCAAAGTGATATCAGGCGCAGGCGCTTCTTCAACCACTTTTTGATGGCGCCGCTGCATGGAACAATCCCGCTCACCAAGATGAATGGCGTTACCATGGGTATCAGCCAGTACCTGGAATTCAATATGACGCGGGTTCTCAAGAAATTTTTCCATGTAAACCGTGTCATTGCCAAATGCCGCACCAGCTTCCGCCTTGGTCAAAGAAATGGCACCTAACAACGTGGTTTCCGAATGCACCACCCGCATGCCGCGACCGCCGCCACCGCCAGCAGCCTTGACAATCACCGGATAACCGATTTCCCGCCCCAACTGCAAAGTACGCTGATCATCATCGTCCAATGGGCCATCAGAACCTGGCACAGTGGGTACGCCAGCCGCTTTCATCGCTTCAATAGCGGTGATCTTATCGCCCATTAAACGGATGGTCTCAGGCTTCGGCCCGATAAAAGTAAAGCCGGATTGCTCAACACGCTCTGCAAAATCGGCATTTTCGGATAAAAAGCCATAGCCTGGATGAATGGCGACTGCATCACACACTTCCGCCGCGCTGATGATGGCAGGCACATTCAGGTAGCTTTCTGCGGCAGCGGCCGGACCAATGCACACGGAATCATCAGCCAAGCGCACATGCTTTAAATCCCGGTCCGCATCTGAATGAATAGCGACGGTTTTAATGCCCAACTCACGACAGGCGCGCAAAACCCGCAAAGCGATTTCACCCCGGTTGGCGATAACGATTTTTTTCAACATGGCGGCTTAACCAATGACGAACAAGGGCTGATTGAATTCAACAGGTTTACCATTATCAACCAGAATTTCCTTAATCTTGCCCGCTTTATCCGATTCAATCTGGTTAAGAATCTTCATCGCCTCAATAATGCATAAGGTATCGCCAGCCGCGACTTGTTGTCCCACCTCAACAAATGGCGATGAAGTCGGTGAAGGCGCGCGGTAGAATGTCCCGACCATAGGCGATGTAATGGCATGCCCATCGGGAATAGCAGGCTTGTCTTCAGTATAAGCAGGTGCGGCGGCGGACGGAGCGGCATCGACCGGAGCAGCGGCAGGTTGCACAGCGGATACCGGCATGCCGACAGCCGACACGGCACTATGTCGGCTGATGCGAACTGATTCCTCGCCCTCATGTATTTCCAGCTCAGCAACATCAGATGCTTCGAGTAACTCAATCAGTTTTTTGACTTTGCGTATATCCATTTATTGATTCTCCTGAAATATCAAATCGGAATGACTCTTTAAAGTTCTAGCATTAAGGCATCTTTCAGCAATCCGCAAACTTCGGGATACGCGATGGATGTCATATTCAAAATCATTACGCCATACCAATTGATTGGCTGACGAAGGCAAACGCTTATTTTTCATCTCACTTGGTTCTCACCTCGGACGAACCAAAAACAAATCGTTTAAATACGTTGGATTGCGGCGCTCAACGCTAATTCATATCCTTGCGCGCCTAAGCCGCTAATCACCCCAACGGCAATATCCGACAAATAAGAATGTTGGCGAAAAGATTCGCGCGCATAAATATTGGATAAATGAACTTCAATGAAAGGTATCTGAACGCCAAGCAATGCATCACGCAACGCAACGCTGGTATGCGTGAAAGCCGCTGGATTGATAATGATAAAGCTGATTTTTTCAGCGGCGGCTTGATGAATACGATCAATCAATGCAGATTCCGCATTCGTCTGAAAAAACGACAACTGATGACCTGCCGCCATACGCAACAAGCGTCGCTCAATATCTGCTAACGTATCACGGCCATACTTCTCCGGCTCACGTTGACCGAGTAAATTCAGATTTGGTCCGTTAAGGATGAGGAGGTTCGCCATAAAGCCCACTTAGATTTCGCCTGATTGCAGGACATTTAGCCGAATATTCGACAATATGCCAACAAATCAAAGTAAATTGTCGGCGAATTGACACAACAATGTCCAGCACTTAATCATTTCCTGCACACAATCAATGTAAATTATTAACCACAAAAGCCTGCAAAACCTGTGCAGGCCTGCTATTGTTAAGCGTTTACTTTCGCCTGATGAAGGCTAACTTTGGGCGACTCAATAGGCTTTATTGCCAGATAGCGTCTTCACGAGAACAAGCGCAGCCGCTTGTTGACGCTATACCAAAAGGTTTCGCGCAAATGAAGGTGGTTCCTGTCATACAATGGTGGTCGGCTTGAGCCTGATGCCACGAGTATTGAATATTCAACATTGCAATGAATAAAAATCATGTTTTCATTATCACTGCCGCGCCGCGACGTGGAATTAATTCTCCACACCCCGTGTGCGACAAAGGCGCATGATCAAAGCCAATAACCAGATCATTGGCTTCTGGAAACAGCCGCAAAACAACATTTTTAACAGCTTGCTAAGCTCAACAATTCACTTTACAAATTCTTAACCTTGAATGGCTAAACCAAATCGCATTTTTCTTATTGGGCCAATGGGTACAGGTAAAACCACCATTGGCAAACAATTGGCAACCCAGCTTGGTTTGACGTTTGCCGACTCTGACCAAGAGATACAGGATCGTACGGGCGTGGATATTAACACCATCTTCGAATATGAAGGCGAAGATGGCTTCCGGGACCGGGAGGAAAACGTCATTGAAGATATGACTCAAACCGATCGCCAGGTGCTGGCAACGGGCGGCGGCGCGGTTTTACGTCCCAAAAACCGGCAGAATCTATCAGCACGCGGCATTGTCGTTTACCTGCAATGTTCGCCGGAGCAGCAATATGAGCGCACCTGCCGGGACCGCAACCGCCCTCTTATTAACACGGAAGAACCCTTGAAAAAATTACGCGACCTGATGACCGAACGCGAGCCGCTGTATATTGAGACCGCCGATCACATCATCTCGACGGAAGACCGATCCGCCAATCTAGTGACGCGCGAAATACTGGATCTGTTGTAACAACAAAATGTCTGACTCCGTAACCTTGCAAGTTGATTTCGGTGAACGCAGTTACCCGATCCACATTGGCGCAGGCCTGATCAGCCAACCAGACTGCTACAAACCCCATATCCAAAGCCGTAAAGTGATGCTGGTGACGAATGAAACCGTCGCGCCGCTTTATTTGGCGAAAGTCAAAACAGCGCTCAGCGAATTTGACCTTGATGAAGTCATTCTGCCGGATGGCGAAGCCTACAAAACGCTCGCTGTGATGGATCAAATCTACACGGCATTGCTGCAAAAACGTTATGACCGCAACAGCACATTGATTGCGTTAGGCGGTGGCGTTGTGGGCGATATGACCGGATTCGCCGCCGCCAGCTATCAACGCGGCATACGCTTTATCCAGGTGCCAACCACGCTTTTATCTCAAGTCGATTCATCCGTCGGCGGAAAGACCGGAGTCAATCATCCGCTTGGCAAAAATATGATCGGTGCCTTCCATCAACCTCAAGCCGTGATTGCTGACACTGACACACTGAATACATTGCCGGATCGTGAGTTATCCGCCGGTCTGGCAGAAGTCATTAAATATGGCTTGATCAACGACCCCACCCTGTTCACTTGGCTGGAAAATCATATACATCAACTGATGCAGCGCGACCCCGCAGCTCTCATCCATGCCATTGAACGCTCATGCGCTGACAAAGCCACCATTGTCGCCGCTGACGAGAAAGAAGCCGGCCAGCGCGCCTTGTTGAATCTGGGCCATACGTTCGGCCATGCCATTGAAACAGGCATGGGGTATGGCGAATGGCTGCATGGCGAAGCCGTCGCCGCAGGCATGGCGATGGCGGCGGATATGTCCCATCGACTAGGCTGGTTGAGCGCGATGGATGATCAACGCATCCGACAATTACTGCGTTCAGCCTCCCTACCCGATCAACCACCATCATTAGGCGCGGAAACCTTTCTAGATTTGATGTCAATTGATAAAAAAGTGATGGACGGAAAACTGCGCCTCGTACTTTTACAAGGTATTGGACAATCCATCATCAGCCAGGATTTCCCTTTTGATTGTTTGCAAGCCACTTTGAGTCGTTATTAGCATCACTTCTTAGGAAATAGCCCGTTGCACGTCCAAGGATCGGCGACATAGCGCCAAAGTTGTAGCCATGCATCGAAAAGGCTCAATCATATACCGTGAGGATATAACCATCTCTAACGGCGCTTATCCACTCTGGGTGAAACTCTTGTTCGCCGCCATCATCGCCATTGTCTTGCTGCTGGGCTTATTGGTGCAGGACTTGTCGGCTTTATTTCCTTCAGCGCCAATGGAAATTCGCCATTCGCTGGATGACCTGGACACACATTGTCTGGGCGATGAGCCACCAGATGACTATCAACTGTCCGGCCTGATCATCACCTTAAGCGATTCCGGCTTTCCTACAGTCACCCTATCCACCAGATCCGAATCTGCCAAGACGAAAAACGACTGGGTAAAAGCAGACACACCGTCAATACCTGTGGTTGCAAAAAACGATAGGTCAATTTATTCAACGCCAACGTCACTACCTAGGCAGCCCTCCACCAACTTACCATCCATAAACCCTTCGCCAGACATTACTCAGCCATTTGCTGAGGATTCGAGCCAACCAGCCACTATGGAAAACAGCAGGGCCAATCAAAATACCGATCCATTCAACCAATGGATCATGCGTCAACCGCCTGATCACTACACTATGCAGATTCTCAGCGGTCGAAATCGGGATGCGCTCACTGAGACAGCCAATCAATACCTCAACGAGACACCTCACGCCATTTATGCGCGTCAACTTGATGGCAAACCCTGGTATTCATTAATCGTCGGCTCCTATGCATCAGCTGCCGCCGCCAAGCAGGCAATGAAAACATTATCAAAAGCATTAAAAATTCAAAGCGCCTGGCCCAAAAAGTTTGCAGGGATTCACGCCCAAATCCAATAATCAGCGCGCTGAACCACACACAGAACATCCGATCGAACCCACAAGCAGCCAAAACTCAACCAACGCTTCAGTATGAAACAGACGCCTGCTGCTTGCGCAACACCAACAATCACCTTCATAACAATCAGGTATTCAATATGACTTATTGCGTGGCGCTTTATTTGGAAGAAGGCTTGGTTTTCGCGTCTGACTCACGCACCAATGCGGGAGTCGACTATGTCACCACATACAGCAAGATGCACGTATTCACACCAGGCAATGATCGCCTGTTCGTCATCCTGTCAGCAGGCAATCTGGCCACAACGCAGGAAGTGATCAACCATATCCAGCGCGATCTGGATTATCCACCGGACAACGCCATCACGCTCGCCAATGCGCGTTATCTGTTTGAAGCGGCAGAATATGTCGGTCGCGTCAGCCAGCAAGTGCAACAAGAACACAGCACAGTCCTGAACAATGCTGGCATCAGTGGCGAAACAACCTTATTACTCGGCGGACAAATCGCCGGGCGACCGCACGGGCTGATGTTAATTTATCCACAAGGCAATTACATCGCCGCCTCGCAGGAAACACCCTACCTGCAAATCGGCGAAAGTAAATATGGCAAACCCAGCGTTGACCGGATTGTTGACCATAGTCTATCCCTTGATGAGGGCGCGCAGCTTTGTTTAGTCTCACTGGATGCCACAGCCCGATCAAATATCACGGTCGGCCCGCCATTTGAACTATCCTGCTACCGTAAAGACGCTTTTCATCTAGATCATCGCTCCTGCTTTAGCGCCACGGATGACTATTTAGTCGCGGTACGTAAAGCCTGGAATGATGGTATACACCAAGCCTTCACCGAACTGCCTTCGACGCCTTGGCGAAATAAATCCGCAACACCGCAACAACAACAACAAAGCCAAGCACCCGGTGGTTTTGTGGAAACAACAAACCCATGGCAAGTGCAAAATTAACAGGAGGGCAGATGCAATTTGCAAGTGCATGGACTGGACAATAGTTGAAAACAGACACAAATCATCCGCATGACGCTGGCCGGGCATTACCCCGATATAGAACGGATCAAATTACCCCCATACAACAGGCTTTGCAATTAGTGGAGAATGTTTTTGGTCAGGTTGATAACGTCTCTGTAACCAAAATTTGGGGAATGCCGCTGTGTCTTAACAATCGATGCTTTGCTGGAATCATTGGTGTTATTGGTAGCGCGACTGCGTATTTCCGCACTTTGGCCAGATCAGCAGCAGAATCCACCCACCCCCTTTTTCGGTCCAATTAATTCGGTCCAACAGGGTACCTTCCGGAGTTAGTTCCAATTCATCAATGTAGTGGTCTAATAACCTCGCACCAGATGAAAGGGGTAACATCCTGTTCAATCAAGCGAAAAAGAGACCCCAATAATGGCAAAGCCACATTATCCTGCTGAATTCCAACAAGAAGCCGCCAGTCTGGTACTGGA
>JAPQLC010000044.1 GCA_030826945.1 Candidatus Thiobius zoothamnicola
GGATCAGCCGATCATTACCGGTCGGCACTATAACGCCACCCATCGGCCGCCGTACAAACTGGCCGAACATAAGACCCGCATGGTGATCAAGTCCAAAACCCACAAAGGACAGGGGCATAACGAGCTGTATTTTGATGACAAGACCGACAAGGAGGAGATCTACATCCATGCGCAGAAGGATCAGAACAGCATGATTCAAAACAATCTGACGCAGAGGGTTAACATCAATCAGGTTGAGTCAGTTGGACACAACAAGGCGATGGAGGTAGCCAACAATCATATTGAAGTGATTGGTGGTGATATGGATTTATCCATCGGGCCAGCACAAACCGGTAAGATTGCTCCCAAAGTAATGGGTAGAAATGCAGCCAGCATTGGGGGGCGTGGTTACGCTTATGGTACGCCGGAAGATTATCCACCGGGAACTGGAAATCTGAAGTTGTCCGTTGAAAAAAACAAAAACCAAAGTATTGGCAAAATACATTCTGAACGTGTGGGTACAATCAAGGAGACATCGGTAGGCAAGAGTTATTACGTCGATACGAAAGAGGAGATTGTGATTGAAGCCGGTCAGCGAATCGTCCTCAAGGCCGGAAAGAGTGTCATTACCTTACACGAGGATGGCACTATCAGTTTATCGGGTAAGAAACTACTCTGTACTTTCGATGAACTGATTCGTTTAGTCGCTGATATTGTAGATATCAATTAAAAGGTGACACATGAAGAAGTGGTTGGCGATTTTATGTTGTGGTCTTTTTTTATTGACTTTTGGGGGATGTGGTATGGATGAAAAACAGAAACAAGGCAAGCGCCAAGCCGAACGCTATTTTGCCCAGGCGAACAACCCTAGGGTATTGAATGTGGCACGCCGTATTGGCACGGGAGAGGCACTCGACAACAGGCAGTTGGAGGCAATCCGGCAGGATATTGACCAGCGCCACTATCAAAGCATCACCCTATTGTTTTTCGCCCTGAAACAACGCAACCTGCATGCGATTGATAAGTTGCTTGAACATGGCGCATCGCCTTATGTTCCAGATAAACCTGAAGGCTCTATCCGCGACTTTATTAACTATATCGTTAGTGCAGGACACGATTTGGACTTTACCCTGGAGGCTCTGAAATTGTATCTCAAGCATGGTGGTGATTCTAATTATGCATTGGCAAATTATTCAACACCTATTGTTTCTATTACCGTAAGCATGGATAACTTTGCACAATTTGAGGCATTAGTTGAAGCTGGCGCTGATGTCTGGGCCATTAAAGGAAAAAATACGAAAAATCCAAAATCTTCTATGGATTTGGCTGCAATGCGGCATAGGTACCATTTTATTGAATATGCATTGGAAAAAAATTTATTCAATAGTGTTGATGAAAAAGCACTCTCCCGTCTGATGGATTATCTAAGCTTTTATAAACAACGTGGAGATGACATCAGCCTGCAAATCCAGGCCATTACGCGCAAAATCATGCAGGAAACCGATTATCCGGGTGATCAATACACGCAAAAAATCTTCGCGGACAAGCAGATCAATGGGCGCTAACACTACCCGGATCAAAGGCAGCGCTGTATTTGATCCGTGTGTGCGAGAACGCACTTGGTTGGCTGCGCATATTTATAAAATACATAACTCTGATTTTGCTACTGCTTATCCCGAATGGGTAATTGATGCAGTAGAAAAAAACTGGGACGACGCAGATAAAAAAGACGAACATGATGATACAGGATTGGTGGCGGTACTCTACCGATCCAAACAAGAGGATGAACATTGCAACCCGACTCTGGTATTCCGGGGTACCGATTTTGACGATTTCCGTGATCTGGGTTTTTATGCCATCGCCAATGTGTATTGGGGAATTCTTAACGAACTGCTAGATATACCACTGAAATTTATTATGACACATGACCCAAGTAGTACGGGCAAATTTCCTTTTCAGGAGCAAGCAAGCCTGCAAGCTGCGCTAGATGCCGGTTATGAGCAAATCCCATTGATAAATGAAAATGCCTGGGTATGGGTGGAAGGCGCCAGTTTCGGATTAAAAGCGCCAGTGAAGATAGCTTTGCAAGCCGGTATTCTGGGTAAAGAGAATGGCGATTGGATCACTAATGTGCGCCAAGGATTAGGCATGCCCGCCAGACAATATGAAAATGCGATTGAATATGGAATTGAAAAGGCTAAAGAAATATTAGCTGAAGAAAAAGCCTTGTCTGTCACCGGGCATTCATTAGGTGGTGGCTTAGCTTCTGCAGTTGCGACAGTTATCGCCAGAGAAGTGCCCGAGCTACGCTTAAATACCGTGACCTTTAACGCCGCTGGTGTACACCCGGACACCATCAAACCTGCTGTTCCCGGTGACGCAGTTATCCGTATGTTTGCGGTGGAGGATGAAGTACTGACCACAGTACAAAGCCATACCAGCCATGTACCCGCACTGGCCTCTGTCTTTCGTATAGCGCAGCGCCGTATGCCGGAAGCACTAGGTAATCTGATGGAGTTCAAGGGTGCCTGTCCGCCCAGCCACCCCAAGCTTGCACCGACCGAAGCCGAATTGCCTAATTTGTTTCCATTGAATGAACAGACTCTGATCCCGAATATCGCGTTCAAAAGCAATCTGCAACTGTCAACACCTGGAGTAACCACTTACACTCATCTGCTAACCCTGAACAACCTGTTTGCCGCATCCCCAACTATTCTTGATTTTGCCAACAGCTTGGTGGATTACTTGAATGAGCATTTTCGCGAAGCAGCTATGAACTCTTTGACCAGGCAAAATGAAGGTTGGAATGTCCCATTTACCGACATTCAGGTGATCAACATTAAACAAATCTATATTCGTATGGCGGAACTGGCTCGGGCTGAATTACAACCGGAACTGGATGCATTTCTCAAAATCATGGATGCCTGTGTGGCATATCACGGCATGGATTTTGTGATCGCCACTTTTGAAAAAGAATACAGCACCCGTAGGGGTTGAGGGCAGCAACATGCATATTCAATCCAATCTGCCCTTCCCAGCATTGACATTCAAGCATTGGCGCGATGACCGAGAAATTGGTGTTGTCCTAATGAAAGCCACTTTTGAAGTTACACATGCTGCACCCGCGCGTTATCTGGCCGATCAGCCCGAAATTTTGATGCAAGACCTGTTTCGAGGCGAACCCAACCAATCTTCATTGTTGCAGGAGTCCGAACTGGTGCCATTCAAACCCACCACGGACATTACCCTGAATGCCACTGCCCGTACATTAGAAGAAAAACCATTAACGGACTGGCGGGTACGTATCTCCATACCTGATAGACTGTCGTATGAGTTTACGGTGACAGGTAATCGTCTATGGGAATACAAAAAAGGCTGGCGCGGGGGGAAATGGGCTTTATCGGCACCAGAACCGACCATTGAGTTGCCGATTTGTTATGAATATGCCTATGGCGGCCATGTCATCAATCCGGACAACGAAGAGGAAAATATCACTCACCCCTATAACCCGGTGGGCCGGGGATTGTTGCCTGCTTTTTTGCAACAGTCAGGGCAAGCGGTGCCTGCGCCGCAAATCGTATCTTGTGCCGATTTTATGAGCATGGCGGATAACCCTGAACAGGAATTGAATGTGTTCGGTTTGTCTCCCTTGACCAAATCATGGCTGCCACGCCGTCGTTTGGCGGGTACGCTGGATGAGCGGTGGCGGCAACAGATACACCCCAAGATGCCGGATGATTACGATTTGCGGTATTGGAATGGCGCACCTGCCAGCTTGCAGGTGGATGGCTACCTGAAAGGAAATGAAATCATCCACCTGGAAGGAGTGAGTAGCACGTTGCCAGTGTATCGCATTCGATTGCCCGATGCGGGCATTGCGTGCCGCTTGCTGCGTAGTGACAACAATACTGAAACTACCAATATGCTGTTGGATACTGTACATATTGACATATCAGATCAGGATACCAACAAACATTGGATGTCTCTGGTTTGGCGGACCAACTTCAATGAACCGGATACCGTGCAGGAAATCATCATGCAGGGTACCGGACTGGAAAACACAAATGAGTCATGATGCAGCCAGATTAACCGGGAAAACGGCATGGATTATCTGCCTGAGTCCGGATGTGTGTAATACACCAGTTGGAAGCAGCGTTGTTCCCATCCCTTATATGATTGCGTCCAAACTTGAATGGGGCAAACAAACTGTCTCTAACGTGAGACTGGGCGGGGAACAGGCATTCACCATGGCCAGCAGAACTGATCAAGTGGTTGGTAATGAACCTGGCACGGCTGGAGGTGTGGCTTCCGGGGTCAATAAAGGATGGTGTCGGCCACAAACCAATAAATCCTCCTGCTTCGTAGCGGGCCGTGAACTATTGCAGAACGATAATGTGTATGAAATGAATTGTAGCGGGCCGGATGGAGCCGGGAATACGCTTGGAAAGTTGTTGTTTATTGATGAAGTATAAATTCCCCAATGCTAATAGAAGTGAGTCTAGGTTTGCTGGTACCCAACAAATTGCGTTGGCCTGATATATGTCGCATATAACATGATTCTACTGCGCTATTACCATCAGTCAATTTGTTGGCGTGCATAAGCTGCACCTTCACGGTTTCCTTGCGCTGTTTGTGCTTGGGCAATTAATTGCAAATTTTTATTTTTCAAACCCGTGGTGCATTAGGGATTTGAAAAGGAGTTGCTCATAGCCCACACCAGATACACTTATGTTTTCACAAAAAACGTAAATCTATGAGAAACTTATCCCGATTTTACACAAAAACGATGACGCTATTGAATGACCTGCACCCAATTGACAATTTCCGCTGTCAGAATCGACGACCAAAACTGTCCGACAAGGGCGTGATTGCCCTGTCGCTGGTAGCAGAAAGTTTTGGGATTGATTCTGAACGCCATTTGTTGATGAACTAATAGGGCAGATTGATCGTTCGGTGTATAACCGGCGTCACCGAGGCTTGTTTATTGTGTTTTCCTAATGCACCACGGGTTAAATTATTAATGATCAACTGATTTGGCCAAAGACAACCAAGTATCAATCACCGTATCCGGATTCAGCGAAATACTTTCGATGCCTTGCTGAAGCAACCAGTGCGCCAATTCCGGGTGGTCAGATGGCCCCTGCCCACAAATACCGACATACTTGTTCGCCCGTCGGGTCGCCTCAATCGCCATTTGAAGCATTTTTAATACGGCGGGATCACGTTCATCAAAACCCTCAGCCACCAAACCTGAATCTCGATCCAGTCCCAGAGTCAATTGCGTCATGTCATTTGAACCAATTGAGAAGCCGTCAAAATACGCCAGAAATTCATCAGCCAACATGGCATTGGAGGGCAACTCACACATCATAATGATCCGCAGACCATCCACGCCACGTTTCAGGCCGTTAGCCGCAAGCAGCTCAATCACTTTTTCGGCTTCATGCAAAGTGCGCACGAATGGAATCATAATCTGTAGGTTTTTCAGCCCCATATCATGACGCACCCGGTGAATGGCTTCGCATTCCATCTCAAAACAGGCACGAAAATCCGATGAAATATAACGTGATGCGCCTCGAAAACCGATCATCGGATTTTCTTCCTGCGGTTCATATCGCTTACCGCCAATCAAGTTGGCGTATTCATTCGATTTGAAATCCGACATACGCAATATGACGGGTTCAGGATGAAATGCCGCCGCGAGAGTTGAAATACCTTCCATCACACGCTGAATGAAATACTCGCGGGGATTTGGATACGCAGCAATGCGCGGTTGGATTTGCGCTTGCAAATCAGCCGGTAATTGATTCAGTTCAAGTAACGCCTTGGGATGAATGCCGACCATGTTGTTGATCATAAATTCCAGACGCGCCAGCCCCACTCCGTTATGCGGTAATTGCGCGAAGCCAAAGGCGCGCTCTGGGTTACCGACATTCATCATAATTTTGAGCGGAATTTCCGGCATATGATTGAGCGCAACCTGATTCACTTCAAACGCTTGCTCACCAGCATACACAAAGCCCGTGCCGCCTTCCGCGCAAGAGACAGTCACCGCCTGATTATTTTTGATCATCTGGGTGGCATCGCCACAACCAACCACTGCCGGCACACCAAGCTCACGCGCAATAATGGCGGCATGGCAAGTCCGGCCACCACGATTAGTGACAATAGCGGCGGCGCGTTTCATGATCGGCTCCCAATCCGGATCTGTCATGTCCGTGACCAGCACATCACCCGGTTGCACCTGATCCATCTGCTCAAGGTTCATGATGAGTTTTGCGGCACCAACACCAATTTTCGCGCCAATCGAACGCCCTTCCGTGAGTAATTCACCACGCGATTGCAATCGGAAACGTTCCAACACATGGTTATCCCGGCTTTGCACCGTTTCCGGCCTGGCTTGCACAATATAGATTTCACCCTCTGCGCCATCCAGCGCCCATTCAATATCCATTGGACGTTGATAATGTTGCTCAATGAGCACCGCCTGACGGGCTAAACTCTCGACTTGCGCATCTGCCAGACAAAATTGATGACGTGCTTGCGGCTCGACCGGCAGGGTTTCAACCGGTTGTTCCCCACCTTCGGCATACACCATTTTCAGCGCTTTATCCCCGACATTACGCTGCAAAACAGCGGGCCGCCCCGCCGCCAAAGTCGGTTTATGCACGTAAAACTCATCCGGGTTGACCGCCCCCTGCACAACCATTTCCCCTAATCCATAGCTGGCGGTGATAAACACCACATCACGGAAGCCACTTTCCGTATCCAACGTGAACATCACCCCACTCGCGCCAATATCCGAGCGCACCATCTTCTGGATGCCAACTGACAGGGCGATTTGCGCATGGTCGAAGCCTTGATGCACCCGATAAGCAATGGCGCGATCATTAAACAACGAGGCGAATACTTCGCGTACGCAATGTTTTATCTGATCCAACCCACGTACATTGAGCACTGTTTCTTGTTGCCCGGCGAAAGAAGCATCGGGCAAATCTTCCGCCGTCGCCGACGAACGCACCGCCCAACTGACCTGCTCGCCGTATTCACCCTCCAATTTAGCGTAAGCTTGCTCCAACGCGGCATCCAACGCTGGAGGAAAGGGTGACTCCATCAACCACTGCCGGATCTGTGCGCCGACCTTGGTAAGTTGCTGGATATCGTTGACATCCAAATCCACCAGAAGATCATTAATCCGGTCAGTTAACCGGTTGTGCGCGAGAAATTGCCGATAAGCGAATGCCGTGGTTGCAAAACCACCAGGGACTTTCACCGCCCCATCCATCGTCAGGTTACGCAACATTTCACCTAAAGAAGCATTCTTACCGCCAACCCGGTCAATGTCACTCATCTGCACTTCATGCAGGCCTAGGGTGTAGTCATTCATGTGTAATCCATATGAAGTGTAACCATTCAATAACGATCAATTACCGCGCGAAAAATCAATCGCGTTAAACGCAGCAGTGTGGTTTTGATGCCATCTGGAAATCAACGCCTAAACGTCATAAATTCGTCACGATGTTCGCTGCCATTTGATGTTTTCAGACTGTTTCCCAAAATAAGCGACAGGGTGAACGAACAGGCAAGGTAAAAAGGTTTTGATTTTAACGCTCAGCAATCTTTGGCATGCATGAGTTAAATTAATCCACATCTTGGCGCTTGGCTGGATTGAAAAATTCTGATACTACAGAACCCCCCAACAACCCACCAAGGATCAACCCCTCAGCTCCCATGCAAATTCAACTCAACGGCTCCTCTTATGAAGTCGCCTCCAATATCAAACTGGATCGATTAATTGAGCAAATCAAGCCGCCAAGCCAACGCTACGCCATAGAAATTAATGCCGAGCTGGTACCGCGTAGCCTGTATGCCGAATATCAATTGCAACCCAATGATCAAATCGAGATCGTGCAAGCGATTGGCGGCGGTTAAAATACATGATTTTTCGAGGACATCAGGGACTTTATGCAAACTCAGGCAGACACATTCAAAATCGCTGGGCGCGAATATCAATCGCGCCTGCTGGTCGGTACAGGCAAATATCAGGATATGGCGGAAACCCAGGCGGCGATTCAAGCGAGCGGTGCCGAGATCATCACTATCGCCGTGCGACGCGCCAATATCGGTCAGAATCCGGCGGAACCCAATATTCTTGAAACGCTACCCCCCGATCAATACACCTTATTACCAAATACGGCGGGCTGTTACGATGCGAACACGGCAGTGCGCACCTGCAAACTCGCCCGTGAATTACTGGATGGTCATGATCTCGTCAAACTTGAAGTACTGGGGGATGAAAAAACCCTTTACCCTGACGTGATGGCAACGTTCAAAGCCGCTGAAGAGTTGATCGCTGATGGCTTCAAGGTGATGGTTTACACCAATGATGACCCAATCATCGCCCGTGAGCTGGAACAACTGGGCTGCGTCGCCGTCATGCCATTAGCAGCACCGATCGGTTCTGGTCTTGGCGTACGCAATAAATTGAACATCATGACCATTGTGGAAAACGCCAATGTACCCATATTGGTCGATGCCGGCGTGGGCACCGCCTCAGATGCCGCCGTCGCCATGGAATTAGGTTGCGATGGCGTATTAATGAACACCGCCATTGCAGCAGCGAAAAAACCGGTGTTAATGGCCTCAGCCATGCGAAAAGCCATCGCTGCTGGTCGGGAAGCCTATCTGGCAGGCCGCATGCCAGCGAAGCGTTATGCATCCGCCTCCTCACCCGTTGACGGATTGTTTTTCCAATAACCTGGATCTCGTTCCGAACGGAATCGAATTCAAATCACCTTAATCCACTACGCCTTCCTGCTCAGAAGGCGCAGTGGTCGCCAGTACGTCACGGGCATGCATGATTTGATCCACGCATTGGCTGAAGGCTTCAACATATTCCATGGCGAAATCCTGACCGCCGGATTGCCGTATGCCCTGGATGGCATCATCCACTGAAGGATACTGCTCCTCGTCCGCCAACATCTCACCAAATACATCCAATAAACCGACAATAGCGGCTTCAGCCGGAATCGCATCCCCTTTCAATTGATTTGGGTAACCACTTCCGTTATAGCGTTCGTGATGATTCAGCGCGATTTTCGCTGCCGTGCGTAAATAGCCGGAAGCGCTGTCAATTAACAGATCATGACCAATCTGGGTATGCCGCCGGAATTGTTGTTGTTGCTCAGCGGTTAAAGCATCGAATGACTTAAGAAGGTTATCCGATAAACCGATTTTGCCAATATCATGTAATGGTGCCGCATATTCAATAGCATCACAAAAAGCCGCGTCATAATCCATGGTTTGCGCCATCAAACGAGCGCCATGCGACAAATACAAAAGATGCGGCTCATCAACCTTATCCCGATAACGGCTGACTTTCGCCAATTGCAACACACCTTCCTTTTCACGCAAATACAATTCTTTGGTTTTACCCTCAATCTCTTTCTCAAGAGAAAAGGCTCTCTGACGGATAATGGATTGCTGACGTCGCATGGTGAGCAGGTTGCGGCAACGCGCGCGGCATTCATGGTGATCAACCGGCTTGGTGAGAAAATCCGTCGCACCAGCTTCCAGAGCACGGTACTTTAAATCCTGCTCGTCATAACAAGTCACGATGATGATCGGCACATCAGCGCATGTCGGAATCTTGCGCACCCATTGCGTCAATTGAACCCCATCTAATGTCGGCATCTTATAGTCGGCAAGAATCAGATCAACCGGGTGGTTTTTCGCCCACTCCAAAGCTTTTACCGGGTCTTCGAATGAATGGCTTTCCAAATCCTCATCAATGGTGCTAACCAATTCTTCAAGGATCATCCGACTTATCAATTGGTCGTCAATAATGATAACAGTGGGCATATCAAGGTGGTGTTTTCATGGGGATGTAGAAAGATGCAGCTCATGCTGTTATGGAAATCATTTCCAAAGCACGTCAGATTCAGCGTTCCGCCAATCCAAACCAGAGCGAATTACGGAATATGCCAAGATCGACAATACCCACTTAGAATAACGTTCTCCGGCGACCTGTGCCAGTACCACTGGCCCGCTAAACAGGGCAATCGGACTAAAAAGGCCTTGCAAATAGAAACAGGATGAGGTAGTTGGC
>JAPQLC010000045.1 GCA_030826945.1 Candidatus Thiobius zoothamnicola
CTACCCATTAGCCAATTGCCCCCTTTATCTGGTGCGATATTACTTGACCACTACAAACAAGACTTCCGCATGGCGGCGTTTGTGCGCCGCGCATTTCCCTTTACGTAACAAATCGTTCAACTCCGCTCGTTCTTCTGGGGTCAATTCCACGCGATATTTTTTCGCCGGCATAGCTCGGTGGCCCCTTTATGATGGAGGACTTAACATGATACTTTTTATCCGTCATATGAAATATGACTTTGTACTAGTCAGTTGTTGGCGTTCTCAGTCGGGAATGAACGGTTGGCAAAAATCATCAATATCGCAGAATAATTCGGTTAAACTGTCTTGCATGGCTT
This sequence comes from Candidatus Thiobius zoothamnicola, assembly GCA_030826945.1. Classification (GTDB taxonomy): domain Bacteria; phylum Pseudomonadota; class Gammaproteobacteria; order Chromatiales; family Chromatiaceae; genus Thiobius; species Thiobius zoothamnicola. Next base: position 339 of record JAPQLC010000045.1, read on the forward strand.
CTGTCTCGGATTTTGTGGGGTTAGAAACACAAAATGTACCCGAACAGAAGCCTTTTTTGTCGCCTTATCCAAAACTCACGTTATTTATTATTCGGAAGCCCTGGAACGTCAAACAAGCTGAATGACGAGCGCCCTTAACTCTGGCATAATCAAACATTAGCTTTTAGCCAAATGCTGAGTTCAATGGTGGTTCCGTTGGTCTCCCGCGATGCTAGGTTGTGAATCTGGTCAGGCCCGGAAGGGAGCAGCCACAGCAATTGATGCATGCGCCGGGAATCGCTGGCGGAGCCGCCGCCTTCTTGCCTTCAGGCGAAACTTCCAAACCTTCCCGTTTTTGATCCGCTGAAAACGTTTATTCCTGCCTAACGGATGGAAATGTAATGTTATTACATTTATCATTCAGCCGATCTTGATCTTTTCAGCATTCCAGGACAGCTATGCGTTTCATTCTGACTTTCTTGTTTCCTCTGTCTACTTTGGTTGTTGCCAAATCCTTGTCGGTGGTTGCCAGCATATTGCCTTTGCAGGCACTGGTCGGGCAGATGGGTGGCGTACCTGTCAATGCACGGGCCATGGTGGATTTGGGCGATAATCCATGCACTGGTGAACCAATGTTGCAGCAGTTCGCTGCGGCATTACGCCCATGAAATCGGTGATTGACGTTGAAGCGGTCAGCTTTGCTTATGGCCCAGTGCCGGTTTTATCGGGCATTAATTTACGTATAGAGGCGGGGGAGTTCCTCGGTATTGTCGGGCCAAATGCAGGCGGTAAAAGCACTTTACTGAAACTCATTTTGGGTTTGTTGAACCCGCAATCTGGCAATATCCGCGTACTGGGGCAGCCAACCCGCGTAGCCAGTCGTCTATTAGGTTATGTACCGCAATATCCGGCGTTTCCACGCGATTTCCCGATCACAGTCGAACAGGTCGTGTTGCTTGGCAGGTTAGGCGTACGGCGATCCAATGGATTGTTCGGCGGGTTGTGGCCGACTGGTTTGTCTCAAGAGGATCGTGAGGCGGCTCATCAGGCTTTGGCTGAAGTTGAAGTTGAGCATGTCGCCCGATCCCGGATAGACCATTTATCCGGGGGGCAATTGCAACGGGTGTTGATCGCGCGTGCGCTAGTGGGTGAACCTCGCATTTTGATTCTGGATGAGCCGACGGCCAATATTGATCAGCGCATGGAAAATGAAATCTTTGATTTGCTGAAAATGTTGAATGAACGCATGACCATTCTGGTGGTCTCGCACGACATTGCTTTCATTTCGCAATATGTGAGCCGGGTCGCTTGCGTCAATCAGACATTGATGTGCCACCAGACTGGTGCGATTCATAGCGATACGATTCATGATTTGTATGGCAAGCCAGTTCATATGATTACGCACAAACATTGACTCATGACTGATTTTATCCAAGCTTTAACCGAACACGCTTTTCTGCAAAATGCCCTCATCGCCGCCTTGTTAGCCAGCATCGGCTGCGGTGTGATGGGGACCTATGTGGTGGTCAAACGGATTACCTTTATTGCTGGCGGCATCGCGCATTCCGTATTGGGCGGGATGGGGGCCTCGCTTTATTATGGTTTTGATCCGCTACAGGGTGCTTTGCTCACCGCCATCATGGCGGCTTTATTAATCGGTTGGGTGCGTTTGCATTGGAGCACCCAGGAAGACACTCTGGTCAGCGCTTTGTGGGCGATCGGCATGGCGGTCGGCCTGTTGTTCATCGCTAAAACGCCAGGTTACCAAACAGATTTGATGAGCTATTTGTTCGGCAATATCTTGCTGACGTCACCTCAGAGTCTATGGTTCATGGCAGGGTTGGATGCCTTGTTACTGTTGATTGTCATCATTTACCGTCGGCAATTTCTGGCGGTGGTCTTTGATGAGGAATTCGCCCAATTACGCGGCATACCGGTCAACTTTTTTTATTTGTTATTACTGGTGTTGGTAGCGGTCACTGTCGTGTTGTTGATTCAGGTTGTCGGGTTGATTCTGGTGCTTGCCTTACTGACCTTGCCAGCCGCGGCGGCGGCTCAGCATGTATATTCACTGACGCGCATTATGTTAATCGCCACTTTGTTGGGTGCTTTACTCAGTGTCAGCGGACTGGCTTTAGCGTATGGCCCGGATTTACCGGCAGGGCCGACCATTATTTTGCTTGCCGGGGCCACCTATGTTATCTCAGCTATTTATAAACAAATTACCTGATTCAGGAGGCGGCAAACATCATTCCCCCACATGCTTGTTTGAGTCTTTGCAAACCCCATCGGTTTTATGCTCACCGCAAACGGCGGGAAATCAAGATTGAATGCAGCCTCTTGACGACGCCAGCTAAAACGATTAACCGGTAGGAGTTGATATTGGCAGGGATATTGCAGTAAATAGTGGATATCAACCCACTGGAAGAACAGCTTGTGTGGCGAACATCGGCATGAACCACGCCCGGTCCATGTTTCCGCACAACTCATATACCTCATGTCAATCGCAAACATTCAGACCACTTGTCCTTACTGCGGTGTCGGCTGCGGCATCATCGTCAACCAAACACCGGATGGAGCTTACCAGATACGCGGCGACAAAACACATCCGGCGAATTTCGGCAAATTATGCTCCAAAGGCTCAGCATTGGCCGAAACCATTGATCATGCCGGTCGCTTGGCCCAACCAACCTTGTTCGGCAAGACGGTGGATTGGGAGACCGCATTAAACCGTGTCGCCCGCCAATTCGCCGATACGATTGAGCAATATGGCCCGGATGCAGTGGCTTTTTATGTTTCCGGCCAATTGTTGACGGAAGATTACTATGTTGCCAACAAATTGATGAAAGGCTTCATCGGCTCCGGCAACATTGATACAAACTCGCGTTTATGCATGGCTTCTTCGGTCGCTGGCCATAAGCGGGCGTTCGGTTCGGATACCGTGCCAGGCGACTATACCGATTTGGAGTTGGCTGATCTGGTGATCTTGGTCGGCTCCAATACGGCCTGGTGCCATCCGGTGATTTATCAACGCATCGTCAAGGCCAATAAAGCAAACCCCAAACGGCGTTTAATTGTGTTGGATCCGCGCCGTACAGCGACCTGCGACAGTGCCGATCTGCATCTCGCCATCCAGCCTGGTACGGACGCCATCTTTTTCAATGGTCTGCTGACTTACCTACGCCAACAAGGTTGTATGGATCAGGGTTTTGTCAACTCACATACTCAGGGTTTGGACGAAGCCCTGCATCAAGCAAACTGGTCATCGCCGGATATCGCCACTGTCGCACAACGCTGCGGCTTAACGCCTCAGGCGGTTGAGCAATGTTTCCGCTGGTTCGCCGAAACAGATAAAACCGTCACCCTTTACTCACAAGGCGTGAATCAGACCAGCAGTGGAACCGACAAGGTCAACGCGATCATCAATTGCCATTTGCTGACTGGTCGGATCGGCAAACCTGGCATGGGGCCTTTCTCCATCACTGGCCAGCCAAACGCCATGGGTGGACGTGAAGTGGGCGCATTAGCCAATCAACTTGCTGCGCATCTGGAATTTGGCGATCCATCACATTACCAATTATTAAGCCGTTTCTGGCGAACGGATCGGCTTGCTCAGCAGCCAGGCCTGAAAGCAGTGGATTTATTTCACGCTGTTGAGTCCGGGCAAATCAAGGCGATCTGGATCATGGCAACTAACCCGGCGGTGAGTTTGCCGGATAATCAACAGGTGCGCCGCGCATTGGTGCAATGTCAACAGGTTGTGGTCAGTGATTGCGTGCCGAATGACACGACTCAGTACGCGGATGTGCTGCTGCCGACTTACGCCTGGGCGGAAAAAGAAGGTACGGTGACGAATTCGGAAAGACGTATCTCCCGGCAACAGGCTTTTTTGAATCCGCCAGATGGTGCCAGGGCGGATTGGTGGATCATCAGCCAGGTCGCGCAAAGAATGGGCTACGCCGGGTTTGATTATGCATCCCCAGCGCAAATATTCCGTGAATACGCTGAACTGACCGCCACGCAAAATAATGGTTCGCGTGATTTGGATTTAGGTGGCTTGGCTGATTTAACCGATGATGCCTATCGAAGAATGCAACCCGTACAATGGCCTGTGCGCCATGTTGGTGAAAATACGGCGCGTTTGTTTGGCGATGGCGCTTTTTACACCGACAATCAGCGCGCGCGTTTTATTGCCGTCGCACCGAGGTCGCCAGCTATGCCGCTCAATCCAAGCTATCCTTGGGTGCTGAACACTGGCCGAGTGCGTGATCATTGGCACACCATGACGCGAACCGGCCGGTCTCCTCGCCTGTGTGCGCATACGACTGAACCTTACGCCGAAATTCATCCACAGGATGCCACCCAACTTAATCTGGGTGCGCACGATTTAATCAAGGTTGAAAGTCGCTGGGGCAAAGTTGTTGTCCGTGCGCAAATCAGCGATACCCAACAACCTGGTGCTGTTTTCGTCCCCATGCATTGGAATGATCAATTTGCTGCTCAGGCTTGCATCAGTGCCGTGGTGAATCCGGCCACCGATCCCGTTTCCGGGCAGCCGGAGTTCAAACATACACCGGTAAAGCTGAGCCGTTATCCGGTCGCATGGCAGGGTTTTTTACTGAGCCGCGAACCGGTGGAGATACCCAATCTGCCATACTGGTCGCGCGCGCAACGCCAGGGCGTATGGCATTATGAGCTGGCTGGAGATCACTCCATGGAGGATTGGACGGCCTTCGCGCGCGCTTTGTTGTGCTCCCAGGACCCAGCGCAATGGAGTGAGCTGCTGGACACGGCGGGTCAACAATACCGGGCGGCGCGCTTTGTCGATGATCAACTCATCGCCAGCCTTTTTATCGCCACCCGCAATGCTTTGCCCGCGCGTGATTGGCTGGTCGGCTTGTTCAGCCAATCCAAACTCGATAAAACGCAGCGAACACGTATTCTGGCCGGGTCACCAGGTCATGATCAGGAAGACGCCGGGCCAATTGTGTGCGCTTGTTTTAACGTGGGACGCCATGTGTTGCGGAAAGCGATTCGCGAACAACAACTCGACACACCAGAAGCGATTGGCGAAAAGCTGAATGCCGGTACGAATTGTGGTTCCTGCGTACCGGAATTACGCGGCTTGATTGAAGAGGCTAATCGCGTCCTTCCTGCGTAGGCAGGAATCGATAAAGAAAAGGGATTGATCGTAAACTTGGCTTTATCGATTGTTCAGGGATATGACCCGTCATGTCGTCTGCTAATCTTCATTCATTGGATTGCAGATTCAAAACCAATCTGACACAGTTCAACCCTTTAACACCACAAAAAGATTCCTCATGATTGGCACTGCGCTCACTCCCCACGCCACCAAAGCCATATTATTGGGTTGCGGCGAACTCGGTAAGGAAGTTGCGATTGAACTGCAACGTCTGGGTATTGAAGTCATCGGCATTGATCGTTATGACCATGCTCCAGCCATGCAAGTCGCACATCGCAGCCATACCATCAATATGCTGGATGGCGCTGCACTGCGCCGCGTTATCGAAATGGAAAAACCGGATCTGATCATTCCGGAAATTGAAGCGTTAGCCACGCATGAACTTGTCGCTCTGGAACAGGAAGGCTACAAAGTCGTTCCCACGGCGCGTGCCGCACAATTGACGATGAATCGTGAAGGGATTCGCCGTCTGGCCGCAGAAATCCTGCAAATACCCACCTCGCCCTATCAGTTCGCTGACGATTTCGCTGATTACCAAAAAGCGATTGAAGCCATTGGTTTACCTTGCGTGGTCAAACCCGTCATGAGTTCGTCCGGGAAAGGCCAGAGTCTGGTGAAAACCCCTCACGATATTCAGGCCGCCTGGGACTATGCTCAGGATGGTGGACGGTCTGGCAAAGGCCGGGTGATCGTCGAAGGGTTTATGCACTTTGATTATGAAATCACCTTATTGACGGTCAATGCCGTGGATGGCATCCATTTTTGTGAGCCAATCGGGCATCGTCAGGAGGATGGCGATTATCGTGAGTCCTGGCAACCCCAGCCCATGTCAGAGACAGCGCTGGACAAAGCCCATTCCATCGCCCGCCAAGTGGTTGGTGATTTAAATGGGTATGGTATTTACGGTGTTGAACTCTTTATTGCGGGCGATGAGGTGTATTTCAGCGAAGTATCACCCAGACCTCATGATACTGGCTTGGTGACTCTGATTTCGCAAAACCTGTCGGAATTCGCTTTGCATGTCCGCGCCATCCTCGATTTGCCAATTGGTCAGATTGTACAATCGGGTCAATGTGCATCGGTCGCTTTATTGGGCCAAGGCCATTCAAAATGCGTGAGTTTCAGCGGACTGGAACATGCCTTGAAGGTACCAGATGCACAACTGCGTTTATTCGCCAAGCCCGAAATACAAGGACGGCGGCGTCTGGGGGTTGCTTTAGCCAGAGCCGAAACCATTGGCCAAGCCATTAAGCAGGCCAAACAAGTCGCTGATGAAGTGCGGATTCATTATGACTGACGTCTTATGATGCATTAGCATAAGTGGATTTTAACGCCCCGATCATGTCGCCATAACAATAGGAACAAGCAGCTTGCGCATAAGTTGGCTGGGGAATCATTTTATGATGGATATTTAAATGCGATTGATTCAGACCCATATCATTTCATTCACTACTCTGACTCTACTATTTCTGTATCTCGTGATGGGTGGGGAAAGCCTTTCTTATGCGCATGATGCGGTAAGCATGCGTACTCTTGACGCATCCATACAGAATCTAAAGCGTCAAATAGACGCTCTACAAGATTCATTAGCGGCCCAAAAATCCAGCATGGGAAATATGCTGGATCATCAAGAGAGAATATCTCGGATCCGCGATGATCACCAACTCAGAATCCGCTCTATAGAAAACTCGCTAAAACATATTCATGGCTTGGTTGAGCAAATAAAGCATGCCGATAAACAATCAACAGGCGAAACACCAGACATCGATAACCCATTCAAAATCATTCAACAACATGCTCAGCGAAGCCAGGCATTATTGGACGACATAAAAGGAAATATTGCTTCCAATAAGATGGCTATTCAAGCTATTGAGGAAAAATCCGAAGATATAAACCGTAGCATTCGTACGAACAGCCTGGATATCAGCACGCAAAAATCTCTAACCGAAGGACATTCCACCCGTATTTATAAAATATTGCTTGATCTGGTTAAGATCGAAGAAGCAATTGCCGATGTTCATCAACGACTTGGTGAGATGAGTCTCAAAGATTCAATCAGTGATTATTCCAACTTAGCCCTGGAGATCGATAAACTCTGGAAATTCATTAACATCATCATTATCTTCTTTATTCCACTGGCCTTCTTTTATGCCTATACGGATGAAGATAAACTGCAAGATGGCGTTAAGATGCATGATGGGCTTATTTTGGCGTTTATGGGGGTATTCTCAGGCTACCTGATAATCGGGTTCGGCTTGATGTACGGCCCCAGCCTGAATGGTTTGATGGGCTTATCCAATCCTCTGCTTGAAATGGTGATCAACATTAATCACCCAACGCTCAACGAGACCATCACATTAAGTGAGTCCATACTTTTAGAGATTGGTGTCATCATGCTCGCCGCCTTTATCATCTACAGTGCGGTTGGCTGTCAACTATCCAGTATTCGCCATTTTTTCCTCGCGTTTATTACTGGCGCTATCATCATTCCGGTATTTGGCCACTGGATATTTGCGGATTATTTTATTGCCAGCAACTTAGGCTGGCTGCAATCAGTCGGCCTGCAATATGAAACCAATACAGCCATGTTCAACTTAGTCGCTGGCTGGTTCGCCATGACCCTCCTCTATAAACTACGTCAATCAGAACCATGCGCATCCTCTGCTTACGAAACGCCAGTTTATTCAAGCAGCACCGTACTTCTACTCTTTATCGGCTGGATCAGCTTCACAATAAGCCATCTTCAAGTCACGGACGACCAAGTTTCCGTGATTGTATTGAATATTATTATCGCCGCTATCTTCGCCAGTATTTTTGCGTTATTGCAACATGCGATATCCAGTGAACAAAAGAACCGTGCAGATTATGCATTAGGTGGTTTTGTCAGTGGGTTAGTCGCCATCGCAGCTTGTGCACCAACCGTGACTTTGCTGGAAGCTATGATGGTCGGCGCAATCGCTGGATCAATACATAACATCGCTCATGCTTTCCTGAAAAGCACTTTATTGGCGGAACCCTGGCAGAATCGTGGCGCCCACTTAGTGGCAATTCATGGCATCAGCAGCATTTGGGGAATTTTATGCGTCGGGCTTTTGGGTTCGGAAGGCAATTTTGGGTTGCCGAATATCGCATTGATCATCACTCAACTGCAAGGTATCGGGATCGCTATCACCTACAGCCTGGTATCCGGACTGGTAGTCGCCAGCCTTATTACTGCTAATGCCAACAAAAATCAGAATTGATTGGTAATCTCCGGAAAACAGTTGTGTACCGTCCAACTGATCTCCCACTTAAACCCAGGCAATCAACCAAAATCAATCGACTTTAATGGATTCACTGACAACCCAGTTAATGCGCTGATGTTCTCCAGTGCCAGACCCTGTTCGAGGGCTTTGCGGGCGATATCGATCCGTCCTCTCATCGAAATAAGCAACGATTTTCACGGTCAATTGATCACGGCTTTCCAATTCACATGCCTACAAAATCATAACTTCCTATTCCAGAGCCATGAAATTTCCGACATTGATGCAATCCCACTCCTTGTTTCTGGGTCGCTGGGATACGATTGCGATGCCGTTAAGTCAATCGATAAACTACGGATGCTTATAGCATAATTCACGTTATGCACAATAAACCGGAGATTCCATAATGCGATGCTTAAAGCAAATTTGAGCATGCTGATACCCACATCACTTCACTCAGGTTTGAGTCGGCCTTCATTCGAGCCTATAAACCGAATAGGATCAGAAACGCATATGATATTAAGGTCGGAAATGATCGCTCAAATGCAGTATGATGAGCAGCCCTGAAATCAACAGGGCAAGTGCTGACCATCCTGTCTGTGACATAACGCAGCAGCACGAACGACCAATGAGGGAAGGTTCGGCGAAAACGCGCCGCCAGGGAAGACCGGTATGAGAAAAATTTAAATAGCCAATTACTGCGCCCATAGCTCAGTTGGATAGAGCGTTGGCCTCCGAAGCCAAAGGTCAGAGGTTCGAATCCTCTTGGGCGCGCCATTTAACTATTTGACAAAATCCCAAAAAGCCTCAAAACCCAGAACCAATAACAGTTTCTGGGGGTTTTTATTGTCTCAGGTAATCTATTCACATACCGACAGTGCGTAGAAAACTGACCGCAACGGCAGTAAGAAATGTCCGCCTGAAACTAGTACGCTGTCATTTTTTATTGTCGGGTATAGGTGCTTCAACATTAATGCGGGCATCATCGGTGGTGAAACGCCAACTCATCTGCGCTTTGTTGTCATTGCGTTGGTCTGTCCAGGCGGCCACTTCTTGTTTGAGCGTGTTTTGGTCGGGTA
>JAPQLC010000046.1 GCA_030826945.1 Candidatus Thiobius zoothamnicola
GGCCGAGGAAGGGTTCGGATAAATGCTCCTGCCAGTCGAAACGGATGACGGGCGTCTCGATCCCGGCCAGTTGCGCCGTGATCCGGTAGTCCGGTTGGCCGGGCATGGGCTGTGCCTCTTTGAGCAAAACAAAGGAAAGGTGACGGGATTACCTCAGTAATGGAGGGGGTTGTCAAGTTGTATTAATGAATTGGACGCGCCTAACTGAATTTCCTTTCTGTTTTTCCCTCTTTTTTAAAGTGGCTATTCCTTTCCAGGCTGATCTGTGTAGTGATCCAAGTAATTTCATAAAGGTTAGGTTTTAAGTCAACGCAGATTTTAATCAACTTATCGACAGCTTTGTCACAGCTTATACTCGACTTATACACAATATATTGTGGTTGACATGAATTATTGCACTATATATCGTGTTTAGGTGCCTCATATGATGAGCCAAGGAGCCATGAGATCATTGATGCTGAGATCAGTATCAAAACCCAAGGATCCATCGGTTCTCCCCTAATAGACGGCTTCCGCCATAGCGTATTTCTGAAAAAACATGGACGGGTTTTCAGTGCTTCCATCAGGAGAAGAATTTGTGACTGCATCCATTAAGCCCGTGACCCAAACTCCCTCTGTTCCTCCATCGACTGCGCTAAACGGTGATGCCAACGTGACGGCTGAAATACGCGCCAATGCGCCAGGTGAATTACAGGTGATTCGTCGTAACGGCAAGGTCACACATTTTGATGGCGTAAAAATAAAAATCGCGATGACCAAAGCCTTCCTCGCCGTTGAAGGAGGTAATGCGGCGGCGTCCAGTCGGGTACATGATCGGGTTGAGGAACTGACCCGGCAAGTGGTTGACACTTTGTTTAAGCGCAATCCAACTGGCGGTACCGTACATATTGAGGATATTCAGGATCAGGTCGAACTGATGCTGATGCGCGCCGAAGAGCATAAAATTGCGCGCGCCTATGTGTTATATCGGGAAGAGCAAGCGCGTAAACGTGCCGAAGAGGCGGCGATACAGGAAGATGCGGTCCAGCATGCGACTATCCATGTCATTTCAGCGGATGGTTCTTCCAAACCGCTTGATCCGACGCGCCTGCGTCGTCTGATTGAGCAAGCTTGTGCCGGGCTGGATTCAGTCGATGCAACTATGATTTTGGAGGATACCCAACGCAACCTGTTTGACGGTGTACGCGAAGAGGATTTGAGCAAAGCGTTGGTGATGAGTGCGCGCGCCTTGATTGAGCAGGAGCCGGATTATTCATATGTCGCTGCACGCTTGCTAATGGACAGTTTGCGCCGCGAAGCCTTGGGTTTTCTTGACTTGAATGCGCAAATTGATGCTCAGGAAACCCTGGCGCAGCGTTATGCTGATTATTTTGAGGTTTATATTAAACGGGCGATTGATCTGGAGTTATTGGATCCGCGTTTGGCCCAGTTTGATCTGGATCGTCTTGGTCAGGCTTTACAGGGCGAGCGTGATTTGCAGTTCACCTATTTGGGTTTGCAGACCTTGTATGACCGGTATTTTATTCATTCAGACGGGGTGCGTTATGAATTGCCGCAAGCCTTCTTCATGCGCGTGGCCATGGGTCTCGCTATTAATGAGATTGATCGTGAGGCACGCGCGATTGAGTTTTATCAATTGTTATCCAGTTTTGATTTCATGTGCTCAACGCCAACTTTGTTTAATTCGGGTTCCTTACGACCGCAATTGTCCAGTTGTTATCTGACAACCGTGCCGGATGATCTGGATGGTATTTATGGCGCGGTCAAAGATAATGCGCTGTTATCCAAATTTGCTGGCGGTCTGGGCAACGATTGGACCCGGGTGCGTGGCATGGGAGCGCATATCAAGGGCACAAATGGTAAATCGCAAGGTGTGGTGCCTTTCCTCAAGGTGGCAAACGATACGGCGGTGGCGGTTAATCAGGGCGGGAAACGCAAAGGCGCTGTGTGTGCTTATCTGGAAACCTGGCATATTGATATTGAAGAGTTTCTGGATTTGCGTAAAAACACCGGCGATGACAGACGGCGCACGCATGATATGAATACGGCCAATTGGGTGCCGGATTTGTTTATGCAACGGGTTGCGGAAGAGGCGGATTGGACCTTGTTTTCACCTGACGAAGTGGTTGATTTGCATAATCTGACGGGCAAGGCGTTCGCCGATGCTTATGTCGCTTACGAGGAAAAAGCCAAACGTGGTGAATTGAAAGTCGTCAAGACCGTCAAGGCGTTGGACCTGTGGCGTAAAATGCTGGGCATGTTGTTTGAGACAGGTCATCCCTGGATCACCTTCAAGGATCCTTGCAATATCCGTTACACCAATCAGCATGTCGGCGTGGTGCATTCCTCCAATTTATGCACGGAAATCACGCTACATACGAATGACCAGGAAATCGCGGTCTGTAATTTAGGGTCAATCAATCTGGCGGCGCATGTTGATGGTGATCAGGGATTGGATCAAACCAAGCTGGCGCATACTATTCGGGTCGCCATGCGCATGTTGGATAATGTGATTGATTACAATTATTACAGTGTGCCTCAAGCGCGCAATTCCAATCTGCGTCATCGTCCGGTTGGTTTGGGGATCATGGGCTTTCAGGATGCGCTGTACAAAATGCGCATACCCTATACGAGTGAAGCGGCTGTCGAATTTGCCGATAACAGCATGGAGTGGGTCAGCTATCATGCGATCACCGCTTCGGTTGATCTGGCGGAGGAGCGTGGTCGTTACAGCACTTTTGAAGGTTCTTTATGGAGCCAGGGCATATTGCCGATTGATTCTGTACGCAAACTGGCGGAGGAGCGCGGCGATTATTTGCACATGGATGAGGGTCAAACGTTGGATTGGGATGGGTTGCGGGAACGGGTTCAGCGAGTGGGCATGCGTAACTCCAATACCATGGCGATTGCGCCAACGGCGACAATCTCGAATATTTGCGGCGTATCACAATCGATTGAACCGACTTATCAGAACCTATTCGTCAAATCGAATCTTTCTGGTGAATTTACGGTGGTCAATCCGTATCTGGTGCGTGATCTGAAGGAACGTGAGCTGTGGGATCCGGTCATGGTGAATGATCTGAAATATTATGATGGTTCAGTACAGTCCATTGACCGCATATCGGATGAACTGAAACAGTTGTACGCCACGGCTTTTGAAATGGATACGCGTTGGCTGGTCGAGGCGGCCTCGCGCCGCCAGAAATGGCTGGATCAGGCGCAAAGCCTGAATCTGTATATGGCTGAGCCATCCGGCAAGAAACTGGATAATCTGTATAAGCTTGCTTGGACGCGTGGTTTGAAGACCACCTATTATTTACGCTCAATGGGTGCCACCCATGTGGAAAAATCAACTATGGATCACAGCAAAACCGACACCTTGAGCGCAGTCGGTGGCACTTATGGTTTGTCAGCGGATGCCATTGGCGTGAATCATGGGGTCAAGGCATGCAGTATTTTGGATCCAGAATGTGAGGCTTGTCAGTGAGTGGGTTTGTAAGCCACTGAACGGCGGTAAAGTGCAGCTTTTAAAACTTTGCCGGGTTGAGGAACGCATTAACAGCTTCTTGTTGGACATTGCGCCATTTCAACCAGTGTGAGTTTATTCGACTACTATACCGAAGCCTTGCATCGGCAGCGTTGTTCCCCATAGCGGCTTTTGCTGTTTTGCGTGATTTGATAGCTTCCGCAATTCGGACAATATACCGCCATAGAGCATGTCATTGCTGACGCCCAAAGTAAAACGCGTCAACGGTCATAATAAGGGCTATTCCCGGGTATATCTTTCTCCGGGTCATACTCCGTTGGCAAGCGATGGGCGATGCCTTTGTGGCAATCAATACAGGTTAGTCCTTCGTTTCGCGCCAGGGCGTGTTTGGCATCGTGTACGCCTATTTTCGCCATACGTGATTCTTCCATGATTTCGTGTTGGTCAATGGCGCGTCCTTCCTGTTTATTCAGATCCATTGATTCATAGGCGTGACAATTCCGACATTCTCTGGAGTCGGTTTTTTTCATTGTGCGCCAAACCGATTTGGCGAGTTCAAAGCGTTTGGCCTCAAATTTCTCCGGGGTGTCAATGGTGCCCATGAAGTGGTGGTATAACTCATTAGAAGCGTATATTTTACGCACCACTTTATGTTCCCATTCCTTGGGCACATGACAATCGGAGCAGGTGGCGCGAACACCAGTGCGATTGGTGTAATGAATGGTGTCTGTATATTCTTGGTAAACATTCACCGCCATTTCGTGGCAGGAAATACAGAATGCTTCTGTATTGGTTACCCGTAATGCGGTGTTAAAACCACCCCAGAACAGAATGCCCACGATAATGCCGATGATGAGAGTCCCTGAAATGATCTTTCTCTTTCCAGTTTGCTGGTTCATAAATTTCTCCTAATTAAGACAGGGTGGTCAAACGCACCTGCTTTTATTGAGCGATGAAACAGGTTGTGATGTGCAATGAAGAAGGTGTTAGGGGGTAAAGTGTGCGTTAGATAATGTTGTTAAGAGGTTGCCTTAGAGCGGTCCGCAAAACGTACACCTTTGCGTCGCACTGTTTGTGCGGCTGATGCGAGAATCTTTTCCAGCGTGCACAAACTATCTGCGCGCGCGTTCATAACGACACAATCCAACTTCCAAAAGTTTTATGGAAAAATATCTATCCTCCAGTGAAGTAATCGACTGGGAACATTCTGAAGTGATTAAAAAAGCCAAAGCACTTTCCTGTGGTGTTGATGATTCTGAGGTGATTGCGAAGGCATGCTTTGAGTTCGTACGTGACGAAATAAAGCATAGTTATGATTTCAAATTGAACCCTGTAACCTGTAAGGCATCGGATGTTCTAAAATACAAAACAGGCTATTGCTATGCAAAAAGCCATTTGTTGGCGGCATTACTCAGGGCGAATGGCATTCCCGCTGGGCTTTGCTATCAACGACTGACTCTTGAAAATAATCAACCACCATTCTGTTTGCACGGCCTCAATGTTGTTCATCTACCCAAAATTGGTTGGTATCGCTTGGATCCCAGAGGAAATAAAGCAGGAGTCGAGGCAAGATTTACTCCACCAACAGAAAGTTTAGCTTTTTCAACTTTGATCGAAGGTGAAATAGATTTTCCAGAAATCTATTCAGAACCCTTACCAGATGTCGTATCTGTACTGAATCAATCAAGAACCTATAACGATGTGGCGCGCAATTTACCGGATATTCGAATCAAAAAGCGCTAATGACGCCCTTTGAAATCATTTTCAACAAGCGCCCGGTCATTTAGCTGCGGCGCATGGCATTGCGTACAAAAATAACGTCCCGGTGCGATGCTTTCGAGTTTTTCGCCACTGCGGTTAATGAAATGGCTTTCGCTGACCAGAGGTGATTTTTTCACCTGATGCGTTTTTTCCCATGGCAACTCAGACAATGGTTGGCTCGCAAATTGATGGGATATTTGTCCACTTCATGAGGCACCATTGGCGGTTGTTCTTTAAAGCTGCGTTCAAAGTCGCCCGATTGTTTGATGATGGTGAGTCTTTGCGGCTTGATAGATGGCGTCGTCAGTTCATCGCCGCGTAATGATTGTAGTTCCGCCATGGCGGCGTAAGACGATAATGCGATGATGAGCGCCATTGACAGGAGGGCAGGGATAGATTTCATGATGATCTTTCCTATTGTGTAATGACTGGGTCGGTAGGTTGTTCGTGCTTTTTATAGGCGTTGTAGTGGTCTAATAACCTCGCACCAGATGAAGGGGGAAACATCCTGTTCAATCAAGCGAAAAAGAGACCCCAATAATGGCAAAGCCACATTATCCTGCTGAATTCCAACAAGAAGCCGCCAGTCTGGTACTGGA
>JAPQLC010000006.1 GCA_030826945.1 Candidatus Thiobius zoothamnicola
TTCCGACCAAACTATAAGCGTACGCAATGACTTATCCCTTAAGTTAATGACATTGGCGTTTACATGACTATCCATTTTAGTTTTACATATGGTTGACAAGATGGGTTTCTGCTGCTCCTTATGTAGATAATGTTCAAAAAATGACTATATTGATTAAGCGGATATCCAAGCTGCGTTTATGTAGGTAATCTATGTTCTAGTAGAGATTCTGAGGTACTTCGAGATTAAACGTCACGTGAGTGCTTTAGAAGTAAATAGATTGATTCTGGATCCATTCTATATCTGAATTGGAAGCAATAGTATAAGTCTTGGGCTAATTCTCGACTTATAGACCTTTTGCTTCTGGTTAAATAATCCAGCAAAAATAAACAAAAGGAAGCATTAATCCTAGAAGAAACAGCCTCATTTGCATTATTTAAGTTCATAGGGAAATTTCCAACTGTGCATATTGGCCTATGTATAGCAACCCATTTTGTTAAATATGCGGCTTGCCTTAAATTATCAGCACCAGAGCTACCGTGGTATGAACCAGCGCGTTCTATGTCACTTTGGGAGTCAGAAATTGCATTCACTAAAGCTCAATGATCCAATGAGGTAACGCCGCAGTATGCTTGCTGGAAAATGTCATAGATTTCGATAACACTACTAATTAATTTCTCTGTTTTATCAGACATTAGAAGACCCTAAAGAATGAGGAGCGGTTACTTTTCTGATAGATTTATGGCGTTAAAGTCTTTAATCCAAGATATTATTTCAGAGTCTCTAGAGGAGTTGTCTGAAGCTAAAACTTTCTGAATTGAGTTAATGATATCTTCACCACAGTTTTTGATTCTTTGTCTCGAATATGACTTTCTTTCTTCTGAATGGTAGTATTCTAGACATTCTTTAGTTAAATTGCTCATTTCTGATACCCATAAATAAATTTAAGAAACTTGTCTGAAAATTACTTTTGATCTTCACGAACAAGAGTTTTATCTGAGTCGAGTTCCTTCATATCTAATTGTCTTCTTGTTTTATTTATTGCGGCTATAAGTACAATAGCTTTGCTTCTAGGTATACATTCATCTTTATTAAGTTTTGTAATCCAAAGTTGTCTTACCTTATTTGGTGACATTCCAGAAAGAAAAGAAGACCAATCTTTCATTAAAATTCTTTTTTCATTCCGCTCAGCTCTTGCGTCGTTTATACCATCAAGAATTCTGGCTAATCCTGAAACTTTGCAACACTCTTTATGGGAAGGCACTAAATTACTCTACAATAGTCTTTGAATAAGACGGTATTATATTAATAAATCAAGTAAAATCAAGGTGAAATTTAACCTAAAATTTGGAGGCCAGTAAAAAAGCATGAAATTCCTCTCTAGATCAGAAGGATTGTCTCTTCTGAAAAAGAAAAACCAGAGCGACAAACAGAGGAGCAAGTATAAGATGCGTTTATATGGGGTTAGAGTCTATTTACAATCTGCATGGCTATCCGTTTCAATGCGCCTTCTCTGTTCGTCACATCTGCTGTCGTCATCTTTCACCTTGATCGGTAGTATTACCACCTTAGCCAAGTGTCCGGCAGGATTAGGCCACTTCAAACAGGTTTTTAGTGCTCACACTCTTGCATAATGCACTTTATCGCCCAACCAGCGGCGCATTAAGGCTTGCGCGGTTTCTGGTTGTTGCCGCAGTAATTGATCAGCGAGCTTTTGTGCTTCCGGGATCCAGGCTTCGTCACGTAATAAATCAGCGATGCGAAAGGCTATTTCACCGGTCTGTCGGGTGCCTAAGACTTCTCCGGGGCCGCGTATCTCCAGATCTTTTTCAGCGATGATGAAACCGTCATTGGTGTCGCGCATGACGCTGAGGCGTTGTTGCGCCAACTGGCTGAGCGGCGGTTGATACATCAATACGCAATGACTGGCTTGGCTGCCACGTCCGATTCTGCCGCGTAGCTGGTGCAGTTGTGCCAAACCGAGTCGTTCGGCATTTTCGATCACCATCAAGCTGGCGTTCGGCACGTCCACGCCGACTTCAATCACGGTCGTGGCGACCAATAAGTCGATCTCAGCCTGTTTGAAGGCTTGCATCAGGGTTTCTTTTTGCGTGCTTTTCAGGCGGCCATGAATCAGGCCGACGCGCACACCGGGCAGGGCTTCGGTCAGTGTGCTGGCCGCGTCTTCCGCAGCCTGGCATTGCAGCAATTCGGATTCTTCGATCAAGGTGCATACCCAATAGGCTTGCCGCCCGGCCCGGCAGTTCTCGCCAATGCGCTGGATCACCTCATCGCGCCGATGTGCTGACAATACCGTGGTTTGCACTGGTGTGCGTCCCGGTGGTAATTCATCAATAACCGATAAATCCAAATCTGCATAGGCGGTCATGGCGAGCGTGCGGGGAATCGGCGTGGCGGTCATGATTAATTGATGGGGCTGTAGCTGATTGCCTTTCGCGCGCAGACTCAATCGTTGGTGTACGCCAAAGCGGTGCTGTTCATCAATGATGATCAGTCCCAAATTGTGGAATTGCACATCGGCTTGAAACAAGGCATGCGTGCCGATGATTAAAGGCAGTTGGCCTTGCGCTAGCAACTCGAGTGAATGTTGGCGTTTTTTGCCTTTGCTGCGTCCGCTCAGATAGCGGATTGAGATCTTGAGCGGCGTCAACCAACGGGTGAAGTTGTCATAATGTTGTTCAGCCAATAATTCCGTGGGTGCCATCACCGCGACTTGATAACCCGCTTCGACCACTTGCAGGGCCGCTAAGGCGGCAACAATGGTTTTGCCAGATCCGACATCGCCTTGCGCCAGGCGCAGCATGGGGGTGTCGTGGGCCAAGTCGGTCTGAATTTGCTGGACGACCCGTTGCTGTGCCTGAGTCAGCTGAAAAGGCAGGTTGTCGCGCAACGTTTGGGCCAGATTGCCGCAGGTCAGTGGTATGAGCGGTGCCGCGCGTTGTTGATGGCGTTCGCGCAATTGACGCAGGCTGATCTGGTGGGCGAGCAATTCTTCAAAGACGAGGCGTTGTTGCGCTGGATGCTGGTGCTCAGTCAGCAATTTCACGGGTATGTCGGGTGATGGGCGGTGTATTAAATGAATGGCTTCTGGCAGCAGTGGCAGATTAAATTGATCAAGCACCTCTTTGGGCAAAAGTTCGGTGAGCGTCGTGCCGGATTTCAGTTCCGCCAAGGCTTGGTTCAGCAGTTCGCGCCAAGTCAGTTGGTGCATACCTTCCGTGGTTGGGTAGATTGGGGTCAGGGCGGCCTCGACATCGGTCGGCCCATCATCAGTGATCAGCCGATATTCTGGATGAATCAATTCGCGTGAGGTAAAGCCATTGCGTACTTCGCCAAAGCAACGTAACCGCGCGCCGGGCTTGAATGCGGCTTGTTGCGCCGTGCTGAAATGAAAAAAGCGTAGTACCAAAAGGCCGGTATGGTCTGACACGCTAACGGTTAAGGTGCGCCGCCGACCAACCTGTATTTCGGCATGTTTGACGGTGACTTCAATAACCGCCTGGTCGCCGACCCGGAGATCACGAATGCAGATGACGCGGGTGCGATCCTGATAGCGTATTGGCAGGTGAAACAAAATATCCTGCACATGATGGATGCCTAACTTGGCCAGACGTTCCGCGCTTTTGGGGCCAACGCCTTTTAAGGCGGTGATGGGGGAGGGGGGTTGGCTGGCTGGTGTTGTTGGCATATTTGGCGCATAGGTGGGCGCTTAGGTCAGACAATAGTAGCAGGCTGTTGAAATCAGGATAAACCAGAGACTGGCCAAAGCCCTCGAATACCGGCGATGCCTTGAGCGCCAGCCTGCCATGCCTGTTGCATGAGTGCATTATGCATGCCGCCCAGGGCGTAAACCGGAATAGTGGCTGATTCAACCCGTTGACGGAACTGCTCCCAGCCAAGCGGCTCCGCATCCGGGTGACTTAGCGTCGGCATTACCGGTGATAAGACAGCGAAATCCACGCCAATTGTTTGCGCTTGTTGTAGATCTTGCGCCGTATGACAGGATGCCGCCACCCAGGTGAACCCGGCGGGGCGTTCTCGGTGTTTGCTTAATTGGCGGCTACTCAGATGCAAACCCTGGGCACCAGCTTGTTTGGCGGTTTGCGCATCGGCATTCAGCATGAATGGCGTATTCGCTTGATCACAAAGCATTTGCACTTGCGGCATCAATGCGTGGTATTGATGGCTATCCAGGCCGAACACGCGAAATTGCAGCATGCCAGGGTTAGCCTGTTCAAGCATTGATCTCAGATTGTGCAGAAAAACGTTTGGATCGTTAATTTGGGCTGGGGTGATGATGTAGCGATCAGGGAGTTGAATGGCGTTCCGGATCGGTTTATTTCCGACGGGCATGGGGTATTCCGCCAGTTTATCAGTCGATGTCCATTGAATGGCTTGTCCTTCCTGACCCCGTGGTTCACCCAGCCAGGAGGATATTTGATAAACATTCAATCGCACGCGGTATTCAGCATACGACTGAGTGATTTGAATCAGCGGACGATAATGCTGGATGCGGATGCCGAGTTCTTCCTGAAGCTCGCGTTGCAGCGTTTCAACCAGGCTTTCGTTGGCTTCGCGCTTTCCCCCGGGAAATTCCCAGAGACCGCCTTGGGGCGCATCCATACGTCGTTTACTGAGCAGGACTTTACCGTCCGCCCGGATAAGGACGCCGACAGCGATCGGTATTGGAGGGGTTGGCGCATTATTCGTCATGGTTTGGCTTGGGTGAATCAGTTGCGGCCTCTAAGGTGGGTTCGGCTGGGGTGTTTTTAACCGGTTCGCTTTGTTTTTTAAAGTAATAATCGAAGTTACGGTGTAATTGTGTCGTGAATTTCCACGCTTCGTTATAGGAAAGGCCACTTTTCTCGGGGAAGATCACCTTGATATATAAGCCTTCCGGATGGGCTTGATCAATGCGTGTTAATACGGCGTCGAGTTCAGTGCGTTGAACCGTATTGAATTCATCCTGACCAGCTTCACGCCAGGCGATTTTGTATTGTCCGCCATCTTTTTGATAACGCACTTCAATACGGTGACGACCTTTGGCGGAGCGGGCCGGACGGACCAGTTTGTCATATTTGATTTTCAGGCTGTCGTAATCGCCGGATAGGGTTTGATATTGCCGTTCCGTCTGCAAGTTGGCCTGGCGACTGGCATCCAGTTCCTGGCGTTTCTGGCTTAATCGCTCCTGAAACAGGGCGGTTTGCTGTTGCGAGGTGTGCAGACTGCCTTCCAGGCTGACGAGGTTGGCTTGTAAATTGTCAACGTCAGTCCGCGCGGCCTGTAGTTCAAATTCACGATTCTTTAAGGCGTCGGTCGCTGTGCGCAGACGTGCTTTCTGGTTTTCGACATCCGCTTCCAGGCGCTGGCGCAACAACATCAGGTTGCTGGCTTGTTCATTCAGCTCATCACGTTGTCGGCTTAAATCGCTGATGGCGATCAGTTGTTCGGCAATGATGTTTTCCCGGCGCTCGCCACGGCTGTGTAAACGCATGATCTCCAGGCGCATCTGTTGCATGCGCTCTTCCGCATCGCCAAGCGCCAATGAGAGCGAATCCTTTTCCTCGCCGGTCGCCCGGGCTAACTCGGCGGCGATGCGTTCGGCTTCCATGGTTGAGCGCAATTGCTGCACCAGTTCAATATTGCGCGCCAGCAGCACGACCAGAGCAATCAGAAAAATCATCACCACGGTGGTCATGATGTCGGTAAACGATGGCCAGAAATTCTCGCTGACCCCGCCGTCCTGGGGGTTGATGCGCAGATCAGTAAAGCCGCCGCCGTTCATTCTTCATCACGCAGGCGGAAGCCCAGCCGCAATTGGCGGATAATGGTTTCCATGCGTTCGTCCAGATGGCCGACGTTTTCCTTGTATTGTTCCAGAATCCGCATCATGCGCTCTTCCGCTTCCGCAAGAGAGGTTTGTGAGTTTTGCATTTGCCCGACCAGGCTTTGCAGGGAGCGAATCAAGCCGGTGAATTCATATAACACATTGTCCGTTTGCACTTGGAAGCGCGGTAATAATTGGGTGGCGGTGATTTGCTCAATGCCGCTGATGAGGTTGGTTTGCGCGTCCGTGACCCGGAGATAGAAGTATCCGAAATAGATGTAGCAGATAATCGCTGTGATCGTGGTTGATAGGGCGGTGGACATGCCATGAATGACCATCCCCATGCCAGTGGCGCTGACCGCATTCTCCAAAGTGTCGGATGCGCCAATCAAGGCGATGGACAATGAGACGATGGTGCCGAACACGCCGGTCAGAATCAGGGTGTTATTGATGAATTTCGCCAAGCTGTTGCGGGTGCTTTCGGAGGCTACCAAAGTGGCTGCCAAGGCATTCTGATTGATCGGGGTGTGGCTTTCGTGCAAACGTTTGAGCACCCGGTAACGTTGCGCAATCAAATGACCGGATCCGATGCCTTTCATGGGATCGCGATCCGGCCATTTTTGTTGATTCCGAATGAAGCAAATCATGGCGGATTCTTCGCCGATATAACTGATCAGGGTGATCACAATGCGAAACATACCGATGAAAAACAACACCAGAATGACCCCATTGATGATCCAGCCGAGTCGGGTCAGTTGATCCCGAAAATACACATCGTAAACCAAATCCCATTGCAGGATAATGATAGTGATTAGTAACGCAGCCAGGACCAACATTTGGAGTAGAGAGTCACGACTGTAATGGCGACGGAAATTAATATGGCCCAAGGGGAATTTCCTCGTAATAGCGGCTGGGTTGTCTTGATGAAACGATCAGGTATGGTAAAGCTGATGCTTATCGTACCGTAAATCTTTTCATTTTACCTCATGCTGAATAGTGGAATCTCTATATTTAGTGTCTTATTGATAACCCACTTTTAATCAGCCCACTCTGTTGGGTGAATCATTTAACTGATGTCGATTATCCGAAAGTAACAATATGCCAGAAAATCTTTATCAGGCCGCTCAAGCATGTTTATTGAATACCCGGGTCACTGAAAAAGTGGATTCCGCCAAAACCTTGTGGGCCGATTACCAGTCAGGTGATTTGACCATGGAGCCATTGGCGTTGCCAGCCGTGAAGGAGGCTGGCAGACCTGATCTGCCGGTATTAGTGCCACCCGGCAAGCTTGCGCGACGTAAACTGACGACGGCCAAAGGCCATGCTGCATTAATACATGCGGTCGCCCATATTGAATTTAACGCCATTAATTTGGCGTGCGATGCAGCCAGTCGGTTTCAAGGTATGCCGGATGCTTATTATGGCGATTGGTTAAAAGTGGCGGCGGAGGAAGCACATCATTTCACGTTATTGCAAGCGCGTCTTGCGCAGTTAGGTTATACGTATGGCGACTTTCCGGCGCATAACGGTTTGTGGGAAATGGCGCAGCGAACCGCCGACAATTTATTATACCGGATGGCCGTCGCACCAAGAATGATGGAGGCACGGGGATTGGATGTCACTCCCGGGATGATTGACCGGTTCAGGCAGGTGGGCGATAGTCAAACGGCGGAGATTCTACAGATTATTCTGAGTGATGAGATCGGACATGTGGAGGTTGGCAGTCGTTGGTTTCGTTATTTATGTGAACAACAAGGTCTGGATGCGGAAAAACAGTATCTACAAATCATTAGGACGGAGTTTCGCCATATGGTGCGTTGTCCGCTACATAAAGCAGCGCGGTTGGCTGCTGGCTTTACCGAATATGAGTTGGCGCAACTGGAAGCGCTTTGCGACGATGCCGCGATTTGATCCGGGTGTTAAGTTTGTCTTGTGATCACTTGCTCAGCCCGCGCCAGATCTTCCGGCGACATTTGCTCAAGCAGTTTTTTTATATAATCCTCGGCTTTTTTGTCGCCGTTGGCGTGTGCTAATGAAAGCCACTGTAGCGCCAGCATATCGTTCTTTTCAATCTGTGGTTCTTCGATCAGTAACTTACCTAACGCGAGTTGTGCTTTGGCGAGGCCTTGGTTGGCTGATTGGGTGTAATATTCCAGCGCTTTGCCAAGGTCTTTCTCCACGCCATATTGGGCGAACCGGTACATGGTGGCGACGATATATTGCGCTTTCGCCGAACCGTGATTTGCGGCCAGCAGGTAGAGTTCACGCGCCCGATTCTCATCAATATCGACCCCGGCGCCATTTGCATAGACCCAGGCCAGGTTGATCAAAGCACTTTCATGCCCTTGCCGGGCTGCCTGGCTGAACCAATGGATCGCGGCGGCATGATCCAAATCGACTTCATCGCCATTGCCATGCATGACGCCAAGTCGGAACTGCGCTTCAGCATGCCCTTGTTCGGCGGCTTGTCGAAGCTTTTCAAGTGGGATTTGCGGTGTTGTTTCTTTCACGAATGGCCCTGCCGTTAAAGCATTCACCATCTATTCACTGATGGGAATCTCGGATGGATTGTCGCAAGTGTAATGAGGTGGTCAGCCCCGTACAACCCGCCCGTCGTAGGCTAAAGTGATATTGGAATGGCAGTTGCCTAAGGTGGGTAATACAGCGTACCGACTGGCCATGTCTGGATAGCGTAAAGGGCCGCAATGCGTCAGTATGATTTCTTCGGCTGCAACACATACTTTAATTCTTCTTGGGGCATATGATGGCCGTTGGTTTTTTTCGGTCAGGTGGACAGGCTTCAATGATGAGCTTATCGCAGCTGCGACTAAGATCCAGAATAATGGGCCAGAGGTTGGCATGCGATTCTCTTTGTCAGATTATGCGTGGCGTGCATGAATAGAATGATGAGGCATAAACACCAAAAT
Organism: Candidatus Thiobius zoothamnicola; assembly: GCA_030826945.1. Taxonomy (GTDB): domain Bacteria; phylum Pseudomonadota; class Gammaproteobacteria; order Chromatiales; family Chromatiaceae; genus Thiobius; species Thiobius zoothamnicola. The sequence continues at coordinate 8,755 of JAPQLC010000006.1, forward strand.
CCCCAACCGGATAATTGGGGGTAGATGAGTGTGTTGATCAGTAATTAAGAGCATGATGATTGAGGTGATGCCAATTGCCAGACCAATTTCTTTCTCGCCTGAATTCAGGGATATAAAAACACCAGGGCATTCAAAGCCAGTTTTTGTGTACTGACTGCAACCGTACGATCAACCGCCAAATGGGTTAAAAACCGCTCAACATCCATCCCGTTTAAAGTCTTGGGATGCTACGGATATACGCAGTAATCCAATAGATATCGGTCTCCACCGTGCGCTTGCTGTAGCGCCGCGTTAACATGAAGCGACTGATTTCGTTCAAAAAAGGGAACTGATACGTGGAGCATCTTCATACTGACTCGAAATAGAGTGCAAAGAGAGAACGAATAGAAGGGAGTTTCGCGCGGTTAATTGGATGCCAACTTGCGGAAAAAGAGAGATTTTCTTATGAAAAATAAACAGTTAAATGCAACATTTGAAAAAACTCCCGCAGAATTAGCGGGAAACCTTGTAATCTTGTTTTGTGGGACGAAGTCCCTCAAAACAGGCTGTTATGCACAAAAGTGAGTTTACGAGAATAAATTAATGCAGTGGTTATCTGAGATATATGGATCTACTAGTGACCAAGCACGTTTGGTAACCACGCTAATCGCCGCCGTGATTGCAATTGTGGTTGTCTTTATCAATCAAGGGTGTAATTCTAGAAGAGCAAGAAAAGAGAAGCTCATTGAAAAGCTAGAGGAGCTTTACTCTCTAGTATTGAATCTACAAGAACTTCATTCAGCTATTCACGCTGCCTTTATGTCAACTGAAGGCTTTCCTAAGAAAGAAATGAGTCCCGCTGAGGCTGAGTCAAATGAATTTTTCAAAAAAGTTGATGAAATGCATTTCGATATTATGAGAAAGTGCGATAAAGTTCATATGCTATCTGGGCTGTATTTCCCTGAAGCACAAGCAGAAACTGTAAATGCAAAACAATCTTTCATTGAAATATCCTTGCTGTATGGGGAATCAGAATCAATCAGTGAATATCTTGAAGATTATAAAGACTACAAAAAGGACTTAGACGAGTCCTTATCAAATATATTGAAGGTGTTATCGAGTAAAATAGATAGCACAATGCATTAAATGTGCATAACAATTGGCTTGAGAGGGGCTTGCCGGAGCGTTATGTGTATCAACTGAGTATGAAGCGATGAATGAGCACAGAGAAAACCTCCTCAAGGATGAGTACATATTTCTCCAACATGCATATGAGGACTTTGATCGCAGATCCCTTTTGATAAAAGGATGGTCAGTTACGATAGTGCTTGGTGGAATTGCGGTTGGAATTCAGGAAGAGTCAATAATTATTTTGGTACTCGCAGGTTTGGCTTCTTTTTTCTTTTGGTTGTTGGAGTCAATGTGGAAAATATTTCAATACTGTAATGGAAAAAGAATCCAAGTTATTGAATCATACTTTCGTGGAGAGTTAGATGATCTTCAACCATTGCAAGCCTATGCAACATGGTTTGAAGCATTTCGTTCATCAAATGGTTGGGTACGAGGAATCCTAAATAATATGTTCTTGGGGCCAGTTCTTATTCCACATGCCCCAGCAATACTTTTGGTTGTTGCACTTATTATGGGCGATGCTATTGGCATTCAAATATTTGTGGCAAAAAACACATAACACGGCACTCCAGCGGAACCCAACACTGCGCGGCTTTTTGCGCATGGCTCCGCCATTATTGCGCAAACACCGTTTCGCGTTGGGTTCCGCTGAGTTTGGCGTTAGGGCTTGGCAATGAGCAGACAAACCGAAAGCAAGGAGTTAAGAAACGTGACCCCGGATGAAAAGATTGCATTAAGAAATAGCTGGCTAAAGATCGGTGTTATCGGCTCGATTACAGCGGTTCTTGTAGTAAAGATCTGGCAAGCGGATTTTACCCAAGCATTCGCAGGATTTGATTTTTCCGATCTGCTTTCGCTGTTTCTTGCCATATTTTCAATTAGCCTGGCTGTTCTTTTTTACTTAAAAGCAACTGAAACCTCAAATATTTTCTATGATAATACTTATCGTTTCACCAAGGATGTTTCTGAAATACTTGGAAGGGTCGAAGCGGGATTTGGGGAACGATTGAAGCACCTTGATGAAGGATATACAGGTTTAAAAAGTGCCGTTGAAAAGCTTCCTTTTGATAGAGCTAAAGCCGAAGAAGAAATTAAAGAGGAAGAAGAACAGTTGCAAAAGGTGGAAAGAGAGCGATTAGAACTTTTTGAGAATCTGGCAAAACGCGCCCAATTGCAGGAAGAGGAAAAGCGTTCTCTATTTTCTCGTCTCGAAGAGCAGGACAAAGAATTAAATAACGCGCGAAAAGAGCTTCATTTCTTAAGAAGACGCCTTCACGAATCGGAAGGCGTGGGTGATGAGGTTGCAATTCGGGTTCCCCCTCATGTCAGGCGCATGATGGAAAAATTCGTTTTATCTGAATTAAGCGAAGAAGTTTCACGTCGTGCGCCAGTCGGGATATTGAATAGACGTTTTAGCGCGCTTCAAGAAGATCTTCCCGGTCGATTTTTAGAAGAGCTAAAAGAGTTTCGAATCATTGATTCTGATGGTGATCTGACGCCATTAGGAATCGAGTTAATCCGAGGTATAGGTCGAGATATGCCCTAACAAGGCCGTAAACTCGGACGCATTTTTCGTTCCTGCGCTCACTACAAATGCGCCGGTTACGGCTGGCGTTAGCCTTATTAAACTCTTGTCTTTAATACGTCAACGACGTACATTTGTGAAATGTATACGATCATCGAAACCCCTACATTTCAAGCCGATGCTGATAAGCTGTGGAGCGAGGAAGAGCGTGGTGCGTTTTTCGCTTTGCTTGCTTCAAATCCAGAAATTGGTGATCCAATTTCTGGTAGCGGAGGTTGCCGTAAATTTCGTTGGTCATTATCCGGCTTAGGAAAGCGTGATGGAGTCCGAGTTATCTACTTCAACAAGCTCGAGAATGGCGAGATTTGGTTGCTGGTAATTTACAAAAAAGCCAAGATGGAAAATATTCCAGCTCACATTCTGAAAGCAATCCGTGAGGCAGTCGAAAATGAGTGAAGAATCTAAAGAATTAACAGGTGAAGAGCTTGGGAATAAACTACTGCAAGCTGTTAAAGAAATGAGAGCGGGTAAGGTAGCTAGAGCTACAAAAATTGCTCCAAATGAGGTTGCCGTTGCCAGACTAAAAACGGGGCTTTCTCAAAGTCAATTTGCTCAAGCCCTACATATTTCTGCACGTACTTTACAGGAATGGGAGCAAGGCCGCAGGAAGCCATCAGGTGCCGCTAAAGCTCTTATTCACATAGCGTTTAGGCATCCTGAAATAATAAAAGAAGAGCTGCAAGTTGATGGCTAACAATGCCATTAAATTCGCTCCCTCCGGTTGCCGGACGCTCGCAAGCTCGCGCCGTTTATGGCGGCGTTAGGGCATGAAGGAGAATATCGAATGTGGGATATAGTGGTTTGGATGGTTGTGTTAAGCCCAATGTCATTAACTTAAGCACTAAGTGCTTGAATAGTGTAAGGTATTTTACCAGT
>JAPQLC010000007.1 GCA_030826945.1 Candidatus Thiobius zoothamnicola
TTCCGACCAAACTATAAGCGTACGCAATGACTTATCCCTTAAGTTAATGACATTGGTGTTAAGCCTAGTTACGTTTGCTTTTATTAGCAAAAGCGACATCATTCCTCAAATCGCCTTTGTGGCAACTTTGATTTCGTTGGAACTCGTGTTATTCACACAGAAATTTGTTTATGACCTGAGTCACGGATCGATTTATGAGTTTTTGTCATTTCCGCAGTTTTGCGCAATTATTTTCTTGAATCTATTTATATTTGTCAGACTGCTTAATTTCAAATATCTATCTGAGTTGAATCTCTGAGGGTCATATTCCCCGCAGCTTGCTGCGATCAATTATTATGCAGGGGTGAGCGAGTACATTCATAAAATTCATAACGTCACGGTTCTCCTTTATCACTTGGTGTTTCCGGAAAAGTATAGAAAGGCAGTGTTTGATGAAGAAGTGGAGGTTGAGCTGAAGGATGTTTGTTTAGAAATTGAAAAGCGATACGAGGTGAAGTTTCTTGAAATAGGTGTAGATAAAGATCATGTTCACTTTTTAGTGCAGTCAGTACCGACTTACAGTGTGACGCGATTAGTAAAGAGGATAAAGAGCCTGACAGCAAGAGAAGTTTTTAGGCGCTGCCCCCAAGTGAAGAAGAAGTTATGGGGAGGGGAGTTTTGGAGTGATGACTATTTTGCCATCACAGTTGGAAAGCATGGTGATGAAAATATGATTGGTAAGTATGTAAAAGGATAGGGTGGGAATTATCGGAAGCTTCACGCTGATCATCAATTGTCACTATTTTAAGGCTGGCACTAAATACCTCGTCTGCTTGCAGCGGGGTAGTTTATTATGAGTCTGCTCAAGAAGGCCTTGGTTTTAGGTTTCAAGCGGAAGTAGAAAACGCTATTTCCCGGATAGAGAAGTTTCCAAATATGTACCAAGAAATAGGAGGTTACTCTCGTCGTTGTCTGGTACATAAATTTCCGTATGGGGTAATCTATCAAGTCAGCCCCCCCAACCAAATTTTGGTAGTTGCTATTGCTCACCTGCACAGAAAACCGGACTATTGGTGTTCAAGATAAAGGCAAACATAACAAGTGCGTCAAAGGGACGTGGCGCAAAACGCCGCAGCTTTTTTTGGTGCCTGTGGTGCACCAAGTTTTGTGGGTATAGCCATACCTGTTGGCCGCGCCTCTTACGCAAGCGTTTAGGCTGTAGAGAACCCCCAATTAGCTTTCCAACCCAGCTTGCATTGGGGTAAATGATGTCAGCATCTGACCAGCAGACATAGCGATGATGGGGTTTTGGATGATCCAGTGCCAAATTAAAGAAACGTTCTTTTTGCCAGAGAATGGATGCGCTTGTCACCTTAATAATATTGAGGTTTTTGTAGGAGAGCAGTTTGAAGGTTGGGGGTCTTGTGGCAGACTAAAAATACATCGGCGGTTCTTTGTAGTGAAATTAAGGTCTGGCGTAATACCTGTTTCCTTGCCGGGGTTCCGGAGAAATTGAAATAGGCGATGATGATAGCGACACCCATAAAGATTTACCTTATTGAGAGCAATATTATCGAAGCATACTTGGCGATTTAGTTTCTTTGGATTCGGTTCCCTGCTGCTTGCGGGGGAGTTTCTCAAACATAGAAATTAAGTGAGACTACCCTGTTAAATAGAGGTATTTCGCAAAGTGGATATTTCATTGTGATAGAATCGGTGGGATTTTCACATCTGAAAAAGTCACTGAGTTTAAGGAGGTTTTGTTGTGGCGCACATAGTCATTTTAGGAGCGGGTACTGGAGGTATGCCTTGTGCATATGAAATGAAAGATGAGTTGGGTAAAGAACACGAGGTTACTGTTGTCAATGAAAATGATTACTTCCAATTCGTTCCTTCAAACCCATGGGTAGGGGTTGGTTGGCGCGCCCGTAAAGACATTACTTTTCCTATCAAACCTTATTTAAATAAAAAAGGGATTAATTTTATACACGCGACTTGTACGAAAATAGATGCTGAAAACAATCGTCTGGAATTAAATGGCGGTGATCATCTGGCGTACGATTATTTGGTCATCACGACAGGCCCACGTTTGGCTTTCGATGAAGTGGAGGGTTCAGGTCCAGAAGCCTTTACGACTTCAGTCTGTACCATCAACCATGCGGAAAAAGCTTGGGAGCAGTATCAGGCCTGCTTGAAAAAGCCAGGGCCTATTATTATTGGTGCTATGCCTTTCGCTTCCTGCTTTGGCCCGGCCTATGAATTTGCCTTTATCGTTGATGCGGATTTGCGTAAACGTAAAATCCGGGACAAGTTTCCTATCCGGTTCGTCACTTCTGAACCTTATATCGGTCATCTTGGATTAGGAGGCGTGGGTGATTCCAAATCCATGTTGGAAAGTGAGTTGCGTAATCACCATATCGAATGGATCGTCAATGCAAAAACCACCAAGGTGGAAGAGGGTAAATTGTATTGTGATGAATTGGCGGATGATGGTTCAGTGGTAAAGAGCCATGCATTGGATTTCGCTTTTTCCATGATGCTGCCCGCCTTTAAAGGTGTTGATCCTGTCGCTGAAGTTGAGGGTTTATGTAATCCACGAGGTTTTGTGAAGGTCGATGAATATCATCGCAGTCTGACCTATAAAAATATTTACTCAGCTGGCGTCTGCATCGCTATTCCGCCGTGCGATAGTACGCCAGTACCGACGGGTACGCCGAAAACCGGTTATATGATTGAATCTATGGTGACTTCAATCGCCCATAATGTGGCGGCTGAAATTGCAGGTAAGGCGCCTTATCAATGTGCGACCTGGAATGCCATTTGTCTGGCGGATATGGGAGATAGTGGCGCAGCTTTCGTCGCTTTGCCGCAAATTCCGCCACGCAATGTCGCTTGGTTTAAAAAAGGTAAATGGGTGCATGCGGCCAAAGTCATGTTTGAGAAGTACTTTATTCGTAAGATGAAGAAAGGCACTTCAGAACCTGTGTATGAGAAATATGTGCTTAAAGCGCTGGGAATTGAAAAATTGCAGCGCAAAACACCTGCGGATTAGAGGAAATTGGCTGTTAAGGGCAACAGGGAATTTCCAATGCCTCATCTCCATCAAAGTTTATCTTTGTTCAAGAATTCTCTAATTCGTCCAATTTCATACGCACCAGCCGTTGATCACCTGCGGTTTTGTCCAGAGCCTCTTGGTAGGCTTCGCGGGCGGTTATTGCATTTCCGGCTTGGCGGGCGAGGTCGCCGCGACGAATAGCGAATTCACCTGCATAGGGGGCATCTTCGGGGACAGCATCAAGCAACTGTTGTGCTGCCTGCCATGCCTGGGTGTCAATGAGTAGATCCACCAGTCGCAGCTTGACCAAGGCGCGCAATGTATCGTCGCTGGTGTTTTCTACCGCTTGTTGCAGGTGTTCACGGGCTGCCGCTTTGTCGTCTTGGACATACGCTTGTTTGGCTTGTTGTAGCCTGGTCAGTGTGGCGTAAACTGAGCCGTCGTATGTGGTGGTGATTTGGTCGGCTGTGTTTTTTATGTCTTCAGATTGGGTGATTCCGATCTGTTGGGCTAGCCGGTCAAATTGCTTGGAGGCCGCTTCACCTTGATTAGCTTGATAGGCTTGCCAACCTTGCCAGCCGAAAATAATAGCGCAACCCAGTATGGCGCCGATGATGATGGATCTTCCGTGCTCTTTCCACCAGTTTTTGAGTGATTCGAGCTGTTCCTCGTCCGTTTTATAAGCGCTCATGCTTGCTCCAAGTTGAATGTGTCTGCCAAGTATGCGGGCAATGCGTCCAGTTTGAGGGTGGTTTGGTCGATTTCTTCGCGCAGATTTTTGATGCTGATGCTGTTTTCTGCCAGTTCGTCTTCGCCAAGTATCAGTGCCAGGTGCGCTCCACTCCGATCCGCTTTTTTAAACTGCGATTTCAATCCACCGCCGCCGCAGTGCGCTTGCAACGCCAAGCCAGGCAGAGCATCGCGTAATTTTTCCGCGAATGTGAGTCCCGCTGCCACCGTACGTTCACCGGGTAAGATCAGGTAAGCATGCACAGTTGGCGGGGTGATATTTTGTTGCTTGGCGTCTAATACTTCCAGCAGGCGTTCAATGCCCATGGCGAAGCCAATGCCGGGGGTATCGCGTCCGCCAATCTGGCTGACCAGGCCATCGTAACGTCCGCCTGCGCAGACTGTGCCTTGCGCGCCCAATAAATCGGTCACCCATTCAAAAACCGTGCGGCAGTAATAGTCCAGGCCGCGCACTAAACGTGGGTTGAGGGTATAGGCGATCCCGGCTTTATCCAACGTTTCGCAGAGCGTTGCTAAGTGAGTTTGCGATTCGGTTTGCAGATAGTCGGTTAAGACCGGCGCATTGGCGATCAATGACGCCATCTCGGGGTTTTTGCTGTCCAGAATCCGCAGCGGATTGGTTCGTAAACGTCGCTGGCTTTCTTCATCCAGTTGGTCAGGATGGTCAGAAAAATAATTTACCAAGGCGGTGCGATAGGCGCTACGCTCTGCTGCTGAGCCTAGTGAGTTGAGCTGTAATTCGAGTCCGTCAATGCCCAGCTCGCGCCATAGACGCGCGCTGAGCATGATCAGTTCAATATCAATATCCGGTCCTGGAATACCGTAGGCTTCGACGCCAATCTGATGAAATTGGCGATAACGCCCTTTTTGTGGGCGTTCGTGGCGGAACATGGGGCCTTGGTACCATAAACGCTGAGTCTGGTTATGCAGCATGCCATGTTGCAATGCTGCGCGCAGGCAACTGGCGGTGCCCTCCGGGCGCAGGGTCAGGCTGTCTCCATTGCGATCCTGGAAGGTGTACATTTCCTTTTCAACAATGTCAGTGACTTCACCGATTGAACGGGTGAATAACTCGGTGGGTTCGACAATCGGCATGCGAATTTCTGCATAGCCGTAGGATTGCGCCAGTGAACGCACTTTGTTTTCCACAAATTGCCATCGTGGTGTCTGATCCGGTAGTGCATCATGCATACCCCGGATCGCTTGGATGGTTTTACGCATGGGTCAGGGTCTCAGGGTAAATCGGGCTACGTTGCCGCTGGTGTGTTGCGTCAGGTCGTAAGGCTTGCCACCCAATTCGATCCGCGCGGCGGAGGCATTGCCGATGATCATGGAGTAAGGTGGACGCCCTCCCAATTGACGGCGGTCTCCTTTGTCCATCTCGCCGACTAATTTATAGGTGCGGCTGCTGTCCCGGATATCCACCCAACAACGTTCACTGAACATCATGGTGATGGCCTCAGAATCTGGCATCATAGGCGGATTGGACTGCTGAGTTGTATTTGGCGTATCGGATCTTTCTGTGATTGGAATGACGGGGCGTAGCGACATCACCACATCAGCTTCTTCGGTGATCGTTGGTGGCGTAGTTGCCGCACGAGTGGGTGGACTGGTCGAAAATTGGGCAGTCTCTGAATCTGGTTTATGTGAAACAACGGCGCTTTCAGGCAAAGGCGGAGTTGCGTCAGGTTGGGTTGGCGTATCCTGATTCACCCTATCGTCAGAGCTGTTGGTCGTGTTTGAGACCACCAGCCTGGGCTGCTTGGGTTGGATGAAATCGGGCAGCATATTGGCATTTTCCGGCGGGGGTGGTGCTGCGTCGAACTGAGTTGATTCAGTGGGTGTTTCTGACTGCTGTTGTTGCAGGAAGCCATCCAGATAACCTTGCCACCAAGCCAGAAACAGCCCAACGCCAATGAGAATGAACAGCCAAGTGAAAAACAGACTCCAGCGGCTGCCCAAGCGGCTGTCTGAAGCGAGGCGTGGCGGTTGGGTGACTTTGACTGGACGTTCCGATTCAGGCCAGACTTGATCAAATTTCTCCAGGACAGCGTCAGCCGACTGATTGACTTCCCGCGCATAATTGCGCAGGTAGCCGCGTACGAATACGCGTGCCGTCAGGTCTGAATAATCATCCCGTTCCAGCGCTTCGACCACATCCGTCGTTAAATGCAACCGGTCGGCTAATTTGCTGACATCAATATCCAACGCCAGACGTGCATTGCGCAGGTAGTCACCCGGTCCCAGCACATTGATATCAGTAGCGATGTCCTGCTTGTGTTCATGCTCAGATGATATGGGTTTCATGACTACTTGGCTCTATCGAGATAACGGGCTTGTTCCGAATCGGGAAATTTGGCCCTGAGTTGTAAAATATAATCTGTTGCCTGGTATCGGTTGGCGAGTTGCCGCTCAGTGTGAATACCCAGCCAGAGAGATTCAGCGGTAGGCTGCCCGGCTTGGTCATAGCGTTGCAAATAGTGACGAGCCGATAAGAAGTCACCTTCGGCAAAGCGTAAGTCCGCCATCCGCAATAAGGATGGCGCGAATTTCGGATGTTGGTTTAGAGCTTGCCGGTAATACTTTTCAGCTTGTTGAAAGTGATTGATTTCCGCCATACATAAGCCTGCGTTGTGCGCCGCAATCCATGGCGTTGGGTAAAAAGGGACGGCCAATGCGCGGATAAAATAGCTATCCGCTTCAATCTGTCGGCCTTGTGCGCAAATATACTGCCCTAATGCATTGAGTGCATAGGGGTTATACGCGTCTAATTCGACCGCGCGGCGGTAATGCCAGCCTGCCTGATCGGTTTCGCCCAGTTGCTGATACACCACGCCAAGCAGGTTATGCGCGGGAGATGAATCAGTATTCACGGAGATGGCTTTACGGGCATTGTTGAGCGCTTCATCCAGCTTGCCTTCGCCCAGGTAAAGTGCGCCTAATTCAACATAAATGTCGGCGGCGTCGGGCGCAGCCGACAGACCGTCAAAATCATTGGCGGCATTATGGGGCTTGATCGCGCTTTGGCAACTGATAATCCCCGATAACCACATAATGACCCAAACCGGACGATACCGTCGGTAACGTTTTTTCATGCTGACGGATTCATCAAAACTGGCGGCGGCGTTTGGCGTAACAGTTGACGTCGGCTACGGTCACGCACTTTGCCGACTAATTGCCCGCAAGCGGCGTCAATGTCATCGCCCCGGGTTTTACGCGTCACGGTGATGAGACCAGAACGTACCAGTCGTTGGCGAAATGCATCAATGCGTTCAATTGGCGAAGGGTGGTAATGGGTGCCCGGGAAGGGGTTAAAGGGGATCAGATTGATTTTGGAGGGAATGCCTTCCAATAAGCGGATGAGCGCTTTGGCATGGGTAACGGAATCATTGACGCCATCCAACATCACATATTCCCAGGTGATTTTGCGTTTTTTTTCCTCGCCGACGAATGCTTTACAGGCCGGAATCAACATCTCCAGCGGATATTTTTTGTTAATTGGCACGAGTTGATCACGCAATCGATTCTCTGGCGCATGCAGCGAAACCGCCAGACTGACCGGGCTGACTTCACGTAAGCGGTAGAGTGCCGGAACGATGCCTGATGTGCTTAAGGTGACGCGGGATTTGGCGATCATATAGGCATGATCTTCAATCATCAGATTCATTGCCGTGACGACGGCGTCAAAATTCGCCAGTGGTTCACCCATGCCCATCATCACCACATTGGTTGGTGGTTTGCCTAATTCACGGGTCGCCAGCCAGACCTGCGCGATAATTTCCCCCGCCGACAGGTTGCGGTTAAAACCTTGTTGCGCCGTCGAACAAAAAGTGCAATCCAATGCGCAGCCAACTTGCGAGGATACGCACAGCGTGCTGCGATTGTTTTCTGGTATATGGACGGTTTCAATGCGTTGACCATCTTGTAACTCAATGATCCACTTGACTGTGCCGTCCATGGAGGGTTGTTGGTAAATAATTTGTGGAAGATTAATCGTCGTCCGGGTTTTCAACTGTTCACGGAAGGATTTGGCCAAATCCGTCATTTGGTCAAAATCTGTGACGCCGTGTTTATGAATCCATTTCAGCAGATTCCGGCCATGGAAAGGCTTGGCACCGAATTGGACGGCCAGCGCTTCCATGGCTGGCAAGCCCAAATCCAATAAATTTATGCGGGATTGTTCGCCCATCAGAGTTTAATCAGTGAGTTGAATCGGTTTGCGGATCGGTTTTGGAAGGTTATCCGTGTTATTCGGCAGTGCATCATATAGCGTGTTTTCATCGGAAGTTCCCGCTGATCAGTCTGCATGACGCGAGGTTTTGGCGAAAATCATAGAGCGGTGGTCAGCAGCGGATCGGTTGGGAAATGGGATCGTTTTACGTTAGTTGACCGATATATTAACGTACATGAGCAAAAAATCATCTTTTGGTGATGATTGATGGGTTTTGTGGCATTTGTCATGCCGCTTGGCGGTTATCATGAGCCGTCGTGCGGTCGGAATTCGCCGTCACAAAGCGAATTTGTTGTGGGATAATCGCGCGCGCATAATTTTCTTCAATGTTTGGGTGTTGGACACGATATTCAAAACCGCACAAAGGTCCTCCGCTCAGCACCATCAGACAATACAAGGCGCATTAACCATACTAAGCGCCATTTAACAGAGGCCACCTCATGACGAAACAGACACAGCAAGTCTTATGGTCAACCCGTTTTGCTTTTATTCTCGCGGCGATTGGTTCAGCGATTGGCTTGGGTAACGTTTGGAAGTTTCCCTACATCACCGGTGAAAACGGCGGCGGGGCCTTCATTCTATTGTATCTGGCTTGCATCGCCTTGATTGGTCTGCCGGTTTTGGTGGCGGAAATCACGTTGGGCCGCCGCGCCCGCCAGAATCCGGTGAGTGCCATGCAGTTTCTGGCGCAGGAAGAAGGCGTGACATCCGGGTGGAGACTGTTGGGCTGGATGGGCACTTTCGCTGGCGTGCTGATTTTGTCTTTCTATAGCGTCGTCGCTGGCTGGACGATCGCTTATGTGATTGAGGCGGTTTCAGGCAGTTTTACCGGTTTGACTGGCGAGACTTCCGGCGCTTTGTTTGGCGATTTGATTGGCTCCTGGGAAGAAGGGCTGCTTTGGCATACGTTTTTTATGCTGCTGGTGCTGTTCGTCGTTGCCCGAGGGGTGCGCCATGGCCTGGAGCGTCTGGTGGTGATTCTGATGCCATTATTATTTGGCATGCTATTGGTGCTGGCGGTTTATGCGGCGTTCGCCGGTGATTTCCTGAAAGGACTGGGTTATATGTTCAATGCGGATTTTCAGGCGCTATTCCAGAAATGTGAGGGAGAGGCTTGTGAGTTCACCGCAGAACCTTTGCTGGTTGCCATGGGGCATGCGTTTTTCACCTTAAGTCTCGGGATGGGCGCCATGATGGTTTACGGCTCTTATTTGCCGAAACAAGCTTCCATCATGAATTCCGCCATTGTGATTGCATTGGCTGATACTTTGGTCGCTTTATTGGCTGGCATTGCGATTTTCCCCTTGGTTTTCGCCAATGGATTGCAACTTGGTGCCGGGCCTGGTCTGGTCTTTGTCACCTTGCCGATTGCGTTTGGCTCCATGCCAGCAGGCTTGTTATTTGGTGCAATCTTCTTTGTTTTATTGTTGTTCGCCGCCTGGACCTCGGCAATTTCGATCAGCGAGCCGATGATCGCCTGGTTGACCGGAAAGCGTGGCTTATCACGCGTTAGTGCCAGCTTGTTGGTGATCGGTGTGGCATGGTTTGTCGGTATTGGTTCAGTCTTGTCGTTCAATCTGTGGTCAGGCGAGACCTATCAATTGTTTGGCAAAACATTCTTTGATCTGAAGGATTATCTGGCGAGTAATATCTTGTTGCCATTGGGCGGACTGATGATTGCCATCTTCATTGGCTGGGCAGCGCACCGACGTTTGTCTGAAGAAGAACTGGCGTTGCAGAATCCAGCCGTATTCGGGCTATGGCGGTGGTTGGTTCGGTATGTCGCCCCATTGGGCATTATCCTGGTATTCTTAAACGCCATCGGCATATTCTAAGGAGCTTGTTCTTGCCTTGCGTACAAAAATCCGCTTTGGTGCCTTATTCCGACCAATTGATGTTTGATCTGGTTAAGGATATTGATCGGTATGCTGATTTTTTACCCTGGTGCGGCGATTCTGTTGTGTTGAGTGAGACGCCCGAGCAGGTTTGTGGGCGTCTCACGGTTGAACGTCTGGGTGTGCGTCAGGCATTCAGCACCTGTAATCATTTGACACCGCCTGAGCGCATTTCCATCGACTTGCAGGAGGGTCCTTTTCAGTCGTTACAGGGTGCCTGGGAATTTGTGCCGTTGCGTGAGAATGCCTGTAAAGTGACATTAAAGCTGGACTTTGCGTTCTCCGGCCATTTGATCAATGTGGCTTTTGGTAAGGCGTTTGAGCAAATCGCCAACACCATGGTTGATGCTTTTTGTCAGCGTGCCAAAGTGGTTTACGGCAAAGGAGTGATGCCTTGAGTGGATGTTATTGCGCAGGGAGGCTTGCATGGCTGATACGTTAATGCCGGTTGAGGTGGCTTACGCCAAGCCCAATGAACAGCGAATCATCAGTCTTGAGATGCCGTTGGATGCCAAGGTGCATCAAGTGGTCGAACAATCCGGTATCCTGCAGTATTACCCGGAGATCGATTTAAGCAAAAATAAAGTGGGCGTATTTGGCAAGCTGACCACCTTGGATGCGGGTTTGTATCCAGGTGACCGGGTGGAGATCTACCGCGAATTGATCGCTGATCCCAAGGAGGCGCGGAGAAAACGCGCGGCGCAAGGCAAGTCGCTGAAAAAAGGCGGCGGTTAATCGTTGCGGACAGGCAGGCTTTCCAACAAACGGCTATGGATATTGGCGAAACCGCCGTTACTCATCACTAAAATCGTATCGTTCGGTTGTGCATCCGCAACAATCCTGCGTAGCAGTCGATCCATGTCACGCGCCACATGCAGGCGCTTTCCCAGGTTATGCAGCACTTGCTCGGGTCGCCAGGCGAGTTCGGGCGGAGTATAAAGATATATTTGATCAGCATCCTGAAGTGCATCAGCCAGTTGGTCGGCATGCACACCCATTTGCAGGGTATTGGAACGCGGCTCCAACACCGCCAGAATACGACCTTTGTCGGTTTGCGCGCGCAGCCCTTGTAATGTGGTGGCAATGGCGGTTGGATGATGCGCGAAATCATCATAGACTTTGATGTGATTGACTTCGCCACGTAACTCCATGCGGCGTTTGACGTTGGTGAAGTGATGCAAAGCCGCGACACCATGTTCAGGTGGTACGCCGACATGTTTGGCGGCGGCCAAGGCGGCCAGTGCATTGGCCTGATTGTGTTTGCCAGTGAGTGACCAAGTGATTTTCCCAATTTTTTTGCCTTGGTGGATCACCTCAAAATCACTGCCATCTGCTGTTGTATCGCCGATTCGCCAAGCGGCCTGTTGGCTGAGCGTGTGTTCGACGGGGGTCCAGCAACCCTGATCAATCACCTGTTGCAAATTGGTATCGTCGCCTGGGCTGATAATCAACCCATTATCCGGCACAGTTCGCACCAAGTGGTGAAACTGTCGTTGGATAGCGGCCAAATCATCAAAAATATCCGCATGATCAAACTCCAGATTATTCATGACCAGCGTACGTGGGTGGTAATGAACGAATTTGGAGCGTTTATCGAAAAAGGCCGTATCGTATTCATCCGCCTCAATCACAAAGCATCCGCTTTCCCCGGTGCGCGCCGACAGACCGAAGTTGTTTGGCACGCCGCCGATCAGAAAACCGGGTTGCAAACCGGCATACTCCAGAATCCAGGCCAACATGCTGCTTGTGGTGGTTTTGCCGTGCGTGCCAGCGACCGCCAGTACCCAGGATTGTGATAACAGGTGTTCGGCCAACCACTGCGGCCCGGAAGTATAGTTCAACCGATTGCGCAACAGATATTCAATTGCCGGGTTGCCGCGCGACAAGGCGTTCCCGACGATCACCTGGTCAGGAGCCGGTTGCAAGCATTCAGCGGTATAACCTTGCTGCAAATCAATCCCGGCGGCGGCCAGTTGAGTACTCATGGGCGGATAGACATGCGCATCTGAACCGGAGACTTGATGGCCGAGTTCACGCGCGATCAATGCGATACCACCCATGAAAGTGCCGCAAATGCCGAGAATATGAATATGCATGAAATAATCGCTTTTATTGAGTTCGGGATAAAACCTGAGTCGTACAGTGCGCCGCCCCGTATCCAAGCTTCATATGATGAAAGTTGATCCAATCCGCCATGACACCAGCTTTGCTCAGTGCAGTTTTATAATCCGGGCTAACCCCATCGACGCCAATAATGTGGTTTTCTTTCACCGTGAGAAAGTTGATCCCATAAGCGATTTGATCGGCGACTGAGACTGGAATGACATGCTCAAAACCGGCTTTTTCCAACGTTTGCACAAATTGCTTATCGGTATTTTCTGCTGTTAAACAATAGTGGCCAACAGTATTTCCATGACAGGAATCTGTGCGCTCCCAAATATCGACGTTTAAGCATTTGTCATTCTCTGGGGTTTTGCCGCCAGCCTTTTCACAATGCCCAGGGAAACGGTCTGCAACCAGAACAGCGGTTGTTTCTGCCGCGATATTAAAATAGGTGTCCAGGTGCATCTCGTGCTGATTTCGCCATTTTTCTTTCACAACAATCACTTCTTCAACGGCATGGCCAAAAACATCGTTTTCCAGCATTTGTTGGATGGCTTTGGCATTTGTCCGCAAACCCTGGCCAATAAACACGCGCTTCCCGGCTGGTATGAAATCGCCTCCCTCTAAGACCGCCGTGTCCCCCGTTATTTTATAAATTGGCATAATGTCCAGATTAGCCAAAGCTAACTCGATGATTTTTGTTTCCTTTTCACGCTGCGTATCTTTCATCTTGCCGACAACGACGCCTTCAGCCGTTGTGATGACCTGATCGCGGGTAAAATACAGATTCATCAGCGGGGCTAATTGATAATTTGCGACGACGTTATATTCACCCTCTCCACATTCGCCATGCTTTTTACACGCTAAGGTGATTTTGGGCTGATTCAGCGCCATCCAAACCAGGACAGAGGGGTCTATGGTTTGTAACCGCGCTAAATTATGCGCAAAATATTGCTGCTGAGCGGTTTTGTTACGGTCTGTCCAGTTATCGCCAGAAAATTTCAGTAAGTCCAGTTCTGTGACTAAATGTTTTAATGCCAAAGGGTTATGAAGCAAAACCTCAGAAACCTGTAAGACATCGACCCCGGTATCTTGCAGCGCTGCAACATAGTTCAGGTGCTCCTCAGCTGCCGCCTTAATATTGAATGGTGCCTCATACAGAGCGGCTTCGGGATGGATTGCACCGGAAAATAGTTCATCTCCGGGAGTATGCGCCAGAATGACTCTGGCCTGATCCCATTCAGCAGTCGAACCTGTATCAAAATGGCTTTGCGTCTCCGCAAGCAGCGGATGACAGAACAAACTCAACAAGCCCGTGGTGAGGGTTAGCAGAGTGTTAACCCTCATGAAACGATGCAGAATATTAGGCATATCAGCAATACCCCCTTGGGTTGATTTGACAGGACTTCGATGATTAATGTGGCTGATCAGGTTGCATCAATCGTCGGCAATCTTCCGTCACAGCCAGTAGCGCCGGAATGAAAAATAACACGACGAAGAAGGTGACGGCGACGCCAAAGGTGAGCGCAATAGCCATTGGCGCTAAGAAACGGGCCTGAATGGATGTTTCAAACAACATCGGCAATAGTCCGGCCATGGTGGTGAGCGTGGTGAGCAAAATCGGGCGGAACCGGCTGGTTGCCGCTAATAGGATTGCCTGCTGGATATCAGACCGGCTGGCGGTTGATGGTTGGTTGAGCTGATTGTAACGCAGGGTCAACACAAGCGCGTTATTGATGACCAGACCGCTCAGCGCAATCATGCCATACACGCTGACGGCGCTGAGATCGTGCCCCAGCGCGATATGTCCGGCAATGCTGGCGGCGACCGCGAATGGAATGGTCGTCATGACAATCAATCCCTGGATGTAACTGCGGAATAGTGCGGCTAATAATCCGTAAATGATCAGACTGGCCCAGAGCAGATCGTTAAAAATCGCCTGTAGGGTGCTATTACGATCACGTCGCCCACCCGCAAATTGCCATTGCAGGCCAGGGTGGCGCGCCAGCAGTTCAGGCATGATGGTTTCTTCGATTTGCGCGCGAATGCGTCGGGTATTGGCGTTCTTTTTATCAATGCTGGCGCTGATCTTGAGTATCCGGCGTCCATCTTCCCGATTAATCGTGCTATCCGCTCGCGCAGGGATTAATTCAGCGGCCTGCATCAGTGGGATATGTCCGCCATCCGGGGTGTTCAGGATGAGTTGATGCAAGGCTGAAATGGATTCAGCTTTGGGCAGGCGCGTCACTACTTTGATCTCCTGGCCATCACGCAACAGCCGTTGTACTTCCACGCCATGAAAGGCGGCGCGGATTTGTTGCCCCAGAGTGGTTTCATCCAGGCCGGACAGGCGGCCTTCCGGGGTGAGTTGCAAACGTATCTGGCGTTTACCTTGCGCGACGCCATCATTGACATCAACAACGCCGGGTAAAGCCGTGATTTGTTGGGCCAGCGTTTGCGCATTTTGCGCCAAAATCCGGCTATTAGGGTGTGATAAATGAATTTGCAGGCTTTTGTTGCCGCCTGGGCCAATCAGGTATTCAAAAAAGACGGACTTGGCCTCGGGCAACTCACCCAGTTGCTTGCGCCATTCTTGGGTAAAGGCTTCCTGGGTGAATGGCCTCTCACTATCCGGTGCCAGATACATGTTGACGTCGCCATAGGTTGGACGACGCCATCCGGCGCGGGTGAACCAGTGTTGCAGGTATTGCCGTCCGCCGAGTTCTTCGATGGCCGCAAGCCCGGCGGCTTCCACTTTACGCACCGCCGCCAGAGTTTGACTGAGTGATGCATCAACCGGCATTTCAATTTCCGCGTCCACTCGATCACCCGGTATTTCCGGCCGCCAGGTCAGATCAATATGACCAGCGGCATACCAGGCGATGATCAAGGCCAGCAAGCCGCCAAAAATCGTCAGAGTCAGATAGCGTTCACCAATTGCCCATTGCAGCCAGCGTCGGAATGGCCCTTGGCGCAAGGCGTCCAGGTTATGGGTCATCGCCTCGTGGAATCGTTGTATGCGGGCGAATGGTCGATAGATCGGGTATTCACGGAAATGCAGGTGGGAAGGTAATATCAGCAATGCCTCAATCAGTGAGATGGCGAAAACAATGGCGATCACTAACGGCATATCCCGTAAGAATTGCCCGGTTGCGCCTGGCACGAGTAATAATGGTGCAAAGGCGATGATATTGGTGCCCACCGCATAGATGACGGGTATGGTCATTTCAGCCACCCCCTCACGGATCGCCGCTTTGACAGGCATGCCTTGCTGCATTTTGGCGTGGATGTTCTCACCGACAATGATGGCGTCATCCACCACAATGCCAATGGTCAGGATGAAGGCAAACATTGAGATCATATTCAGACTGACGCCAACATAAGGCAGCAAACTGAAACTGCCAATGAACACCACTGGAATAGAAACCGCCACCCAAAACGCCAGACGCGGATTCAGGAATGCACCAAGCACAATCACGACCAACAGCAAACCCAGCAGACCATTCTTCAGCAGGATATCGCGGCGCTCGGCATAGCGTTTGGAACGATCATTTTGAACGCTGATTGTGACGGCATCCGGCAATTCCACATTCAGGCGTTGAACCTGTTCCCGTACCCTGGCGGCGAGTTGGGCCGGGTTTTGGTCACGGGTTTGATACAGATCCAGGCGTATGCCCGGGTGGCCATTGAATTCAAAAATCTGATCGGGATCAGCGAAAGTCTCGCGTAACCCGGCGATATCACTCAGCAAAAGTTGGTTGCCATCGGCGCGCGTTTTGATCGGAATATCCGCGAAGTCCAATGCTTTCTCGCGTTGCCCCTGAATACGTAACAAAAGTTCGCCTTGCTCGGTCTGAATACGGCCAGCCGGTAGATCCTGCGTATGCTGGCGTATTTGCGCGGCGATCTGGCGTAAATCAAGCTGGTATTGCTGCAGAGTCTGCTGGCTGACTTCAATACTGATTTGCGGCGCGAATCCGCCAAGCACATCAATTCTGGCGACGCCCGGAATATTCGCCAACTGGCGGCGAATGCGCTCGCCCAGTTGATAAAGTGCCTGAGGCTCAAAATCGGCTGCTACCCCCAGGCTGATGACATGAAAATCGTGCTGACCAAGGTGAATATGCGGTGGTTCGATACCCTCAGGAAACGTTGTGATGCGTGAAATCGCATTGCGGATATCTTGCAGAACCTGAGTCGGATCGGCCTGTTGCTGGAGTTCGGCCTGGATTTGGGCGTTGCCTTCCGTCGCTTTGGAAGTGATGCGACTGATACCATTTAACCCGGTCAGGGCTTTTTCCGCAGCGAGTAGAATGCCTTGTTCAATCGCTTCAGGACTGGCGTCCGGGTAAACGACCTGAATATGAATTTTGTTGAGGTTGAAATCGGGATAAACCTCTTGATTGGTATCCTGGAAACCTAAAAACCCGCCAATTAACAAAGCCAGCATGAACAGATTGGCAGCGACTGGATTATCCGCGAACCATGCGATGAAGCCAGTTTGAATCGATTTCTTCATGCGTTATTGAGGTATTTGGGCATTGCGCGGATCTTGGCGGCGCGCAGGGGAACAGGTCGAAGCGGTCAACTGAGGATTCCGGGATTATGGTTCAGACTTTCTCGGTGTTCCTTCCAATATTCCTAAAATCCAAAGTCACTCTACATTCTGCGACTTTCCAGGCCGGGTATTTTACGCATTTGTGCGGGTAAGTCATCTTCATTAGCCGCCTTGTTAGGTATGTACAAATGGCATACTCTGGTAAGCATGAACTTTGAATAGGATGAAAACAAACGCCGTTCTAATTTGCTTAAGCATCGGGTGGATTTCGCGGATGCCGTAGGTGTGTTTTATGACGGTAACGCCATGACGGTTGAAGATCCGGAGCATCACGACGAACAACGGTTGATGACTTTGGGTATGGACGACAGGTTACAAGTGCTGGGGTGGTCAATACGCAAAGAGACGGTGACGTCATCCGCATTATTTCTGCGCGTAAAGCAGGTCGCAAAGAACGCAAACAGTACGAAGGTGATTAGCATGAGAGATCATGATGATTTCAGCGAAGGTAAACGTGGTGCCATAGTGAAAACTGCCAAGGAACGCATCACTATCCGCTTAGACCCCGACCTTATCCAGTGGTTTAAAGATCAGGTGCAAGGAGGGGGGAACTATCAATCCCTGATCAATGAAGCACTACGCCAGCATGTGCAGCGGCAAGGCGAACCGTTAGAAGATACTTTACGCCGCGTCATTCGTGAGGAAATGCACGTAGCAGGATCATGGTATCCGGTTCACGCAGGTAGCGATTAGCAGGTCGGTCATGCTCGTATCATGGTTAAACAGCATTTGCCAAGACACATGTTTTTCGCCTTCTATAGGCTGCTGGATTCATTCATATTTTTACCGTTTAGATCCTGGGAATCCATAATCTCCGGTCTGTTGGTGGTTCGGAGAAAGCCTGTGGTTGGAGAAATCCGTAAACCGCCGGATCATGCTATCGAATCAGTCGCGGCGATTTCACAAAGCGTTTCAAGCATATCCTGATCCAGTGCGGATTGAGCGATATGAATATGCTGGCAGCCCAATTGCTGAGCTTGCTTGGCGATGCGTTGGCTGGCGACCAGCATTGGTGTGTTTTTCAGTAATTCTGTCCCACTTGGTCCCAGTATTGCTTGTAGATTCTGCAAAATCTCCCCGCTGGTGACAGTGACGACATCCACCATCTTAGGCCAGTTAGCAATCAGATTCGCCGGATTGGGTTGTGGTCGCTGACGCCGGTAAACCTCAATGTATTCAACAGTTGCGCCTCGTGCTTGCAAAGTTGTTTTGAGCGTCTCCCGTCCGCCATTGCCGCGTACAATAGTGATGCGTTGATGATGCACTTGTTGCAGTGCTGGCAGGTTCAGCAGACCTTCGCTATCAGGGTTTTTATCCGGTATCAGCGTTGGCGTCAGACCGATTTCATCCAATGCGCGGGCGGTCGCCTGACCAATGGCCGCAATGGGTAAGTCCAGTGGGATATCATCCGGCATGAGTGGAAAGGCATAACGCACCGCATTAGCACTGACAAAAATCAGCAGATCAGTATTGCGCAGATTTGCCAAAGCGCTTTTCACAAACGGTTTATCTGCTGGTCCCAGAATCTCCATCGCAGGAAAACGGATGGGTCGGCCATGAGCCTGTTCAATGGTTTCCGCGAATAAGGCGGCTTGTTCAGCCGGGCGCGTAATCAGAATGCTTAGCCCACCCAAATGACGGTTCATTTTGCTATTCACCGGCTGCATATAGTGTTTCCAATATTTTTGCGCCGCCCTGATGTCGCAGATCATCGGCCAGATGCGTGCCTAACTGTTCAGCTTCGTCGCATTCGCCGTATGTTTCTGCGCGAACCACTTCAGTGCCATCCACGGAGCCGACCAGACCACGCAACCAGATTCGCTGATCTTGTAATACCGCGTACCCACCAATCGGTGCCTGACAACCGCCTTCCAGACGTTTGTTCATTGCCCGTTCAGCCAGCACGCAGCAAGCCGTGTCCGCATCATGGAGCGGCGTCAATAGCGCATTGATCCGCTGATCTTCCGCGCGACATTCAATCCCGAGTGCGCCCTGTCCAATTGCCGGTAAACTATCGTCTGGCTCAATCAGATGGCGAATCCGTTCCTGCATGCCAAGGCGTATTAAGCCGGCTCCCGCCAGAATAATGGCGTCATATTCGCCATCGTCCAATTTACGCAGCCGCGTATTGACGTTACCGCGTAATGGCAAGATGTGCAGGTTTGGGTATCGGCAGCGTAGTTGGCATTCGCGTCGTAAGCTGGAGGTGCCGACGCGGGCGCCTTCCGGCAGTGCTTTCAGTGACTCATAATGTGGACTGACGAAAGCATCACGCGGTTCTTCCCGTTGCATGATCACTGCCAAATGCAAGCCATCCGGCAAGGTGGCTGGCACATCTTTCATGGAATGCACGGCGATATCCGCGTCGCCCTGTAAAATCCGGTGCTCCAATTCTTTGACAAATAGCCCTTTACCGCCAATTTTCGCCAGTGGTGTATCCAATATTTTGTCGCCCTGAGTGGTGATCCCCAAAATATCGATTTGCAGGTCAGGATGTATTGTCTGGAGGGTGTTGGCGACATGTTCAGCTTGCCACATGGCTAAAGGCGATTTACGGGTAGCAATACGCAGGGTGGGTCGTGTCATTATGTTAGATAAAGCTCACAGAGATCATGATTCGTTGGATCATAGCAGCAGATGATCAAACAGCGCATGTGTCTTCTCGCCACTGTGAAAGGCAAAGCGTTGAACACACGATGTATTGTCAACAATATAGATGCCATAAATGAATAACATCTTGTTTTTATCATTTAATCCGCTGTATTGTTGACAATTCTGAGTCAGAAACATAAAGCGGAAAATACGAGGAGGATGTCATGGCTGATTACCAACATTTATATGCGCAGTCTTTAAATGATCCAGAAACTTTCTGGGGCGAAGCTGCCCAAGCCTTGCACTGGGATAAACCTTGGGACAGCGTATTGGATCGGGATGCCAAGCCAGTGCCACGTTGGTTCGTCGGTGGTGAAATCAACACCTGTTTCAATGCACTGGATCGGCATGTCGAAGCCGGACGCGGTGCGCAGAAGGCACTGATTTATGATTCGCCGGTGACTGACACCAAGCGTGTTTACACTTATGCGGAACTCCGCGATGCGGTCGCCGCCTTTGCTGGCGTGCTGCGTGATCAGGGCGTGCAAAAAGGTGACCGGGTGCTGATTTATCTGCCGATGATTCCACAAGCGGCGATTGCGATGCTGGCGACCGCGCGTATTGGTGCCATTCACTCGGTGGTCTTTGGCGGGTTTGCGGCGAACGAACTGGCGACCCGGATCAATGATGCGCAACCTAAAGTGATCGTCAGCGCCTCATGCGGCATCGAACCGAACCGTGTGGTGGCTTATAAACCTTTGTTGGATGAGGCCATTGAACTGTCCAGCCATAAACCCTCCAGTTGTGTGATATACGCCCGTCCGCAAGCCGAAGCTGCCATGATACCGGGCCGCGATATCGACTGGCGCACAGCGGCGGAGCAAGCGCAACCTGCCGATTGCGTACCAGTTAAAGCAACGGATCCACTCTATATTTTGTACACCTCCGGCACCACGGGCCAACCCAAAGGTGTGGTGCGTGACAATGGCGGTCACGCGGTGGCGATGCATTGGACTATGCGGCATATCTATCATGTTGATGCTGGCGATGTGTATTGGGCCGCTTCTGATGTCGGCTGGGTGGTGGGCCACAGCTACATCGTCTATGCGCCCTTACTGGCGGGCTGCACGACCGTGATGTATGAAGGTAAGCCAGTCGGCACGCCGGATCCTGGCGCATTCTGGCGCGTGATCAACGAATATCAGGTCAAAGTATTGTTCACCGCACCAACCGCGTTCCGCGCGATTAAAAAAGAAGATCCGGAAGGCCAATATCTGCACGATTACGATCTATCCTGCATGCAAAGCCTGTTTCTGGCTGGTGAGCGCTGTGATCCAGATACCTTGTACTGGGCGCGCGAAAAACTGGGCAAGCCCGTGGTGGATCACTGGTGGCAGACCGAGACCGGCTGGGCTATCGCGGCGAATCCACTCGGCATTGAACCGATGGATGTCAAACCCGGTTCTCCCACGGTCGCCATGCCCGGTTATGATGTGCGCATTTTGGCCGAAGACGGTAGTGAAATGCCGGATGGCGAGATGGGTAATATTGTGATCAAGCTGCCGATGCCCCCTGCCTGTCTGCCGACTCTGTGGCATAACGATCAACGTTTTGTGGATGCCTATCTGACTAAATGCCCCGGTTATTATCTGACCGGTGATGCTGGTTTCAAGGATGCGGATGGTTATTTGTGGATCATGAGCCGCACCGACGATGTGATCAATGTCGCCGGGCACCGTTTGTCCACCGGAGCCATTGAAGAGGTACTGGCGGGCCATGAGGATGTGGCTGAATGTGCGGTGATTGGCGTTGCAGATTCACTGAAAGGTCAGTTGCCGCTTGGTTTGGTGGTGCTTAAGGCCGGTGTGGAGCGTGATGCGTCCACGCTTGGTAAAGCGCTGATTCAGCGCGTACGTGAACAAATCGGCCCGGTCGCCGCATTCAAGCTGGTTAACGTGGTCAAACGTCTGCCGAAAACCCGTTCGGGCAAAATACTGCGCGGCGCTATGGTCAAAATCGCGGATGGTGCCGAATGGAAAATGCCAGCGACCATTGATGATCCGGCCATTCTGGATGAAATCACCGAAGCTTTACGTGACATGGGGTATGCGAAGCGTTGATCAAACATTGTGCCGATGATTTGAAGACGCTGTCCGATCGCGTGTTCTGCCATACGCGGGAGGCCATTGTTGAAGGTCGTATTGCGCCGGGGAGTAAGATCAGCGAGGCTGAACTGGCGCAAACTCATGGCATCAGTCGTGGCCCCTTGCGTGAAGCGATCAGCCAATTGGCCGCTATCGGCTTGATTGAGCGCAAACCCAATATTGGCGCGCGAGTCATCCAACTCAGCAGTGCGCAATTGTTAGAAATTTTTCATGTGCGTGAGGCATTGGAAGGGATGGCCGCCCGCCAGGCGGCCATGAATATGCCTGCTGATAAGGTGAATCAGTTGCACGACACCTTGCGGCGACATGCCGACCAGATCGCCCAGGATGCGGATCATGCTTACTTCCAACAATCTGGTGATCTGGATTTCCATTTCCAGATCGTGCAAGGCAGCGCAAACCAATATTTGATCAAATTACTCTGCCGTGACTTATATCACTTGGTGCGCCTGTATCGTTATCAATTCGGCATGCGCAGCAAACGCGGCCCGATTGCACTCACGGAGCATCAACACATCGCCGACGCCATTGCGCGTAGCGATGGTGAAATGGCGGAATTGCTGATGCGCGCGCATATTCGCGCATCCCGTGAGAATGTGGAGCGCATGCTGCGAGCAGAGCAATGAGTATTCAGCCTATGCGAATATCGGCTGATTAACCGATAAACTGGCCAATGTGTGCGTCGCCTTGGGGCGCGATTTCCTCCGCCAGCGCCAAAAACAGTTCGGCGGTTGCCAGCGCATCCATAAGCGCATTATGTGCCTTATAGCGTGGCAAATGATAATAATGGCGCAGGTTAAACAGCCGTAAAGTATTGCTTTGTATCGTGTGATTACGGCGTTCCAGAATGCGTTGCGCCAGAGTCAGCGTATCAATGGTCGGGATCAGAAAAGGTGTTTGATACAATTTCAGGCAAGCCGCATTCAAAAAAGTCTGCTCAATTTTCTTGTAATGCGCCAGCATGATCTTGCCTTGCAGCCGTTGCAACAACTCTGGCAAAACCTGCTCCAACAGACGGCCTTCCTGCATTTCATCATCCGTGATGTGATGAATGACAACGGATTCCTGCTTAAGCTGTTGATTCAATTTAACCACGCGATACCAGGCGCTGTTCAGTTTGATCCGTTGGTCGATGAGTTCAACGGCCCCGATACTGAGAATATGGTTGGACTTTGCGGCCAATCCAGTAGTTTCCATGTCCAATGCGACAATCGGCGCTTGTTTTAAAGCTGTGGTTTTATCTACAAAAGGGACGGATAAATAATCACGCAATGCGCCAGGCGGTGCTTTTTTCAGCGCTTGTTGACGTTGTTGCTCCAGATTGCGGAATGGGTTGAGCCAATTGAGCATATTTAACCTCGGGAGATTCCATGGTGTTGTTTCCTGCTAGGTACTGCTTGGCTAGGCGATTAGGGTATTAGGTGTCAGATGTAATCGCTATATCACAGGGGTAAGGTTGATGGTAAAAATGTGGATCGATTGAATCGATCTGAAATAATTTTTTGAAAATATGTGAAGTCTACTGAATGTGGATTTAGTAGTTACATTTTTATGGGAAGAAGTGACATATATGTCATTAGCTTTAAGAAGCTAATCTAGCCATAATTAATGGTTAGATCTGTACGCAACAATAGTTGCATTATTTTTACCTTTGAATTTCTTCATTTCGAACTTTTCTTTAAGAGTTTCAATAACTTCTGGTAATTTACTTACACCGTATGATTCTGGATGGAAATCTGGTTTAGTTCTCTTAATAAAACTACCCGCAGCGGCGACATTAGCCCATCCTTCATCATTTTGATGTTTTCCCCAAGCCTCCTCTAGGATAGGTATTAATTCATCCATGTCACGGATAGGATTATCTTGACTATTTTTATTCAATTTTGATGCAGGAGCTGTTTCATTCTCATCGATACCTAAATCCTCGGTAAAAATAAAGTCGTCACAAGCATTGCGAAATGAAACTGGTGTTTTCTTTTCCCCAACTCCAAAGACGGATATTTCGGATTCTCTTAGTCTGATGGCTAACCTTGTGAAGTCGCTGTCACTTGATACTAAAACAAAAGCATCAAATCGATCTTCATAAAGCAAGTCCATTGCATCTATGACCATGGCGATATCTGTGGCGTTTTTCCCTTTTGTATAGGCGCATTGTTGAATAGCTTGAATAGCCAGTTCATTTAAAATCTTTTTCCAACTACTGAGACAACTCAATGACCAATCGCCATATGCTCGCTTAATAACGATGTGTCCACGTAAAGCAATCTCGTCAAGAATAGCCTTCAATTTCGAGTGTTTAGCATTGTCTGAATCGATTAGGACCGCAATTCTCTTATGAATGGTTAAGTCTTTCATTCCGCTATGATCGTTTAAATCGATTGGAAATTTATTATCGAGGCATTTGATTCACGAGTTGTGTATTTAAGATAGGAACCGGGCATTCAACCTGTATCAAGGTGCTTTCAGTTGGCTGAGTACCGTGTCATAACGGCATTATTTAGCCCGTCAGCCAAGTTTCGAGAATCAGTTTAGCGGCATAAGCATCCACTTTGGTGAGATCTTTATTGGCTTCGTCGGTGATTTGCGACCAAGCTTCCCGGGTGGTCAGGCGTTCATCCACCAAGTGTACGGGCAAAGTAAAACGTCCATGCAATTGACGGGAAAATTTCTTCGCGGCGGCAGCATGGTTGGCTTCCCGGTCAGTCATTTCAAAAGGATGACCGACGATTAAGGCATCGGGTCGCCATTCTTGAATCAGCTTCTCAATCCGCGTCCAATCCGGTTTGAATTTGAGGTTGGCTAAAGTACAGAGCGGATTCGCCGTGCCTGTCAGCGTTTGTCCGACGGCGATGCCGATTTTATGTGTGCCGTAATCAAAGCCCAATAGGGTGGGCATTAGGCATGTCCCGTTTGCGTACTGATCAGATTCAGATCAATACCCAGTAAACCAGCGGCGGCGTTCCAACGTTGAGCGGGTGGTGTATCAAACAGGATACTGTGATCAAAAGGTGCGCTTAGCCAGGTATTTTCAAGCATTTCTTGTTCGAGCTGACCTGCCTGCCACCCGGCATATCCCAAGGCGATCAAGGATTTTGTTGGCCCTTCCCCACTGGCGATGGCTTCAAGAATGTCGCGCGATGTGGTGATGCTCAGTGAAGGATCAACCGCCAGCGTGGAGTCCCATTTCTCATCCGGTTGATGGAGCACGAAGCCGCGTTGTTCTTCCACCGGTCCGCCGCCGAAGACTGCCATCTGACTCAACTGAGAGGGCTGAACTTCGATATCCATTTGATCAAAGATATCCGTCAATTGCAGTTCGGTAGGGCGATTAATCACAATGCCCATAGCGCCTTTTTCATGATGCTCACACAAATAAGTCACAGTGTGCGAGAACCTGGGATCTTTCATATGCGGCATGGCGATGAGGAAATGATTTTTTAAACTTAACATAGTCATTTGGTATTTACGGGTTTGCCTTATATATAGGCTTGTCGTTTAAAACTTTCAATAGGGGCTTTCAACAGCCTATTAGAAATCCGCCGGACAGATGAGATGCCGCATCTCGTCAGCCCATGTGAAATGTAATGCTGCTGCGTGTAGTAAAAGTCGTTTGGCTTGATGACGTATCGCCTCGGGGGCATAGAGATCATCGCCCAAAATAGGATGCCCCAGAAATTGCAGATGCACTCTCAGTTGATGGCTGCGACCAGTCTGGGGCGTTAAATGCAGGCGGCTGGTATGGGCGACTGGATCGTAGGATAGGGTGGCATAATGGGTGAGCGCGGGTTTGCCTTGTTCGTGATCAATTTTCTGGCGTGGCCGATTGGGCCAGTCAGTGATCAAGGGTTGATCAATCATGCCTGTTGGTAGTTCAGGCGTTCCGCTGACGATGGCCAGATAGCTTTTGTGGATTTTTCGTTCCGCAAACAGACGGCTTAATGCCCGTTGCGCCGTTGCATGCCGCGCCAGCATGATCAGCCCGGATGTTCCCATATCCAATCGATGAACGATCAAAGCTTCTGGATATTGGGTTTGCACGCGACTTAACAGGCAATCCTGTTTATCCCAACCACGCCCAGGCACGGAAAGCAAACCGCTGGGTTTATTCACAATGATCCAGTCGGCGTTCAGGTCAATGATCGCCGGTTCAGTATCCGGCGGCGTATAGCTAAAGTTCGCCATCCAGGCTATCAATTAACGCTTGTTTGAGGGTATTAAGCTGGCCGGTATCCGTAACGGGTCGGTTTTGATGATCCGTTAAGCTGAAACGGTCACGCGCAATAGCGCCCTCGGTGGCGACTTGGGCCATGTGAATGCGGAGTTGATGATTAACCAGCACCGTACTCACCAGGGTGAGTAAACCGGGTCGGTCATGCGTGGTTAAGGTTAATACCGTCATCATACGCATGGCGTCTTGTTCGAACTGAATATGCGTATCCCGCACGAAATTTTTCAGTTGGCGAGGCATACGTCGGCTGGTGCAAGGGGTGATGTTGGATGCCGACATATTCAGTCGTTCAGCCAGATAATGCACGATTTCAGCACGACGTTCTTGCGTCATTGCCGTGCCATTTTCCTCCAAAATGTAAAAGCTGCCGACCGCGATGCCACGGGTGCTGCTTTGGGATTGAGCGGCAAGAATATTCGCCGCCATTTGATCCAGCAGGGTGGTGATTTCGGCGAATAATCCATCCCGTTCTGGCCCGAAGATGAATATCTCATGGCAGCCCCGCTCATCCGCCTTGCGCATCCTGACTTGAATGGAGGCGTTATTGGATTCCAGCAAATGCATGGTATGCCAGGCAATAGCGGATGGAGCGGTCTGTAAAAAATAATCGGTACTGAAGAATTCAGCCCAACAAGCGATCACTTCAGCTTCATCCACCGATTGATTGGCGAGCGAGCGCCGCGCTTTTTGTTGTATCGATTCGATCAGTTGATCTTCGTTCTGCGGCTTGTCCAACCCTCGCTGCAAGGTTGCCAGCGTGCGTTCATACAACCGCTGCAATAATGACGCCTTCCATGAATTCCAACGTGCCGGATTGGTTCCGCGCATATCCGCGATAGTCAACAAATATAAGTGGTTTAGATGTTGAATATCGCCGACTTCATTGGCGAATTGACGGATCACTTCAGGGTCGTCAATGTCTTTGCGTTGCGCAGTGGCTGACATGATCAAATGCTGTTTCACCAGCCAGACGACTAAGGCGCTGTCATAGTAGGGTAACTGATGTTGCGTGCAAAAATGCTGCGCGTCCAAAGCACCTAATGCGGAATGATCGCCCCCTCGTCCTTTGGCAATATCATGGAACAAACTGGCAAGATACAGTAACTCGGGTTTGGGGATCTGCCGCCAAATGGCGTGGCATGAAGGGCATTCCGTTTGATGTTGGGATAGGGCGAAGCGGCGCATATTACGCAATACCGCCAGAATGTGTTGATCGACGGTATATACGTGAAACAAATCAAATTGCATCAAACCGGTGATGCGGTGAAATGCGGGTAAATAACGCGACAAAATGCCGTAACGGTGCATCCGCCGTAAGGCGTGCGTGATGCCTTGCGGCTGGCGCAATATTTCCATAAACAAACTTTGCGCGCGGATATCCTGGCGTAAATGCGCATCAATCAAATGGCGATGCGCACGGATAGCGCGAATGGTGTTGCCACGCACGCCTTGTAGATCGGGGCGCTGCTGGAGCAACAAAAAGATTTCCAACATGGCTAACGGATAACGCGCGAAAGTGGCGGGGTTAATGACTTCGATATAGCCGCCGCGCGCTTGAAAGCGACGATTGATTAATTGCGGTTTACCCAGCTTGTTATTGAGCAGAATGGCTTCCTGAAACCATTGGAGTAGCATCTCATTCAATCGCTCCAGTTTCAGCACGGTCCGATAATAACGTTGCATGAAACGCTCAACCGCCAGATTGGCGTCCGTGTCTTGATAGCCGAACATTGTTGCCAGCGCGCGTTGATGCTCAAATAACAAACGATCTTCCTGGCGTCCGGTCAGCACATGCAAAGCGTAGCGCACTTGCCAGAGAAAATATTGGCCGTCCTGTAGATGACGATATTCCGCTTCGGTTAAAAACCCCTGGGTTTGTAAATCAGCCAGGTGGTTTGCGGCGAAATGTCGTTTGGCCACCCAGCCAATCATTTGAATATCGCGCAAGCCGCCCGGACTGGTTTTGACATTCGGCTCCAGCTTATAGCCACTATCGTCACTCTTTGCATGGCGGGTTCTTTGTTCCGCCAGCTTGGCGGAGAAAAAATCGGCGCTGGGCCAGATATTTTCCACGCTGAGTTGTGGTTTTAGCTGTTCAAATAAAGTGCGCTGGCCAACCAGATAACGTGATTCCAGCAGATTGGTCATAACCGTCACATCCTGCCGCGCTTCATCCAGGCATTGCGTCAAGTTACGTACGCTATGCGCTGCCTCCAGCCCAATATCCCATAAGAAAGTGATCAAACGCTCAATGGGGGCCGCTAAATCACGGGGGTCATCTTCGGTCAGCAGCAGCAAATCAATATCGGATCCGGGGTGCAATTCAGCGCGGCCATAGCCACCGACTGCGACCAGACAGGCGTTAATCGCCGATGGCATCTGCGCGCGCCAGGCGCGCTGTAAAATGGCATCGACAAAATGCGCATGCTGATGCACCAAGTCATGCGCGGGTACGCCCGTATGAAAGGCATCCGCCAGCAGAATATTGATTGAGGTGATAGCTTGTTTAAACCCCGCGAGTTGATGGGGGGCATCGTTTTGATCCAATTCAGTCAGTATGTGGGTATACATGCGTTACCCTAAGCTAGCGATCAGTCATGGGCATATCATTGCCCGGATCAGGATGCCGTATTGTTAACCATGATAAGTGAATCATTCAATGTTTCTCTTTAGTCGTAAATACTTAAAAAAACTGAAAACTTTCTGAAAAGAGAATGTCATTCTTCAAAACTAACTTGCATTTCGATCAAATGATCCTGACTATTTCATCTTGACAGGAAGTCAGCAGTCACTGTTGCAATAGGCGGTATTGAATTGTCTTAATGGGATTTAACCACCGGAAAAATCAACAATTGTATTGATTAGACCGAGTTAGCAGCATACAAGTTTATGTAATCCAGGCTTCTACTAAGAATCAGGCCATTTGCTGTTTGCGTCGATTTCCAAGCAAGCTTAATTTGCATTCACTCTCCGTCGATTTTACTTTAGTTCAGTAGAAAGATCAGAACCCCTAATTTTTTAGGCGTGATGCTTACAGATTTATTGTGATCACGCTAAAATACGCTCATAAAGGCAAAACTTTATATGAATGAATATCAAGTCAGCCGTTTTTTGCCGCCACTCAAACCTTTGCGTGCCTTTACTTTGGTTGCATCAACCAATAGCTTCACGGAAACGGGTAAACAGATGCATTTATCTCAATCAGCGGTCAGTCATCAGATAAAGCAACTTGAAGAATATTTAGGCGTCAAATTATTTGAAAGAAAACCGAATCGCCTTGTGTTGACTGAGGCGGGTAAGCACTATGCCGAATTGGTGCATCAGGCGTTAGAAATATTAACGGATGCAACAACGGAAGTCGTCAAGTATCCTCAATATACGCATCTCAGATTACAAGCACCCGCGATTCTTTTTTCCTGGCTGAGACAACACCTTGATCAATTTAAAGCATTACATCCCTATATAAAAGTTCACTTCCAGCAAGTCGGGGATATGTTGGTCTCTGGTAATCCAGTTGATATCACAATTACTCACAAGAACTGCAATCGATTGCAGAATGATTCAACTCAGGTTGCCAGTGAACCTTTTAAACTTACCCTGGCAATGGATAGTGAGTGTAAACTGGAGGACTGGTATTTAGTTTATTTACATGAACGCGCTTCAGAGAAGAACATCAAAAATTTCCGCGAGTGGTTATTCAAAAAAATCAGTTTCTATGCGCCTCAATCACAGGAGGAATTGGTTTAAGCAACATATCAACGCCACTTAGGAATTCTTCTTCCGGTTTAATTTCCACTTGAATCGGTTGAGCTGATTCAGGTTCTAATTGGGTGACAAGTTTTGGCGCAACGCGAATCTCATATTTACCCATAGGCACATAACTGAATAAATAGAAACCATCGTAGGCGCTACGCACTTCCTGTACAACCTTGCCTTTTGCATCCACTAATTGTAAATCCGCTTTAATAGCTTGTGGTTTCTCATCACGCCACACATAAATTGAGCCGTCAATCTCGCCAGTGCTGATCAGCGGAAAATCAATTGTCGGCACGGCACCCAGGTTGGGTTTGATGGCCACACCAGGATGGCCGGGCGCAAGAAACGGATCTGGCAGGCTGGCGGGAACAACACTGATATTAGACATTCTGGACAAGCTTAAATGAGTGAGCAAGGCTTCCCCCTGAGCATTGCTTCTGGCTTTGTGCTCAAAACCATTCACCTTATAGCGCACATCCTCAATCAAAGTATCTTCTTCTGCATCATATTGGCCATCATTATGCTGATCGATAAAAGCACGGGCGACGATAGCGCCTTGCCCGGTCATGCGCTCGCTATCCATTTCCCAACGTCCATTTTGTTGTCCAAGCGAGAAAGACAGCCCCAGGTCAAGATTCAAACCACTGTTGTCGTATCCTAAGTTCATGCCAAGGGTGAAATCTTCATAATGAAGATTCCTACTGAGGCTGAGGCTGTATTTTTCTTTTTCTTCTCCCAATAAGTCGTAGCTGATGTTGACTGCTAGATCGACATCTTTAAAAAGACGGGCATTGAGATCCAGAATAAATGTCTTGAAATAAAATTCAGGAGCGGCTTGATAACTCAGGTTTCCTTTGGCGCGTACATTCTGATGTAAACGACCACCAAATAAAAGCGACCCGTTGGCGACATCAGCGCTCAACCAACTTTTATTACTTGACCAAACCAGATTGTTGGATAAAGAAAGACCGGAAACATTGGTTGAGGTGCGCAAATTGGCATTCATGCTGAATGGTTCATCCGTACGCCGCACGGTTTCATTTGACCACTCCCACCGGATAGTGGGTAAACCTATTGCGGAAAGATCCAAAGGACCGCGTAATTTCGCAACCAGTTTGGCGACAGATTCCGTTGCGGCGGAAAGGGTCTCGCTATGAAAATGCGTAGAGTAATCGTATTGCAGATCAGCTTGTATTTCGTTGATTTGAGTTTGTAAATGTAATCGACTGGCGGACGAGGACGTGGGTCGTTCCGGGTTGAGACGCCATGAGGTATCCCATTCAAAGTAAGTATTACGCAAAAAGGTGCGCGTGCCCAACGTAACGAAGTCCTGCGCTGGTTGGTCATCATGCAATGTCAAGCGATTCCAGCGACCTGTCAAAGTCAACCATTCATTCGCTCCCCATTGCAGGTTAGCGTAATAACGGTAAGCTGGCGCTTCTGTTTCTTCGGTGGAACTCACATCTGGCGAGATCATGGAGATGATATCCGGACCTGTCCGATTCAACGCAAGTTGGTAACGTAACTTGCCGGGTGGCACCATGCTTTGTCCGATACGATAATGTTTATATTGTTCGCGTTTTTGCCCTTGGGGGCCATAGGCGACCAATTGAAAAATATTCTCGCCAAACAATAAATCGATATTCTCAAATCGATAACGTCCCGTTTCGCCAATTTCACGAAAATCGAGTAGTTGGCCATTGTGGTAAAGCTCTATTTCCCAACCTGGGGGTAAAGCGTCCTCAAGGGTGATTTGATCAAATTGGTCAGGTGTGTCAAGTGGCGTATTCATCCATTCAAACCCGATACCACTTTTCGCTGATGTGACATGCGTGGTTGCGGGCGAACTCATATCACCCAGGAAAAAACGTGTGTCCTCCAACCAATCGACGTTGAAGCCAGGATGCGAAAAGTCCACCCGTGCAGTAGAAAATAGCGCATCGCCGGAACCTGAAAAAAACCATTTGCTATCCAGTGCCAGTAAACTCATATCCAGCGTGGTGGAATAATTCAACTGTGGCGACCAACGACCTTTTTCATCTGGTTGAATACTTATGTCAAAAGCGAAATCCATTTGTGGCCAGGATAGCCAACGACGCGGCAGCGCCAAATGCGGTAAATCAGGTTTTTTGATTTCGCGTTTTTTTTGCTTTTCGCGCCGGGCTTTACGGGCCAGGCGCTGCTGAATCGGCAAAGGCTCCTGTGGCTGAAAATACAAGGCTAATTCGTTAAATGAAAATTGAATATTGAGCGGAAACCATTGTTCCAACAGACGGACATCCACAAAAATATCATCATCCTTCAGGATCGCAGGTAAGCTCTTCGGCAATCCAAGTTTTTGTCCCTCAACAATCACTTCCCGCGCATTCAGGTTTAAGGTGAAGCGACGGTTCTCTGAAAGAAACCAACCATCTGCTAAGCCCTCCGCCGGGTTCACCTCAATAGGAAATTCCAAAGCCTCCACAATCAAACTTAACGGTGCCAGTACGGAGTCGTCATACAGATAGCCGAATAACTCATCAAACAGCGTGGCATGCCCTAATTTGGCGACCAGGACAATAAAAGCATCTTCATTGATCTCGATTTCCGGTTGCGCATGGACGGGGAAAATAGTGAAAAAAAAGCCAATGGCGATGATGGTGATGGAATAACCCAGTTCTCGCATCTGACTAACGATGCCTGAGTGCAAAAACTGGGTTTTATGATGTTATCTAGTCTCAAGGCAGTGACAAATCAGCTTGTGACAATAAGGTTTTCTTACCGTTCGCATTGGTGTTTTCGTAAACCACATGCAAACGACCACCTTGCAAAGGGTGTTCCGGCGGTACCTCTAGCGGCATGGAAACATGGCGCTTTGCGGTGGGGGATAAGATGGAAATGCCTTGCATCACGCTGACTATGACGCCTTCCTGCTGGTTGGGCGGATAATGAATGATCTGCAAATCACCATACATAGAACGGTTACCTGAGCGGTTCAATGTCAGCTTCACGTTGGCTGGGGTCTCTTTGGTCGCCGGCTGGAACACAGGATTCTCGATGCTTGCTTGTGCCGTCAATTTGCCTTGACGCACAATCACCGGAATCGTCACGCCGGATATCGGCGTTAGAATCACGCCAATGCCATCTTCATTCTTTTCATTCACCACCTTGCTCAAATCGAGACCCGCTGTATCAGGTACCTCTTCAAATAACAAATGAGAACGATATTCGCCATCCGCCAACCTTTTCGGCTTACGTAACAATAAACGGATGGATTGCGTCTGACCGGCCTGCAAAGTCACTTGGCGAGGCGCATAACGTACCATGCGCTCGGCATATCGGCCCTGTACTTTAGCGGCGTCAATTTCTTCATAGGCGCCTGCTTCAGTCATCCGCATATTTTGGAAGCTGATTCGATAAGTCACGGTTTTCGTATCAGCATTGATCAGTTTGATGGGCATGCTACGCGTTTTTTGATCAAATACCGCGCGCGTGGGGGAGACTGTCAAGGCAGCTTGATTTGTTTGCGAAATAATCAGTCCGGCGGACAAAAAAACAGCAGGCAATAACTTTATGAAAGACTGGGATAGCATGGCGCACCTTCTTTATGCTCCCATCCTGGAAGTAAAAATGCATAATGAGTGGAGAGGAATTCAGTAAGCTTCCAACTTGAGTTGGATGATTGCATCCATGCAATCCCCCTGATCTATGGGGTGGAAACAAAGTCTGGGTTACTGGTAATTCACCGTAACTTTGTAACTACCTTCATAAGCGCCTTTCGCTTGGTTTGCGCTAACTTGTAAAGAGCCGCCAAATTGCATTTCTCCCTTACCTTTTTTAAGCGACTTGACCGGATCGCCATCTAAAATAATCGTAGCTGGCATCGATTCACCCGTATTACTATCTGATTGGCCGATCAGGTCAATATTCTGGTCCCAACTGACCGTATAAGCTGCATTCTTATAGCCTGTCACATTGAATTTCCCACAGCCATGGCCGCCAAAATGCGGGAGATTATCAGTGGCACTGCAATCACTCGCATCTATCGCCACCACATTTGCGGTAGCTGCACTGGCGAATGTGCCAAACGCCAATGGCGCAGTTTCGGCCAATTGCAAAGAAGGCACGATATTCGCTGTTGAGACTCCGTTAGCGGTTGCTGAAATGGCTGGTGCTGAAATGAACGAACCCAGAGTTACCGTCAGTAAACTTTTAGTCAAAGTTTTCATCGTCTATCTCCTAACTAAATGATTAATTGCGCAAAATTCGCGCGGGTCAATCATGCAAGAAAACAACTTGCGTTTAACAACGCAAAGAATTTGACCTAGGCGGTAAAAATTATGGGGTGCGTCGGGAAATAGTCTGGTGATCCAGGCAAAAGTATGGATGCCGGCCAACATTCAGCGGGGTGACGCCGTCTGGAGGACAGACGGCGGAGCACCCTTTATTGATTGACCGGAAATAATTGAACAGATGTTTAGATTAAAGGTGGGCTATCGCCCGGGCCGTCTGGCCAGTGACGTAGTATGAAGAAGGCGTTTATGGCTGTCTTGAGTGGCATTGCGTTTGTCAGCTAACACTGTAAACAATCGGAGACAGAAGCTGCGCAGCAGCTTTTGGCGTCCGCGTTAATTTGCATGATTAAGCCTCTTAATCACAATTGCTAACACAGATACGTTTTGTTTCGATTTTTCCACCACATGAAATGAAACATCTTTCATAACTCTGCTCACAACCGCACTTTTTGTTGCATTGTTCTTGTGAGGAGATGGTAAGTTCCTCAAGCGTGGTTTTATTGGGTTTTTCTGGAGCGGTTGGTCGGCTCAGTGTAGAGTATTGGTAATTGGCAGCTTTAGCATTTGCACAATGACTAGCGCGATTAAATAGTGCGGTTTTGCATAGGTGCTTGTATTCGTGAGCTTGTTTTAAGTAAAGAGCTGATTGTGCGTCATAACCTCTTTGTTGGCTTTCATATAGAGATAGCTTTGCGTAGTAAGCTTCTAAAGCTGCTGTATCGATTTCTAACTGCTTTGGATATTGTTGTTTAGCAAATTCTGCCTGCTCTGCCAAACACATGGAATGCTGTGTCTGGCATGAATTCTTACAGGTGCTCATTTGCGTCTCGCACTGAGCAAGACATTGGCTGGAGGAGGTGGTTATTTCGGGTGGAATTTTTTGCTGCACTAACTTGTATTTAGGCGAGCAAGCAGATAGAAAGATTAATGTCACCGTAATAGTTATTAAAATTTTGTACTTCATTTTAAAAGTCCTTTTTGTTTGATGTTTTGGCCTAACAAATCATCTCATTTGGAACATGTCTACCTAACCGCTGCGCCATTTCAGCATGCACTTTGGGGCTGCCAGCGATCACATTACCTTGCTTGAAAAACTGGTCGCCGCCACGGATATCGGTCACGATGCCACCTGCTTCCTGCACTAACAGGACGCCTGCGGCGAAGTCCCAGGGGGACAGACCCAATTCCCAGAAACCATCAATACGTCCTGCCGCGAGAAACGCGAAATCCAGTGCGGCGGAGCCTGGGCGACGTATGCCAGCCGTATCCTGAATCAAGTCTTTCAGCATCGCCAGATAGGCATCCACATAACGTTGATCGCGGAAAGGAGTGCCGGTGCCCACCAGAGCGCCGGCCAAACCAAGCTGAGGCCGTACCCGCAGGCGATGCCCGTTCAGTGTCGCGCCTTCGCCGCGACTGGCGGTGAACATCTCATCCCTTAGCGGATCATAGACGACGCCGGTCTCCAGTTTGCCCCGGTGCTGTAACGCAATGGATATTGCGAATTGCGGAAATTCATGCAGATAGTTGGTCGTGCCATCCAGTGGGTCAATTATCCATAGATAATCATCGCCTTGGTGCGAGCCGCTTTCTTCGGCCATGATGCCGTGGCTGGGGTAAGCGCGGCGTATCGTATCGATAATCGCCAATTCAGCGGAACGATCTACTTCAGAGACATAATCGTTAACATCCTTCTCTATAACTGTCAGTCTATCGATGCGGTGAAAAGAGCGCATCACGATAGCGCCTGCCTGGCGGGCGGCGCGGATAGCAATATTGGTGGTTGGGTTCATGGCGCGCGAGAATAAGTGAAAAAGTGGAATTTCGCCACCATACTGTGGTTAAAATTCGCCTATGTTGGAAAATATTCAAATTATTCTCGTCGGCACCACCCATCCGGGCAATATCGGTGCAGTGGCGCGGGCGATGAAAAACATGTGCCTGCATCAATTGGTGCTGGTGCAACCTCAATGTGATCATCTGTCCGAGACAGCGCTGGCGCGCGCCTCCGGTGCCAGGGATGTGCTGGAGCATGCGCAAATTCAACCGGATTTGCCAACCGCCGCCGCCCATTGCCGTGTGCTGATTGGCAGCAGCGCGCGTCAACGATCCACTTTATGGACCGAACTTGACCCGCCAGCTTGCGCCTCATTACTGACTCGGCAGGCTGAAAACGGGCCAGTGGGTTTGGTGTTTGGCCGGGAAAGCGCCGGGCTAAGCAATGCCGAACTGGATTGCTGCACCCATTTGACGCATATACCGACTAACCCGGATTATTCATCCTTGAATATCGCTATGGCGGTGCAGATATTGGCTTATGAATTGCGTTCAGTGCAACTGCGCAAGTGCGACGCGCAAGCACCACTCAATGCGTTGGAAGCGCCAGCTCCTTTGCAGCAAATGGATGGTTTGTTTGGCCATTTCGAGCAAGTCTTGCGAGCCGTTGACTTTTTGCAGCCGGGTCGGGAAAACAAAATCCTCCAACGTTTAAAACGTTTGTTGCATCGCGCCGCGCCGACGGAGCGCGAGGTGCATATTCTGCGTGGCATGTTAAGCGCCGTGCAGGGCGTGAAGTCCATGCCGCGTAAACCTCCACCCCATGATTGTTGATGGCGAATGACAAGCGCCTCTATAAACAGCCCGGTTTGTTTTTAATCCCTTTCAGGAAATGATTTGATGTTTCAACACCTGCGCGAAGATATGCGAACTGTCTTTGATCGTGATCCAGCAGCCAGAACCTATTTTGAAATACTCACCACCTACCCAGGCGTGCATGCGCTGATTTTTCACCGCATCGCGCATGGACTTTGGCATTTCGGTGCGAAATGGCCAGCGCGTTGGCTGGCTCACTTGGCGCGCTGGTTGACCGGTATTGAGATTCATCCGGCCGCGCAAATCGGTCGTCGTTTCTTCATTGACCATGGCATGGGAGTGGTGGTTGGTGAAACGGCGATTATTGGTGATGATTGCACCTTGTACCATGGCGTTACTTTGGGTGGTACCAGTTGGCAGAAAGGCAAGCGCCACCCGACTTTAGGTGACGGAGTGGTGGTTGGTGCTGGTGCCAAAGTTCTTGGCCCGATTGAGATTGGCGACCATGCGCGCATCGGCTCCAATGCGGTCGTGGTAAAGCCGGTTCCGCCTTCCAGCACGGTGGTGGGTGTGCCGGGCCGATTGGTCGGCGAACAAGAGAAAGAGGCTCAACACCGTGAAGCTATGGCGAACCGCATGGGATTTGACGCTTATGGCGCAACCCGGGAAGCGCCTGATCCGGTCGCGCATGCGGTGAACTGCATGTTGGATCACATTCACATTATGGAAGCCAGAATGAAAATGATGTGCGAAGTCATGCGTGAAAATGGCTTGGAAATAAAAGGTAATGACATCCCGGAATTACCTGCCTGTGAAATCGTTTCAACGGCTGAAGGGTTGAAGAAAATCGGCGAATGAATGACTTATCGCAAACAGTGCGAAAAAAGTATTGGTCACAGTGAGCCATTCCGGCACAGAGAAGCTATTAGCCCGATTGTTCATAGCGGTGTCTATGCCTCAAAATTGTGTTGATCTACTGCGCTTGAACTTCAATTTATCTGCTATTAGCTGCTCGACTGGGGTGCATGGCATGATAACCCGGCAGTTCAGGCGAAAGTCTGCGTCATCTTGACCAATTGTTCGAGTTTTTGCAGGGCGACGCCGTTGACCAGCATCTCTTGCGCGCGCGCCACTCCAGTGGACAGGCTATCCGTAACCCCGGCGGCATAGATTGCCGCTCCAGCGTTTAAGGCGATGATGTCAGATGCCGGGCCGGTTGTACCACTGAGCGCATCGCGAATGATGGCCGCGCTTTGTTGCGGACTATCGGCCTTGATGGTTTGCAAGGGTGCCCGGTTCAGTCCGAAATCTTCCGGGGCGATGGTATAGCGCTCAATGGAGTCATCACGCAATTCAGCCACTTGGGTGGAATCGCTGATGCTGATTTCATCCAAACCATCGTTGGAATGAACCACCAGTACATGTTTCGCACCCAGATTTAGCAACACTTCCGCGAGTGGAAGCAGCAGTTCAGCACTGAACACGCCAAGCAACAGATTGGGTGTATTCGCTGGGTTGGTGAGCGGCCCAAGCACGTTGAACAAGGTACGCACCGCCATTTCCTTACGCGGGCCGATGGCGTGCTTCATAGCGCTATGGTGGTTGGGGGCGAACATAAAGCCCAGGCCGGTTTCGCGTACGCATTGTGCGATGTGTTCCGGTTTCAGCATCAGATTAACGCCGATAGCCTCCAGTGCATCCGCGCTGCCGGATTGGCTGGAAACGGAACGGTTGCCGTGTTTGGCGACAAGGCAACCGGCAGCGGCGGCGACAAATATGCTGGCGGTTGAGATATTGAAAGTGCCGGAGGCGTCGCCGCCGGTGCCGACAATATCCACCGTATGTGGCAAATTGCTGATGTCCACACCATTTGCCAGTTCGCGCATGACGGATGCCGCAGCGGTGATTTCCGTCACGCTTTCCCCTTTCATGCGTAAGCCAACCAGAAAACCGCCGATTTGCGCGTCTGTCGCGCCGCCAGTCATGATCGCCTGCATGACCTGGGTCATTTGTTCTGTATTGAGATCCTGTTTTTGCAGCACTTGGTGGATAGCCTGTGGCAAATTCATGGTGATGATTCCTTTGGGGTGAGTGAGCTTTTATCGATCAAGCAGAAAGTTGTTGAGTAATTGATGTCCATGTTCGGTCAGGATGGATTCAGGATGGAATTGCACGCCCTGAATATTTAACTGACGGTGCCGTATTCCCATGATTTCATCCATTTCGCCATCCAGCGTCGTCCAGGCGGTGACTTCCAGACAATCGGGCAAAGTCTTCTGGTCGATCACCAGCGAGTGGTAACGGGTGGCTTGGAAAGGCTGTGGCAAATCGCTGAATACACCGACATTCGCATGGTGAATTGGCGAAATCTTGCCATGCATGACTTGACGCGCCCGGGTGATTTTAGCGCCAAATGCCTGGCCAATTGATTGGTGGCCGAGGCAGACGCCGAGAATCGGCAATTTACCGGCATAAGCTTTGATCGCTGCGACTGAGATGCCCGCTTCATCCGGCGTGCAGGGGCCAGGTGAAATGACCAGCCGTTCCGGGTTGAGTGCGGCAATATCCGCCAGGCTGATTTCGTCGTTGCGATAAACCTCCACATCTGCGCCGAGTTCGCTGAGATATTGCACGATGTTAAACGTGAAGGAGTCGTAATTATCGATCATTAATAACATGACTCAATCCTCCACTTGGTTTAAGCCAGTATCCAGACCAGCCTCGGCAAGCGCGGCGGCATTGAATACAGCGCGGCCTTTATTCATGGTTTCTTCCCATTCCAGTTCAGGTTGGGAGTCAGCGACGATACCGGCACCCGCCTGGATGTTCAGTTGTTGATCCTTGATGATCGCCGTACGGATGGCGATTGCTGTATCCATATTGCCATTCCAGGCAATATAACCGACAGCACCGGAATAAATACCGCGTTTGACCGGCTCCAGTTCATCAATGATTTCCATAGCACGTATTTTGGGTGCGCCTGAAATGGTGCCTGCCGGGAAAGTGGCGCGTAATACGTCCATGGCAGACAAGCCGGGTTTCAATTGGCCATTCACGTTCGAGACGATATGCATGACGTGGGAATAGCGCTCGACGCTCATTTTTTCCGTGAGTTGGACGCTGCCGGTTTGCGCAACCCGGCCTGCGTCATTGCGTCCCAGATCAATGAGCATCAGATGCTCGGCCAGTTCCTTGGGATCCGCCAGCAGCTCCGCCTCTAACGCCAAGTCTTCGCTTTCGGTATGACCGCGCCGACGGGTACCGGCGATGGGTCGCACAGTGACCAAATCATCTTCCAGACGCACGAGAATTTCCGGCGAGGAGCCGATGATCTGGAAATCATCCAGATCCATAAAATACATATAGGGTGATGGATTGAGTCCGCGCAATGCGCGATATAAATCCAGCGGGCGCGCCTGGAAGGGGATTGACAGGCGCTGTGAGAGCACGACCTGCATGCAGTCGCCATCCAGAATGTATTGCTTGATGCGCTCAACTGCCGCTT
Organism: Candidatus Thiobius zoothamnicola; assembly: GCA_030826945.1. Lineage (GTDB taxonomy): Bacteria > Pseudomonadota > Gammaproteobacteria > Chromatiales > Chromatiaceae > Thiobius > Thiobius zoothamnicola. The sequence goes on from JAPQLC010000007.1 coordinate 39,744, forward strand.
TGAAGTTTTGTTGAGTGAACCCGGAAATAAAATCCGCTTCATTGATCCGGCGATTTGTCTGGCTGATATGACGGGGGGCGCCCACTTGCATCTTTTGGGCTAATGCATCAATCCGTGATTGCGCCGTCTCCAAGGTCTCGCCCGCCTCAATGTTGGCGTGTACGATGATGAACATGCGCCCGGTCAGGTTATCGAAAACCACGACTTCCTCGGATACCATCAACAGGATATCAGGGGTTTCAAGCGGATCCGCCTTATCCGTATTGCGTAAATGGGGTTCGATATACGCAATGGCGTCATAGCCAAAGTAGCCGACCAGCCCGCCGTAAAAACGTGGTAAATCATCGCATTGAGGTGTCCGGAAACGGCTTCGGAAGCGTTCCACTTCGGCCAGTGGGTCATCGCTTTGATAGGTTTCCACCACCTGATGATTTTCGATCAAGCGGATTTGCCGGTCATGGATTTCCAGACGCGTTGCGCAGGGCAGACCAATAATGGAATAGCGCCCCCATTTCTCACCGCCATGGACGGATTCGAACAGGTAGCTGTATGGGGCTTGCGCCAGTTTCAGGTAAGTGCTGAGCGGTGTGTCGAGATCCGCCAGAATCTCGCGGGCGACGGGGATGCGGTTAAAGCCCTCGGCTTTAAAACCCTTAAATTGTTCAGGAGTCATGTGAAATCCACGGTATACAAAATCGGCTTTAATGCGTCCATGCTTAGGCAAAAGTGACAGGAAATCTATCCGGTCAGCTTCGCCATCGTGCCAAGTGCTTCATGTATAGTGCGTGAATAAAGAAAGACATGTTGTCGTGTAGTGATGAAAGCTGTCGTTACCATAGCCAAAAAAAAACGCCAAGCCAATATGCAAAAGCAAAAAAAACCAGATGATCTGATTTGTGGTGTGGATGAAGTCGGCAGAGGGCCATTGGCCGGGCCGGTCGTGGCGGCGGCGGTTATTCTGCATCCATTACGGTTGATTGAAGGGTTGGCTGACTCGAAAAAACTGAGTGAGCGGCGACGCGAACAATTGTATGACGTGATTTGTGAGTCAGCATTGGCTTGGTCGGTAGGACGCGCCGATGTGGAAGAGATTGATCGGATCAATATTCTGCAGGCGAGTTTACTGGCCATGCAACGCGCCGTGGCGGGGCTTCAACCAGCGCCGCAGCATGCGTTGGTGGATGGCAATAAAGCACCTGAATTGCCCTGCACGGCGGAAGCCATCATCCAAGGCGATGTGACTGAACCTTGTATATCAGCGGCCTCTATTATTGCCAAAGTGATGCGTGATCGTGAAATGGTTGAGTTGGATGGGCGATATCCAGGTTATGGCTTCGCGCGGCATAAGGGCTACCCGACAAAAATGCATCAGCAGGCTTTGCAAACTTTGGGGGTGACTCCCATTCATCGACGGAGTTATGCGCCAGTGAAGCGGTGTTTGGGCATTTGACATACGCCTTTTGAGGCTGCCAGCATCCATCCATCTGCCTAGTGTGCGGCTTCTTTAATCGTTGGATCACTAAAACCGGGCTGCAGTTTTTGTTTGTATAGGTTGTTTTGGGTCGTGATCCTATTTTCGATTTCTGAATGGCTTTGCGCCTCTTGCAAAGCCAGTGTTGAAATCAAGATACCTTCATTCGGAATCGTTTTGGCAACGCCTTTCAGCTCAGCGAGATAGCGATGCGCAAGGACCAACTCCGGTAAAACAGCCGGTGTTGCTAACTCTCCCGCTGGTGGTAATGGCTCTAGCATTTGTTCTGACATCGTTTCATAACCGCGTATCTTTGAGAAGACAACGCTATTCTTCTCAAATTAAGCCTTTTTTGAGCAGGTTGTCACCGTTTTCCTCAAAAAATCGTGTTTTTGAGTACGAGTTTGTCATTTACCGATAAGAGAAACGAGTTCATGCGCATGCAAGCCCCATCGACTAATTCCGCTATAATCCCGCCCCTTATTCGCACACTCTGTATATTCAATGATTGATCTTGGCCAGATTCGTAATTTTTCGATTATCGCGCATATTGACCATGGAAAGTCGACGATTGCCGATCGTTTTATTCAGGTTTGTGGTGGTCTCACCGAGCGTGAAATGGCTGAGCAGGTGTTGGATTCGATGGATCTGGAGCGCGAGCGCGGCATTACCATCAAGGCGCAGTCGGTTACCTTGCAATATAAAGCGCGGGATGGTGTCACTTATCAACTGAACTTTATTGATACGCCCGGGCATGTCGATTTCTCTTATGAGGTTTCCCGCTCACTGGCGGCTTGCGAAGGGGCTTTATTGGTCGTTGACGCTGCGCAGGGCGTCGAAGCGCAAAGCGTGGCAAATTGCTACACCGCGATATCGCAAGGGCTGGAAGTGCTGCCAGTGCTGAATAAAATCGATCTGCCATCTGCCGAACCCGAGCGGGTGATTCATGAAATTGAAGAAATCATTGGTCTTGAAGCGGAGGATGCCTTACGGGTCAGTGCCAAAACCGGCGTGGGCATTCAGGATTTACTGGAGGCGTTGATCCAAACCATTCCAGCCCCTGCCGGGAAGCTGGATGCGCCATTACAGGCATTGATTATTGATTCCTGGTTTGATCCTTATGTTGGCGTGATTTCGTTGATTCGGGTGATGCAAGGCGAAATCCGGCCAAAAGACAAAATGCATATCATGTCAACTGGACGTGTTTATCAAGTGGAAAAGGTCGGGGTATTCACTCCGAAACGCTTGGATAAGAAAGTCCTGTCTACAGGCGAGGTGGGTTTTGTGATCGCGGGCATCAAGGAGATTGATGCGGCACCTGTTGGGGATACGGTGACATTGGCGGATAACAAGTCGAAAGAGGCATTGCCCGGTTTTGAAGAAATGCGCCCCCGGGTTTTCGCCGGACTATACCCGGTTTCATCCGACGATTACGAAGCTTTCCGGGATGCCCTGCAAAAACTCAAGCTCAATGATGCTGCCTTGCACTTTGAACCCGAGACTTCACAGGCGCTGGGATTTGGTTTTCGTTGCGGTTTTCTGGGCATGTTGCATATGGAGATCGTACAGGAGCGTCTGGAACGGGAATACGATCTGGATTTGATCACCACCGCACCAACCGTCATTTATGAAGTTGTCCTGAATGACGGCGAAGTGCTGCGCATCGACAATCCTGCCGAATTGCCGGATCCGGGCACGATCGGCGAAGTGCGCGAACCCATTATTGAAGCTCACATTTTGGTGCCTCAGGACCATCTGGGGAATGTGATCAACTTGTGTGTTGAGAAACGTGGGTTGCAAAAGGATATGCAGTATTTGGGCGGGCAAGTGCAAATCGTGTACGAGTTGCCTATGAATGAGGTGGTGCTGGACTTTTTTGACCGTTTGAAATCGGTTAGTCGTGGCTATGCCTCTTTTGAGTATGAACTCAAGCGTTTTCAGTCGGATCGGTTGGTCAAACTGGATATTCTGATTAATGGTGAAAAGGTGGATGCTTTATCCCTGATTGTGCATCGTGATAACGCGGAAACCCGGGGTCGTGAATTGACCGATAAAATGCGTGAAATCATCCCCCGTCAAATGTTTGAAGTCGCCATTCAAGCGGCGATTGGCAGTAAAATCATCGCGCGTTCAACCGTTAAGGCGTTGCGTAAGAATGTGACCGCCAAATGTTATGGCGGTGACGTAACCCGTAAGCGTAAGTTATTGGAAAAACAGAAAGCGGGTAAAAAGCGTATGAAGCAGGTTGGGCGCGTGGAAATACCGCAAGAGGCTTTTTTGGCGGTCTTGCAGGTTGGCCGGGATAATTGATGGATGTTGCGCCTAAGCTTGACAGGCGTTTTTATAACCCCTTCAATGCATTGATCTTTGGTCATAAAGGCTAATCCGGTTTGGATAGTATTCCCCTTGCCGTATTGTTCGGCATTCTGGTTGTTCTCCTCGCGTTATCCGGTTTCTTTTCCGGCTCCGAAACCGCGCTCATGACATTAAACCGTTACCGCTTGCGTCATCAGGCCCAAGATGGTCATCAAGGCGCGCGTTATGCAGAACTTTTGCTGAAAAATCCCGATCGCCTGATCGGTCTGATTTTACTCGGCAATAACTTCGTCAATATCCTGGCGTCATCCCTGGTGACCCTGATTGCGATCCGCCTGGGCGGGGAGGGGGCTATTCCGATTGCAGCCGGCCTGCTCACTTTGGTGATACTGATTTTTTCTGAAGTTGCGCCAAAAACCCTGGCTGCGCTGCACCCGGAGAAATTGGCCTATCCGGCGGCCTGGATTTATATCCCCTTATTAAAGCTGCTTTTTCCAGTTGTTTGGTTGGTCAATTTATTAGCCAACACCGTGTTGAAACTGTTTGGCATTCATACCCAGCATGGGGATAAACAAGCGTTGAGTCGTGAAGAACTGCGCACCGTCGTGAATGAAGCCAGCAGCTTGATTTCAGAACAACACCAAGCCATGTTGTTGAATATTCTGGACCTGGAGAAGGTGCTGGTTGATGACATCATGGTGCCGCGCACGGCATTGGATGGTGTTGATATTGACCAGCCTATGGATTTGATTCTGCAACAATTACGTCAACTGCCTTATACCCGGGTGTTGATTTACCGTGGCAGCATTGATCATGTTCTGGGTGCCATCCATACGCGCCGCGTGTTACAGGCTTGTCTGGATGCCAACACGTTAACGCATGAGGACTTAATGGCGTTAATGCGGAAACCCTATTTCATTCCCAAAGGGACATCATTGCATCAGCAATTATTGAATTTCCAACACCATAAAAGACGTTCCGGTTTGGTGGTGGATGAATATGGCGACGTGCTGGGTTTGGTCACCATGGCGGATGTGGTGGAGGAAATCGTGGGTGAGTTCGCCACGGACCCAGCGGATAGTATCAGTGATGTGCAACCACAAAGTGATGGCAGCTATTTGGTGGATGGCATGGCCAATTTACGTGAATTAGCACGCACGATGGGATGGAGCTTACCAATTGATGGACCCAAAACCTTGAATGGTTTGATTGTTGAACACCTGCAAAGCCTGCCTGAGGCAGGCACTTCATTGATCGTGTCAGGTTATCTGATGGAAATTCTGCAAATACAGGATAATCGTGTGAAGACGGCGCGGATCGTGCCGGATGTCCGCCGCGCATTGTCTGATGAACAGGCGGAGTGACCCTTTGTTCATTCGTGGTATTCCGCTGCGCGCTTTGCCTGTCCTTTGACTTTTTCCACGGGATAGCGCTGTTCGTTGATCGCCATTTTGCGATAAGCGGCATCCAATACATCCACCTCCAGGCGTTCGCCGAGGCGGAGGAGGTAGATCAGGATATCCGCCATTTCCAAGGCGACAGCTTCTTTCTTTTCCATCGATAGATCATGGCTTTGTGTTTCGGTCAGCCATTGGAAATGTTCAAGCAGTTCGCCAACTTCTCCGGCCAGCGCCATGCTGATGTTTTTGGGCGAATGAAATTGTTCCCAGTTGCGTACTTTGGCGAATTCAGCCAGTTGGTCGCTAAGGTCGGCGAGAGATTGAAGCTTTGGATCGGTCATAAGTCAGTATTAAACGATGGTTTCATGATTTATCTCAAAGAATCAGTAGAAGCTAATTGCAATTTAACAAAATATTAATATACTAACGAACAATTGAGTTGATTTCATACGTTGTTGGTTAGGAATTAGGCTCATTAATCCTTGTTGTAAAAGTCCGGGGAGTCCGTTGCGGCTTCTTATTTAAGAAATTCCCTAAAAATTTAATGTGGAGACAATGATGAAAAAACTTACGGTTTTAACGTTGTTGCTGGCTGGCTTGGTCGTTGGGGCGAATGCCTCTGCGTCCTGGTTCGACAGTGATAACAATGAATGTTGGTATAACCCTTATAACTGTAATCCATATGATCCATGGGATCCACGTTATTGGTTCGAGGAAATGGAAGACTTCTTCGATGACAACGATGATTACTATGGTTATGGCGGCGGTTATGGTTATCCACCACGCTATCCAATGGCTCCACCATATATGCCGTATCCAATGGCTCCGAACATGCCGGCGCCATATACGCCGGCGGCTCCAGGATATTTTCCTCGTTCTCCGTATGCGGCTCCGCCTGCACCACCAGCACCCCCCAAGTCTGTAGTTCCTCAGGCGCAAACGCCAGGTATGACTCAGGCGAAATAAATGTATTACGCCGTTTGAGTGAGATAGTGTCATTAGAAAAGCGCCGCTTTTTGATGACGCTATGGCTTGGTTCGCCAGGGATTGGCGATAAAACACCTAAAAACCTTATATTCTCTCCCTTCCCAACCCATTCCCCCTCTTGTATATAGTCTGCTTTGCGCAGGTGTCCTGCAGCGTTGATGCGCCACTTATTTCACTCGTTGTTTGAAGTGGTATGATCCGCCCCCTCCCGTAATTTTTCATCGTAAGTGATGCAAATGACCCAGGATATTTATAGCGTCAGTCGTTTGAACAGCGAACTGCATCAAGTGCTGAAAGGTAGTTTTCCTTTGCTGTGGGTTGAAGGCGAGATATCCAATTTGAGCATGCCCCGGTCAGGGCATTGGTATTTCAGTGTGAAAGATGCGTATGCGCAAATGCGCTGCGCCGTATTTCGTCATAAGCGTCATTGGCTGCGTTTGACGCCGCGTGATGGTATGCAGGTTCTGGTGCGTGCGCGGGTTGCTTTATATGAGCCGCGCGGTGATTGTCAATTGGTGGTTGAGCACATTGAGGAAGCGGGTACCGGGCAGTTGCAACACGCTTTTGAGGCCTTGAAGCAGAAACTACAGGCTGAGGGTCTGTTTGATCAGACAAAGAAAAAACCTTTGCCGGAATATCCTGGCAGGATTGGTGTCATCACATCACTCAGCGCCGCCGCTTTACGTGACGTGTTGCAAATCTTGGCGCGACGTTACCCGTTAGCGCAGATTGTGATTTATCCTGGCGGCGTACAAGGAGACCAGGCACCAGCGGAGTTACGCGCCGCATTGACAACGGCATTGCAGCGGGCGGAGGTTGAGGTATTGATTCTGACGCGGGGAGGAGGGTCTCTGGAAGATCTGGCGGCCTTTAACGATGAGGCCTTGGCGCGTTTGATCGCAGGCGCTGAGATTCCTGTCGTATCCGCCGTCGGACATGAGATTGATTTCACCATTGCCGATTTTGTGGCGGATCGTCGTGCGCCCACGCCTTCTGCGGCGGCTGAACTGGTTAGCCCTGAACAAAAAAACCTGACGCAACAATTCGCCCGGTTAAGCCATAAATTAAGCGCCAGCGTCCAACGACGCCTGAAAGCACGAAAACAGTTGTTGCAACAACTGAATCGACGATTGGAACGTGCGCATCCCGGCATTTTATTCCGTCAGCACCAGCAGCGTCTGGAGAAGCAGCAACATTATTTGATGCAATATTGGCTTTGGCGAATGGATAAAGCCCGTCAGCGTCTGCATGTCGCTCGCCAGCGTTTGCAGGCGCGGCGACCAAGTGAATGGATTAAACAAACACGGGAACTACTGAGTCAATTAGCGCAGCGCTTGCAAACCGTGATGGAGAACCGTTTGCGTGCTCAGCAGGCGCAATTGCAGGCGAATGTTGGTGAATTACAGGCATTAAGTCCGTTAGCCACTTTGCAACGCGGTTACAGTATCGTGCAATCGGCGGATCAACGACGGGTGGTGCGATCGGTTGATGACGTTGCGATGGATGAGACACTGATGATCCGGTTGAAGCAGGGTCAATTAGATGTCAAGGTTGTGCGTAAATGGGGCGAATCAACGTTAACCGGTTGCTGAAATGCGACGAATACCGTTGCAATACTGAGGTTAGAATACCGGCAAAACATTCGTTTCTGTTATTGCGACCCATTTCATCTGCTCAAACTACCTCCAAATTCATTCTCCTGATCATTTATGCGCCTCGAAAAAATCAAGCTGGCTGGTTTTAAGTCATTTGTTGATCCAACAGTTATTCATTTTCCCAGTAATTTGGTCGGGGTTGTCGGGCCGAATGGGTGTGGCAAATCGAATGTGATTGATGCTGTGCGTTGGGTGATGGGTGAAAGCTCGGCCAAGATGCTGCGGGGCGAGTCCATGGCAGATGTCATTTTCAATGGTTCAAGCAGCCGCAAGCCGGTTGGCTTGGCCAGCATCGAATTGGTATTTGATAACGCCCAAGGACGGGCGGGCGGACAGTATGCGCAATATACGCAAATCTCCATTCGGCGGCAGGTTACGCGTGATGGCCATTCGGATTATTACCTGAATAATGTGCGCTGTCGGCGGCGCGATATCATGGATGTGTTTCTTGGCACAGGTTTGGGGCCACGTAGTTATTCAGTGATTGAACAGGGCATGATCTCGCGTATTGTGGAGGCGCGTCCTGAGGAATTGCGCGCCTATTTGGAGGAGGCGGCAGGCATCTCCAAGTACAAGGAGCGGCGGCGTGAAACTGAAAACCGGATACGTCACACCCGTGAAAATCTGGAGCGCTTGAACGATCTTCGTGAAGAGGTGCAAAAGCAGTTGCGTCACCTGGAGCGACAGGCGGCCACGGCAAAGAAATATCAGGATTTAACCCAGCAGGAGCGTCGCACCCGTGCGGAATGGCAGGTATTACGTTGGTCAGCCCTGCAGAATGAAACCGTTCGGCAGGAGCAATATCTGGCCCAGCAGGAAGCGACATTGCAAGCAGCGCTTAAGGAGCAACAGGCGGTTGAGCAGGATATTGAGCATCGACGAACTGAACAAGCGACGGCGCATGAATCTTTTAATCAGGTGCAAGGTCGTTTTTATGCCGTGAGTGCGGATGTCACGCGTTTGGAAGGCGTGATCCAGCATGCGCAAGATAATCAGCAACGCCAGCTTGCAGAGTTGCAGCGTTCCCAACAGGCGTTGCGTGAGGCTGAGCAGCGACATGAGCAGGATCAGGCGAAATTAGTGGATTTACGTCAGGCACTTGCGCACATTCAACCTCGTTTGTCATCAGCCCGCGACCTGGAAGATCAGCGACAGGCGCAATGGCAAACCGTAGAGCGTGCCATGCAGGCGTGGCAGGTTGAGTGGGAGGCTTTCCAGCAGCAGGCCAATCAGCCGGTGCAGCAAGCTCAGGTGGAACGCGCCCGTATCAATCATCTGGAGCAACAGATTCAGCAGTTGCAAAAACGCTTGCGGGCCAACCAGACTGAAACCGCGTCATTAAACGAGATAGACCGACAGTCTGAGATTTCGCAGCTCCGGCAGCGAAAACAAGCGCTTGAATCCAACCGTGCGCAGACGAAAATGGATCTGGACCAGGCTTATCAGTTGATTGAGCAAATTCAACTGGCCGTTCGGCGGACACAGGACGAGTTGGATGAGGTGAATGCAGAGTTGCAGCATTTACAGGGTCGTCTGGTCTCTTTGCAAACCTTGCAGATGGCGGCCAAGGGGAAAGATGATAAAGCGTTGCAGCACTGGCTGAATACGCAGGGTTTACAAGATGCACCCCGCTTGTTGGAGCAGGTTGAGGTTGAATCTCCTTGGCAATTGGCGGTTGAAGTGGTGCTGGAACATCGTTTGCAGGCGATCTTGGTTGATCATCTGGCGGATTATGTTGATGACGGAGAGGCTTTGCAGGCATCCGGCGTTTGTTTGGTCACGCAACAAGCGTCACCTGTGGCGGTGCGTCCAGGTACTTTGGCGAGCGTCGTGCAAGGCCCGATGGCGTTATTGGCGGCATTAAATGGCATTCGCTTGGCAGATGATCTGGCGCAGGCGTTGAATTGGCAAGCTGAATTGGATATTGGTGAGTTTGTGATCACGCCGCAAGGGATTCTGATGGGTGCTGGTTGGTTGAGCATACGTCCGCATTTGCAGGCTGAAACCGGGGTGTTGGCGCGTGAGCAGGAGTTGCGTGAATTAACGCGGCAACAAGAGGTTCTGGCGCCGCGCGTTGAGGCGTTGCAGGTGGCTGTCACGCAGTCACATCAACAAGAGAAATCGCTGGAGCAACAGCGCCGTGCGATGCAAAAGCAATATGATGACATTGCACATGGGTTGTCTGATGTGCAGAGTCGGCTGAGCAGCAAGCAAGCGCATGCGGAGCAAGCTGAGCACCGTTTGGCGCGTCTGCGGCTTGAGGCGGACGAGATGCATCAGCAGTTGACGGATGGTCAGCAACAGATACGGATTGCCCAAACGGATTTGGAATCAGCTTTGGCGCAGATCGCATCCGGTGATCAGCAACGTGAGCAATTGCATCAACAGCGTGATGAATATCGCGCTGCGCTACAGTCCGCTCAGCAGGCGATGAATGAGTCCCGTCAGCAAACTCATCAACTGAATTTGGAGGTGCGGGGGCTGCAAAGTACGGAAAAGTCGTTATGTGCCAGCATTCAACGGTTGGATGATCAACCCATGCAGTTGCGGCGACAAGTGGAGAGTGTGCAAGCCGAGTTGTCTGATAACCAGAAACTGATGGAGCAGACTCAAGTGGATTTGAAGCGGAAATTGCATGACAAGGTTGAGGTGGAAAAAACCTTGGCTGAGTCCAGGCAGGCATTGGAGGCTTTGGATACACAGTTACGGGAATTAGAGCAAGTTCGATATCAAGCTGAACAGGCGGTGCAATCCGGACGGTCAACACGGGATGATGTCAAAGCATCGCATCAGGAATCGCGTGCGCGTTGTCAGGCTATGCAGGAGCGTCTGGATGAAACTGGCTATACGGCGGATCAATTACTGGCGGAATTGCCAGAAGGCGCAGAGGAAGCGGATTGGGGCGCGCAGGCAGAGCGCTTGGCAGCGAAGATTCAACGCTTGGGGGCCATCAATCTGGCGGCGATTGAGGAGTTTGAAACCCAATCCGAACGGATGCTTTACCTGGATCGTCAACATGCGGATGTCAGTCAATCCCTGGATACTTTGTTGGAGGCGATACGCAAAATTGACCGGGAAACGCGTGAGCGTTTTAAGGTGACTTTCAATCAGGTTGATGAGTCATTTAAAGTCTTGTTCCCCAAACTGTTTGGCGGTGGGCAGGCTTATCTGGAGTTATTGGGGGAGGATTTGCTGGATACTGGTGTTTCCGTCATCGCTCGTCCGCCAGGCAAGCGTAACAGCAGCATTCATTTGTTATCCGGCGGAGAAAAAGCGTTAACGGCGGTGGCTTTGGTGTTTGCGATTTTCCAGCTCAATCCAGCGCCGTTTTGCATGCTGGATGAAGTGGATGCGCCCTTGGATGACGCCAATGTCGGGCGGTATTCTGAGATGGTTCGGGAAATGTCTGATCAGGTGCAGTTTGTGTTCATCACCCACAATAAACTCACCATGGAGATTGCGCATCAACTGGTGGGCGTGACGATGCAGGAGCCAGGTGTGTCGCGTTTAGTGTCGGTGGATATTGATGCCGCCGCCGCTATGGTGGAGGCATAAAAAAGGTGGGATAAACCCACCTTGAGGAAAACGCTGATTGAATCCGAAATGTCTGCGCGTCAGCTTTTTACCCAGTCAGCAAATTTTTCAGTCGTTTTTTGCTCGCCGTCAGCATAGCCTGCCTCATAAGCATCCGTTAAACGTTGCTCTTCGCGCTGGGGATTTTGCAAGCATCCTGCTTGCCAGCCTTGAATATATTCTTCATCACATCCCATTTCTTCCATTTTGGTGACAGCGTCATAATAGAACTGGTTCATCTTTATCTCCGAATGAATTACCTCATGATCATTTATGCCAATGATCACACAACTGCCGCAACCAGATTGCTTACGGCGGCGCCGACGTTATTTTTATTCGCGCAGCGCAAAAACGCACATTAGGATAAGCTGATTTATTAACAGATGGCAAGTGCGAAAGACAGTGCCAAGCCAAGGGGAAGGGCTTATCGGGTCGGCTTGGTGACTGATTTTGTCGGCGACCGGACACTGAGGTTTGAAAGGGGTTGAATTCGACGCTTTGAAAGTGCCCCCGACAAGCACTCAAGCTGTATCAAGCCTTGGCTCACAGCGTTCCGGGCTGGTGGTTGCTTCGCCTGCATGCTACGCTTGCGCCCTCTTTATTTCAACGGGTTATTGAGACTGGAATCAATAGCTGGTTGCTTTCATCACATTCAAAGCCTGATTGACTTGACGTATGGATATAGCTGCTGTCCGAACATTGATTGCTGACGATTTTCAAGCCACTGATCGCGTGATTCTGCAACATTTGTCTTCGGATGTTGCATTAATAAACCAAATAGGCCGTTACATTGTTTCTGCGGGTGGCAAGCGTTTGCGTCCGATGATTGTGTTATTGGCGGCCCGGGCTTTGGGTTATCAGGGGGATCAGCATATCCACCTGGCGGCCATTATTGAGTTCATCCATACGGCGACGCTGTTGCATGATGATGTCGTGGATGGTTCTGAACAACGGCGTCAGCGGGATACGGCGAATGCTGTCTGGGGCAATGCCGCCAGTGTGCTGGTGGGCGATTTTCTCTATTCGCGCGCCTTTGAGATGATGGTCGCTGTGGATAACATGCGTGTTATGGCGGTGCTGTCCAGCGCAACCAACCGGATTGCGGAAGGCGAAGTGTTGCAGTTGTTGAACTGTAATGATCCTGATGTGGGTGAAGCACAATATCGGGAAGTGATTCTGCGTAAAACAGCGACTTTGTTTGAAGCTGGGGCGCGGCTTGGTGGCGTTCTTCATCAGGAAAGCGAAGTTAAGGAACAAGCGTTGGCGGATTATGGCCGTCACCTTGGCATGGCTTTTCAGATGATTGATGACGCGCTGGATTATGGCTCATCAGATCAGGATATCGGCAAGAATATTGGTGATGATCTGGCGGAAGGCAAGCCGACTCTGCCGTTGATTCGCGCCATCCAGACCGGTGATGCAGCGACCCAAAAACTACTGCGCCAAGCGATTGAGCAAGGTGAAGTGGAGCGGATTGATGAAATCTGTCAGGCTATTCAGGCGACGGATGCGATTGCCTATACCGTTCAACAAGCCAGACAAGAAGTTGCGTCAGCCCAACAAGCGTTGCAGCAATTGCCTGATACGCCATACCGTATGGCGTTATCGGTGATTGCGGATTTCGCTGTGGAACGTGATCTGTAGACCATCAAATTCTTTGTATCAGTGCCTGTGTCAGCCGGCCGATTTTACGGCGCTGAAGTAAGAGATGGTGTTTCTTACCGTGACATTGGCGCCATAAAACGGCGGCGCGGAAACCGGCCAGCAACAAACTGCGGATGCGTGCGGCATTGGCGCTGTTTTCCAGATATAACGCTTTGCCTTTGATCATAATCCGGTCTTCTGTCGCGCTGAGGTGTTGTTGGTAGATTTCAGCCAGTTGCTGGTGTAATTCCTCCTCCGATAAAGTCAGATTGCTTTGGTTGCTTTGCAGAATATGCAGTGCCTCACCAATGGTCGCCATGCGTTTGGGTTGCTTCAGTGCTTTATCGGCAAGCCGTACCAGCGAGATGCTGTATTTGGCGATTTCCAGATCGCGCTGCTGTGGTTCTTTGAGCTGGGCATGCAGGGTTTGCAAGCCATAGCGGATATGGGCTAATTCCCCGAAGATAGCGAGCGTGGTTGGTGCATCAAAGGCGAATAAGCTGTTCAGGCTGGATTGTTCGGCTTGCGCTCCGCATAAACCGGTATTGGCGATATCACGCACTAAACCGGTGCTTTGGAACAGACCGGCTAAAGCGATCACCCGGTCATTGTCATCATAGGACTGTTTCATTGGATGGTTCCTCCGCCGAGGCAGATATCATCTTGATAAAATACGATTGACTGTCCCGGGGTTAAGGCTCTTTGTGGCTCGCTGAAGCGTACTTTGGCGATGTTGCTGTTGTGCTCCAATTCGACCCGGCAGTTTTGTAGCGCCTGACGATGACGGCAGCGCGCCATGCCGTCAAATGGGGTGGCTGGTGCTTGTCCGGCGATCCAGTGTAGTTGCTCAGCGACGAGATCCGACTTGAATAGCAGTGGGTTGTTATGGCCTTGGGCGACAATCAAGCGGTTATTATCCAGATCTTTCTTTACGACAAACCAGGGTAAATCAGCATGCTTTGCTTGGCCGCCGATGCCTAATCCCTGGCGTTGGCCGAGGGTGTAATACATCAAACCGGTGTGTTCTCCTAAATGTTCGCCTTGCGTGGATTCGATGGGGCCGGGACTGGCGGGCAGGTAAGTTGCCAGAAAGTCGCGGAAGCGTCGTTCGCCAATAAAACAAATGCCGGTGCTGTCTTTCTTGCGCCAATTGCTGAATCCCGCTGCTTCAGCCACAGCGCGTACTTCCGATTTTTGCAGAGGATGTAATGGAAATTGCGTGTGCTTCAAGGCGTGTTGGTTGAGCATATAGAGGAAATACGTTTGATCTTTATTCTGGTCGGCGGCGCAAATTAATTGTTTGTCGCCTCTGGCATTTTCACGGATGCCCGCATAGTGGCCGGTGGCAATGGCTTGTGCGCCCAGATTCAGGGCATGATCAAGAAAGGCTTTGAATTTGATTTCCCGGTTACAGAGCACGTCCGGATTTGGCGTGCGTCCGGCGCGATATTCGGCCAGGAAATGTTCGAATACCTGGTGCCAATATTCGCTGGAGAAGTTGGCGGTGTGCAATCGGATGCCCAATTTATCGGCGACCGCTTGAGCATCTGCCAAATCTTCAGCGGCGGAGCAGTAATCCGCATGGTCATCTTCTTCCCAGTTTTTCATGAACAAGGCTTCCACTTGCCAACCGGCTTCCAGCAGACGCAAAGCGGCGACCGATGAATCGACTCCGCCTGAAAGGCCAACGATGATGGTATGACGGTTAGCCGTTGGTGCGTTGTTACTATGCTGTACAGTCTTTGAATCGCGCTGAATGATAACCTCCTTCTCGTGATTCTGGTTGGGTGTCGGTGGCGTTCATACCGTTGTTGACGGTCTAAATTTGCTCAACCCGCAGTCAGCCCAAATCTAGAGTCTGTTAATAGCCCGTCAATGGGGCGAGAAACTGGCTTGATCCGGTATTTTATCGGGTTCAGAAAGCACGACATTTTAGTGAAAATTGAATGGGGGTTGAGATATAATTGCACCACTCAATGAAATAAGAGCAGGTCATGGTGCATTCGGTTCCTCAGGTCGCATCCAATCACAGCAAGGGACGGTTGTATGTTGAGCTGGCGACTACCATCAATGATATTCGTGCTTCCCAAGCCTTAAGGTATCAGGTTTTCGCGACAGAACTGGGAGCTACTGTCGGTGGTGCCGAGCACGGGTTGGACCAGGATCATTTCGATCAATATTGTCAGCATCTATTGGTTAAGGAGTCATCCTCTGGCCGGGTCATCTCATCAACCCGGTTGTTGCTCAGTGAACAAGCGAAGCTTGCTGGCGGATTTTATTCGGAAAATGAATTCGCCATGTCCACCTTATATAGTTTGCCGGGTCGTTCGGTCGAAGTTGGTCGTACTTGCGTTGACCCAGGTTTTCGTCAAGGTGCGGCGATCGCCGTGCTGTGGTCAGGATTGGCTGATTTTATCAAACAGTTTGAGATTGATTATTTGTTTGGCTGTGCAAGTATTGAAATGGATGATGGCGGCGTTTTAGTGCAGGCTATCATGAATAATGTGCGTCAGCGTGAAATGTCTGATGGGAAGTGGCGCGTGATCCCTAAGAATCCCCTTCCTCCGTTGCCAGAAGGCGCGCAGAATACCGTGTCGGCCCCATTGCCTCCTTTGCTGAAGGCGTATTTCCGTTTAGGCGCAAAAGCGTGTGGCGAGCCTTGTTACGATGCTGATTTCAACTGCGCGGATATTTTGGTTTTAGTGGATATCGCCAAGCTCGATTCATCCTACGCCAGACATTTCCTGGATCGCGTTTCCAAAGGTTGAAGTTGCGATATTTTCGCATTATCCGGCGCAGTATTCTGCTTGTCGCCCACATCGTATTGGGTTGTGTTTTAGTCCCGTTTTCATGTGAGCGGGATAAAATGGGGAAGTTGCGGGTGCGGGCCAGGGTTTTTGCCTGGTGGCATGGCTGTTTGATGCGCATACTGAATTTTCAGATCGTGTCCACAGGGACAATACCGGCGGCTCCGGTTCTACTGGTCGCTAACCATATTTCCTGGGTGGATATTCCGCTATTAGGCCATGTCGCCCAAGCGCGCTTTTTATCCAAAGACGATGTACGCCATTGGCCGGTTATCGGCTGGTTGGCGTCGTCTACGGGCACGTTATTCATCAAACGTGGGGGAGGGCAGACTGGCGAGGTTGCAGCGGCCATTAAACAATATTTGCAGTCAGATGATATTTTAGCCATATTTCCTGAAGGCACGACGACGGATGGCCGGGAGGTCAGGCCCTTTTTTCCACGTTTATTTTCAGCCGTCGTTGATTCGGAAATCGCGATTGTGCCTGTTGTCATTCGTTATCATGTCGATGGAGAGCATGATTTACTGGCCCCTTTTGTTGGCGACCAGTCATTGGTGGAAAATTTGTTGGGCCTGCTTGCACGCCCGGTTAATCAAGTCAATATCTGTTTTCATGAACCTGTTTTGCATGATGGAGAGAGTCGTAAAGCATTGGCGGAGAAGGTTCGGAATGTTATCGTTAGTTCGTTGAATGTCATGGCGTCTGATCAACAAATTCAAGCAACCTGACGGTGCATATTCTTTTTGTTACGGAAACCTATTTTCCCGAGATTAATGGCGTAGCCCGTACGGTGCAAGAAATGTGTTCCGGGTTGGCTGATCTGGGACACAATATCTATTTAATTCGTCCCAGACAAAAGTATCCTCATACGCCTGATCCCCGATTAAAGCTGGAAGTTCTGACTTCTGGGTTGCCGTTACCGGGTTATCCTGGGCTACAGTTTGGTTTGTCTGCTGACCGGCAAATCCGGCAGATATTAGTGGACTATCCAATGGATGCCGCTTATATCGCGACTGAAGGGTTGCTAGGGCGTTCAGCGTTAAAAGTCTGTCGTGAGCGCGACATACCGGTGTTAAGTGGCATGCATACGAATTTTCACGAGTATTCCACGCACTATGGCGCTGGATTGGTTGCGCCTTTGGTGGTTTCTGAATTGCGTCGTTTTCATAATAAATGCGCCGGCACTTTGGTGCCGACGAAAGCCATGGCGGCGGAGTTAAGCACAAAAGGTTTTCAACGTTTGCATGTTTGGCCGAGAGGCGTTGATACTCAGGTTTTTAATCCATCGCATCGACAGCCCTATCTGCGCCGTGATTGGGGGCTTGCGGAGGGTGATTTGGCGCTTTTGTATGTTGGACGCATAGCGCCAGAGAAGAATATTGACCAGGCTTTTGAGGCTTTTAAAGCGATTCAACAGGTTTGCCCAGTCGTACGGTTTATCTTGGTGGGTGACGGGCCGGCCAGGACGCGTTTGCAGCGAGTTTACCCGGAGGCTTTGTTTGTGGGGGCCAAGGTGAGTCAGGAATTAGCTGAGTATTATGCGAGTGGCGATATTTTTTTGTTCCCCAGTTTGACGGAAACATTTGGTAATGTGGTATTGGAGGCTTTGGCCAGTGGACTTGCGGTTATTTCCTATGATATGGCGGCGGCCAGAGAATTAATTGAACACGGTAAAAGTGGTATACTGGTCCCAGCCGGCGACGCCAATGCTTTTGTCAAGCAGGCCTGTCGCCTGGCCAGTCAGCCTGATCTTATTTCGCAGTTAAAGTGTCATGCCATTGACACGGCGGCGCAACAAGGGTGGGGGAAAATCACCCGGTCATTGGAAGAAATCTTCACCTTTTTGTAATTAATGGACTATGAATCATTTCACAGGTATCTCTCCTTCTCATATTCATTCTGAATACGCTGTTGATGGCACCTCGGACTTCGGTGCGGATCAATGAGAAGTTTATTAAGGCAGCTTAACTGCATTGAAGCGCCAATATGTCGCGCCGCGAATCAGAAGGGCGATGTCATAAAAATCCGCCGGTTTTTTCGCGTCATCAGCCGTCTTGGCGATGGCGTGTTCTGGTATGTTCTGATGGCTTTGCTTTCGGTTTTGTATGGTAAAGCAGGCATTATGGTGGCGGCGCAAATGTTGTTGGTTGGATTGTTTTCATTGCTGGTCTACAAAAGCATAAAACATCTTACGGTGCGCGAGCGGCCTTGCGATTTTCACTCTGATATCCATCCGCATGGCCCCAGATTGGATCATTACAGTTTCCCTTCTGGTCATACCATGCACGCAGTCGGCTTTACGTTTGTTCTGTTTGGCCATTTCCCTGAGATTGCTTTGCTGGTATCGCCTTTTGTGATTTTGGTGGCTTGGTCACGTTTGGTGCTTGGCTTACACTATCCGAGTGATGTGGTTGTTGGCGCTTTGATTGGCGCTTCTATTGCCTGGATAAGTTTTGGGCTGCCGTTATTTTAGCGTCTGGCGGAATTTTGTTGTTTGGCCTTGAATGGCGTTGGGATTAGGCGAAAAAGAATGGCTTTCGTCGCCAGGCATTTCCTTGCCGATTGAATTCAGAATTGAAATTTGCGTTTTATGACGATCAACGATTTTTCTTTTATTGACGGTCTGTTGATCGTTTTCGCTGTGGGCATTTCGGTCCTCATGCTGCGACGCACGATACGTGATGCGCCTTTCTGGCGCGCGACGGTGACGCCGCTGGCCTCGATTATTGGCAGTGGTTTTCTGATTGTCGCCCCTTTGTTGACGAATATCGCCGGTATATGGGCTATCCCCGGCATTGTTGGCATTGTGTTGTTATCGTTCTGGTTGGGAGGGGCGATACGTTTCAATATTCTCCATGAAAATCAGGTGCGATCCTCTTCAAGCGCCGTCGGATTAGAACGGCTATCCGATATTGCATTGGCGCTGGCTTTTGTGATTTCCATCACTTTTTACA
Organism: Candidatus Thiobius zoothamnicola; assembly: GCA_030826945.1. Lineage (GTDB taxonomy): Bacteria > Pseudomonadota > Gammaproteobacteria > Chromatiales > Chromatiaceae > Thiobius > Thiobius zoothamnicola. The sequence continues at coordinate 58,551 of JAPQLC010000007.1, forward strand.
TTCGCCTGATGAGCGGTTTTATTTTGACCGGGATTGATCTCTATACGCCGTTGCAAGCGGATGTGTTGGCGACAGTCGTGTTGGCATTTATTGGTGTTTATGGCTTATTACAAGGTTTGCATGGTTTAGAGCGGTTAGAGGAATATTCAGTGACGCTCAAACTGGCTATTATCGCCTCCTTGTTGTTGGGCTTGATTTATTATGATGGTCATCATGGTTATGATTTATCCGGTTTGCCGACGCCTGAAATCAGCTTTTGGGCAGCTCTTCAACAACTGGGCGGCATGCTGTTGATTGTGCAGGGGTTTGAGACCTCCAAATATTTGGGCGCAGATTATAGTGCTCAGTTGAAAACGCGTTCGATGGTGCTTGCTCAAGTCCTGGCTGGCGCGATTTATATTGCATTTGTTGCGCTTGCTTTGCCGTTGATGGCGGCATTCACTGATGTTGCGCCGGATGAGACCGCCATTATCGAACTGTCCGGTAATATCACTCTTGTGCTGCCTGCGATGTTGGTGTTTGCAGCGGCGATGAGTCAGTTCAGTGCTGCTGTCGCAGATACTATTGGCGCTGGCGGTGTGGTGGAAAACGAAAGCGGTAAATGGTTATCCGCCAAAGTCAGCTATCCGGTGATCGCTATTTTGGCGGTAATGCTGATGTGGAACAGCAATATTTTTGAGTTGGTCGCATTCGCATCCCGGGCTTTTGCGTTGTATTACCTGCTGCAGTGTTTATTAGCGGCATGGTTGGCGGCTCAGGTAACGGTTGGTTGGCGACGTGTATGGCAAGTCTGTTTTTACCTGATTCTGGCGTGCGTGTTGTTGTTCATCGTGTTGTTCGCGGTTCCAGTCGAGGGTTAAGATCGTCGTAATCGGTGCCAGAAGTTATCCGGCATTGTCTAGCGATAAATGCTGAACCACTTCGACGACGGCATCACAGAGTGTTGCCAGATCCTGGTCATTCATGATGAAGGGCGGCATGAGATAAATCAGTTTGCCGAAAGGCCTGACCCAGGCGCCCCGCTCGACAAACTGCGGTTGTATGGTTGCCATGTTCACGGGTTGGTGCAGTTCAATGACGCCAATCGCGCCTAAAGTGCGTACATCCGCGACTTGTTCAAAATGGAGGCAGGGCATTAAGCGCTGATGCAGACTGGCCTCAATATGCGCAATTTGATCTCGCCAAGGGGAGGCTAACAGCAGTTCAATGCTGGCGTTGGCGACGGCGCAGGCGAGCGGATTCGCCATGAAGGTAGGGCCGTGCATGAAAACGCCGGGTTCACCCTGGCTGATCGTCTGGCTGATTTGCGGTGTGGTCAGCACGGCGGCAAGCGTCATGTAGCCGCCCGTCAAGGCTTTGCCCAGACACAGGATATCAGGCGATATGTCAGCATGTTCGCAGGCGAATAATTTCCCGCTGCGGCCAAAACCAGTGGCGATTTCATCGGCGATCAGCAAGACATCATAGGCATCACATAAGTCGCGCGCGGCTTGTAAATAACCGGGCGAATAAAAGCGCATGCCGCCTGTGCCCTGCACAATCGGTTCAAGCATCAGGGCGGCGATGTTATCGGCGTGTTGTGCCAGCGTTTGTTGCAATGGCAGTAGATGTTCCGGCTGACAGGTTTCGTGAAAGGCGGGTTGCGGCGCTTCAATGAAGTATTGTTGCGGCAGCACTGAGGTGAACAGGTTGTGCATGCCATTGACCGGATCGCAGACTGACATGGCGTGTAATGTATCGCCGTGATAGCCGTTACGTACGGTCAGGAAGCGATGTTTGTGCTGATGCCCTTGAGCGATCCAATATTGAATGGCCATTTTCATCGCAGCTTCAATGGATACTGAACCGGAATCTGCGAAGAAGACTGATTGTAGCGGTTCAGGCGTCAAATCTATCAGGTGTTGTGCCAGTTGTGCCGCTGGTTGATGGGTTAAGCCGCCAAACATCACATGCGCCATTTGTTGCGACTGGGTTTGGATCGCGGCATTTAAAACGGGGTGGTTGTAGCCATGGATCGCACTCCACCAGGAGGCCATGCCGTCAATCAGTTCACGCCCGTCCTGCAGGCGCAGGCGTACCCCATGCGCTGAAACCACGGGATAAACTGGCGTTGATGCGTTGATGGCGCTATAGGGATGCCAAATGTGGCGTTGGTCAATGTCCACCCAGTCCAGGTCGGACAGCTTAGCGGTTCCCAATGGCGTCAGTCTCCAGATTATCGATTAAACGGGTTTTCCCCAAATGGGCCGCAACCATCATCACGGCTTGTTTGGTGGCGTGGTTCAGCGGCAGGAGGGTCTCAGTATCGGCAACCGCCACATAGTCGGTGACGAATCCTGACTGATTTAAGGTATGGGTGATATCCGCGCACAGTGACTGGGCTGATTCGCCTTTGGTCAATCGTTCCGCCCCGGTTTGCAGCAGTTGGTATATCAAGGGCGCGGTTTGGCGTTCTTGAGTGCTCAAGTATTGGTTGCGTGAACTCATGGCCAGGCCGTCGGTTTCGCGCATTGTTTCAACGCCGATGATATCGATTGGCCAAGCTAAATCTTCGACCATGCGGCGGATGATAAAGAGTTGTTGGTAATCTTTTTTGCCGAATACGGCGATGTCCGGCTGTACGATATTGAAAAGTTTGCCCACGATGGTGGTGACTCCGGCGAAGTGTCCGGGACGTGATGCGCCGCAATATTGATTGCCCAGTTCGGGTACTTCAATGCGGGTTTGTCCAGCCATATCACGGGGATACATATCGCTGACACTCGGGGTGAACAGGATATCTACGCCCAGTTTTTGTAGTGCTGTTTGATCGTCAGTCAAGGTGCGTGGGTATTGGTCCAGATCTTCATTCACGCCGAATTGCAAAGGGTTGACGAAAATGCTGACAACCACGGTTTCCGCCCGTTTTCTGGCTTCTTTAGCCAATGCCAGGTGTCCGGCATGTAAATTGCCCATTGTTGGTACGAAGGCAATATGTCCTTTACGTCGCGGGACGAGTTCATCGCGTAATGTATGAATGTTGTGTAATCTGATCATGTGAAGCGATATCAACGTTGATCCTGATGATAGAGATACCTGATTGTTGGCTTGAAACGCCGTTGTTCTGGTGAGGATAAGCCGCTATCGAAGAAAGTAGGCGTTTTGCGTACCGTTCAAGTTTTTACATTCCTTCACCCTGACCAGTGCCATTGTATGACAATGGCGGTGTTGTTTTGCAAGGCATTCAATCTTGGCGTTTGGGTTTGGTGCCATATTTTTACCCATAATTGGAAATCCCAATATTGTTTAATCTGAATTTAAGCGCCTGATTTGCCTACCGCTGATGCAAGTATCGGAATTCAGGCGATATGCTAGAATCCGCGCCCATATGAACGGCAGGCGGCGTATGTCATGATTTCAGCAGACCGTCAACATCAGAAATATTTTTGTGAGATTTGAGATTAAGGAGATAAAAGTGCCTTTTTATGAATATCGTTGCGGTACTTGCGGACATGAGTTTGAGGCTATGCAGAAAATCAATGATGCGCCATTAACCGGATGCCCCGAGTGTGGCAAGGAAAGTCTCGTCAAATTGATTTCAGCCGTCGGTTTTCACCTGAAAGGCAGTGGTTGGTATGAGACCGATTTTAAAGGCGGTAAAAAGTCATCAGAGAATGATGCGTCGGGTAAATCGGCTGAATCCAAGCCACATAGTTGCGGTTCCGGTAATTGTCCGGTTTGTTGATAGTTTGTTTGGATGAATGTCCGGTCTTCATCTGTTTGAATTGTGTGGTTATTAAATCGCGCTGCGTCATCTTGTCCTCCAAATCGCCTGCTCTTGTTTTTTGAAATACCGGTTTGGCTTCTATTTCGGCTTGTCGAGGTGAGTGATCGCCAATCAGTGACCAAGCGTTTTTACCTGATTTGGTCGGGCCGCCGCGTGTTGCCTATCGTCGCAAAATCCGAGTCTGTTGCGCAGGCTTTTTGGGTTAAGCCATTCCATTAATTTCAGCCTAGTTTATTCAGGAAAATTTATGCGTACTCATTATTGTGCGGAAGTTAATGCACAACATATTGATCAAACTGTGGAATTTTGCGGTTGGGTGAACCGCCGCCGTGATCATGGCGGCGTTATTTTCATTGATTTGCGCGACCGGACAGGGATGGTGCAGGTTGTTTACGATCCTGATGTCGAAGCCGTGTTTGCCACGGCGGAGCAGGTGCGTAATGAATTTGTTTTGCGGGTGAAAGGCAGAGTGCGCAAACGCCCGGAGGGTACGCTGAATCCTGATCTGGCGACTGGTGAGATTGAAGTGCTGGGTAAGGAACTGGAAATTCTCAATCGCGCGGAGACGCCGCCTTTTCAGATTGATGATGTTGATACGGCGGAAGAATTGCGCCTGCGTTATCGTTATATCGATTTGCGGCGTCCGGAAATGCAGCAGCGCATGAGGTTACGCACGCAGGTCAGTCGCGCGTTGCGCCGTTATCTGGATGATCATGGCTTTCTGGATATTGAAACCCCGATGCTGACTCGTGCGACGCCGGAAGGCGCACGCGATTATCTGGTGCCCAGCCGGGTGCATGCGGGTAAATTTTTCGCTTTGCCGCAGTCGCCTCAGTTGTTCAAGCAGTTGCTGATGATGTCCGGCATGGATCGCTACTATCAAATCGTGCGTTGTTTCCGCGACGAGGATTTACGCGCTGACCGTCAGCCTGAATTCACTCAGTTGGACATTGAAATGTCCTTTATTGATGAAGAGCAGATCATGCAACTGATGGAGGCCATGATTCGTCAGGTATTCAAGGAGACGCTGAATGTTGATTTGGCCGATCCTTTCCCACGCATGACTTATGCTGAAGCGATGCGCCGTTATGGATCAGATCGACCTGATTTGCGTTGCCAACTGGAATTGGTCGATGTGGCTGATTTGATGGATGGTGTTGAATTCAAGGTATTTGCCGGGCCAGCGCAGGATCCGCAAGGCCGGGTCGCCGCGTTGCGCGTGCCGCAAGGCGCGCGGTTGAGTCGTAAGGAGATTGATGAATATACGAATTTCGTCAGTATTTATGGGGCGAAGGGTCTGGCCTATATCAAGGTGAATGATTGTTCCGCCGGGCGTGATGGATTGCAATCCCCCATCCTCAAATTTCTGCCGGATCAGGCCGTTGACGGCATTATGCAACGTTGTGATGCGCAAGACGGTGATTTGGTCTTTTTCGGCGCGGACAAGGTTGGCGTGGTCAATGAAGCCCTAGGGGCTTTGCGGGTTAAGGTGGCGGAAGATTTGGGCATGATGAGTGAAGCCTGGGAGCCGCTGTGGGTCGTTGACTTTCCGATGTTTGAGTGGGATGAGGATAGTGGGCGTTGGCATGCCTTGCATCATCCATTCACCGCGCCGAAGGTGGAGCAATTGGCGTTGCTGCAAACTGACCCGGGTCAGTGTTTATCGCGCGCTTATGACATGGTATTGAACGGCACCGAAGTGGGCGGCGGTTCTATCCGCATCCATCAACAGGCGGTGCAAGCGGAAGTTCTGGGTCTATTAGGCATTGATCAGCAAGAAGCGGAAGAGAAATTTGGCTTCTTGCTGAATGCGTTGAAATATGGCGCGCCACCTCATGGCGGCCTGGCTTTTGGCCTGGATCGTCTGGTCATGCTGATGGCCAAAGCCAGTTCTATCCGTGATGTGATGGCGTTCCCCAAGACTCAAAGCGCGAGTTGTTTATTGACCCAGGCACCCTCTGAAGTTGGCTCGAACCAACTGAAGGAGTTGCATATCAAAGTGCGTGCGCTACAAAAAGACCAGAGCTGAAGATTGATTTTACGGCTTCAATATAGTCTGAGGGTAAAAGGGTGGCTGGGTTTGATTCTGTGGGATCAGGTATTTCAGCGAATTTCTATTGACCCGAAGCGCATGTGGCTGGCGCGCCAGCCATTTTGCTCTGCCACGGAGTGGCAAGCGTTATCGCTTCATTAACCGGGCACTTCCAAACCTCAGAAGCTTCCGACGTGATATTAATGGTGTCTCGCCATCAGGATAGCGTGGGAAACCCTGATTCGTGCCCTTACGTTTTTTGTCAATGATGTGAGGGGGGCAATTTTTAATGTAAATGGCCAATTGGATTGGCGAAATCAGGTTGCGCGTACCGTTAGTATGGATTAGTTTGTTCGCGTAGTCTTTTTTGATTAACAGGGATGAAATCATGCATGCTAGCCTGACTGCTATGCTCAAGGAAATGAAGACCCACCATGGCTTGCTGTCGCTTAAAGCCGGCACGGAATGGGAAAACATGGATTATGCTGAAATTGAATATCTGCGTTCATTAGGGGAAGAAGAGTTACCCATACTCGTTAAGATTGCGGGTCCTGAAGCGAAAACAGATTTGCGTCATTTGTGTGAGATGGGTGTTGATGGCATTTTGGGTCCAATGATTGAATCCGAATACGCGCTTGAAAAATTCGTCACCACCGCACAGCAAGATTACGCCAGTAGCGGCATTGATCCGCTATTGGCGATTAATGTCGAAACTATCCAAGGGTATCGACAACTGGATGCATTAATCGCTAATCCTTATTTCCAAGCAATTGATACCGCCGTTATTGGGCGACTGGATTTGTCGCTGTCAATGAAAATGACTGACGTGGATCATCCGCATGTGAAGCAAGTAACGCGAGATTTGGCGCATAGGGTGCGGCAAACGGGCAAGCATGTTTCAGTCGGCGGTTTTATCAACCCCAAAAGCGCGAAAGACCTTCGGCAAAGCGGCGCTGATCGTATTAACACGATTCACACTTTGTTTGATCTTAATAAAGTTCAAGATGCCGCCACTTCTATCTGGAAAGGTATTGAGTTTGAAATGGCTTACTACCAATCCCTCATACCACTGAATCCTGGACGCAGAGCATTCTATCAGCAGCGTATTGAAACTGGTCAGGCTAAATTGAATAAAGCCGCCAAGCTAATGGCTAATGATGCAGCCATCGTTGTTTGATCGTTGCGACCATGTTCACTTCAAAAAATCGTATAGATGTTGTTGTCGTCGGCAGTGGTTTTGCTGGCCTGTCGGCGGCGATTGAGGCGGCCCAGGCGGGTTGTTGCGTGCATATGCTGGAGGAGCGGGATTTCTGCGGCGGTAATTCCTGGATTAGCGGCGGTGCCTTGGCGGCTATCGATACTGATAGGCAACGCCGTCATGGTATCGACGATTCAACTCGCCTGATGTTCGAAGATATGATGAATGCCGGGCGTTGTAATAATCCGCAATTGGTGAAGCTGGTTTGTATGCATTCGTTTGAAGTTTTGCAATGGTTAAGGCGAGACTTTGGCGTCAAATTCATGGACCGATTGGAGCAATTAGGTGGGCATTCTGCACCCCGTTGTCATAGTGTGGAAGAAATTCAGGGACGTAATATCATCAATCCGATGTTGGCGCGGGCAAGTCGTCTTGGGGTGAAGATTCACTTGCAAACCCAGATGGCCGGATTCACATATAGTGACGAGCACTTCATCACAGGCGTGGTATCGCATAAACCAGGAGCTGGCGCGCAAAATATTTATGCCAATAAAGCGGTGATTCTGGCGACTGGCGGTTTTAGCGGCGAGGCTGCTGAAGCGGATGATTTGTGTACCAGTTTGGATGGTTCTGGTTCTGAAGTGTTGCAAATTGCTGCGCAAGCCGGTGCTGAGTTGATTGATATGGAGCATCTGCAGATGCTGCCATGTGCTTCACCTGACGAACAAGGTCGCGGGGTTGCGCCAGTGTTCGCCAGTTACGTGATTTTTCCTTATGGCTTTATGGTTGACCCATCAACCGGCAAGCGTTTCACCAACGAATGGGCGGATCGTAAGACGCGCGCTGATGCCATGCGCGCATTGTCTTCATACCCTGTTGGCATTACGGATCAACGGGCGTTGGAAGTTGTTGGCGACATGGTTTACGACCATATGGATGAAAATGTCACCCGTTGTTTTGATAGTTTGGAAGCGCTGGCGACATTTCATCAGCTTCCTTATGTCACTTTGCAGGACACCTTACGAACCTACAACCGTTATGTTAAACAACGCTGTGATGCGGATTTCGGTAAATCTATTCCAGTAAAGGCTAGGCCGTTGCAAGCACCGTTTTATAGCGTGCGGCTGTGGCCCAAAGCCCATTCGACGATGGGGGGTATTCGTATTAGCCCGCAGGCTGAAGTACTGCACCAATCAGGTCAACCGATTCCACGTTTGTATGCGGCAGGCGAAGTGACCGGCGGGATTCACGGTATGTCGCGTCTGGGCGGTTGCGCTATCACGGAATGCTTGGTGTTTGGCCGTATGGCGGGACGGCAGGCGGCTATGCTAACGGATATAAAGGAGATGGATCGATGAGCAAGCAGCGAGTTTGCCAACACCGCTTGTTTACTGATGGCCATAGCGTATTGGACGCTACGCTAAGGGATGCCGGTTATCTGAATAATTGGACTTTTTCCCGTGATGATATTTTCAGAGTCGTGAAACAGGTCGCCCAGGCTGGGGTGGAGGCGATTGAAATCGGTTATATCAGTGACAAACCGGATCGCTCTTTAGCGGCGTGTTGTGATGCTGATCTGTTGTATGCATTACGTGAGCAGGTTGGTGGTCTCACCAGCCTTGCTGTGATGATAAGCCTGGATGAAGCGAATCCAGATCGTTTATTCGCCAGTCGTCGCCAATGGCTGGATTTGGTGCGGATCCCTTGCACCCTTGAACAGCTGCCACAGGCTTTGCAGGTGGCAGAGGCCGCTGCCCGCCAGGGAGTTGCGGCCAGTCTTAATTTGGTGAATATCTCCACTTTGTTGCCGGAACAATTTATTGATGCCGCCCGACAGGCCCAACAATCCGGGGTGGTGGATGTGTTTTATCTGGCCGATTCACGCGGTGCCTGCCGCCCAGAGGATGTTTTCTCCATAGTTGGCATCGTGCGTGAGTATTGGCAAGGTTTGTTGGGTTTTCATGCGCATGACAATACGGGGTTCGCCAATGTCAACCCGTTGATGGCGTTGAATGCAGGTTGCCAGCTCGTGGATGGTACGGTGAATGGTTTGGGGTTGGGTAGCGGTAATACCAAGTTGCAGCATGCGATGAGTTTGGTGTTGCAGTATGAACCCGATAAACCTTACTGCTTTAAACCGTTGGATGAATTACGTGATTTTGATGCACCAATGCCAGTGGAGAAAAGCTATCTGTATTATTTGGTTGGGGCAAAAAACATTGCCCAGCTATGGGTAGAGCCATTGGTGGAGCGTTATGGCAACAAAGCGGCGCAGTATTTGCAAGGGATACCCCGTAAACCCTATACGCAACTGGAGCAAGTGATCCGGGAGATTGAGGCATGAGCGGGACATTGAGTCTTTCCGACCTTTCCCAGACTGATCTTCATCAATTGGATGTGGTGGACCGTTACACGCAATTTGCGCCGGTTTATAACCAGTCGGTGGATGATTGGGGTTATCAGTGTTTCCGCACTTCGGCGGCGGCTCTGCGACATTATGTTCCGGCGGATCAATCCGTATTGGATGCTGGTTGTGGTACCGGTCTGGTTGGTCAAGCGTTGTCGGCATTGGGTTATGATGATCTTACTGGCATTGATATTTCACCGGAAATGCTGGCGCAGGCTGAGGCAAGTGGTTATTACCGGCAGGTGCGACGACAGGATCTGAGTCAGACACCGTATGGTTTTGCTGACAACAGTTTTGCTGGTGTTGCTTGTGTTGGCGTGTTTTCGTTGATTGCTGACCCGACGCCAGTGTTGCGTGAATTTTATCGACTGACGCGTTCACAAGGTTACTTGGTATTTACCCAGCAAGAGATGTTATTCGAGCAATACGCTTACGGCGACATTCTGCGTGGTTTTGAGGAACGTGGCGAATTGCGCTGTGAAAGTATCAGTGAACCCGTGGTTTATTTGCCTAATCGTGAAGGCTATGCCGATCGCAAGGTCATTTACTGCGTTTACCAAGTGACTAAGCGTAAGGCTTGAACCATGAAGAAATGTTTGGTGCTTAATAACCGTGAACCGATTCCTGAAGATCATCTGAATGATTTGAGCGGTCAATTGGAAATCGTTTGGTATCAAAAAACTGACCCTGTTTTCTCATTGGATAAAGCGGTCGCGGAACATCCTGACACCCGTCTTATCATCACTACCTATATGGATCTGACGGCGGATTATCTACGGCGGATGCCGCAATTGGAGGCCATTATCGCCACCACGATTTCTACCCATTTCATCGATTCCGGGTATTGTCGTGAGCAAGGCATTCAGATTCTCAATACGGAGAACTATACGGGTTCTTCGGTGGCGGAACATGCGGTGGCGTTGATGATGGCGGGGATGCGCAAAATTCCGTCTATCGACCACGAAGTACGGTGCGGTAATACGGATTGCTTTGATTTTCCTGGTGCGGAACTGGCAGGAAAGACAGCAGGCATTATTGGCTTTGGCAATATCGGCAGCTATATTGCGCAGCTACTCAGCGGATTCAACCTGCGTTTGCAATATTACAATCGCTCGTTATGTGAAAGCCAGATTGCTGAACAAGTCGAACTGAACAGTTTATTGCAAACTTCTGACATGGTGTTTCTGGCGACGCCGCTGAATAATGATTCGCATCATATGATTAATGCGAGCGCGCTCAAGCGTATGAAACCGACTGCTTTGCTAGTCAATATATCGCCGGATGAGGTGATGGATATGGCAGCGGTGCGTGACGCTTTGCATGCTGGCGACATTGGCGGTGCGGCGCTGGATTTATTGGTGGTGGACTTCTTTCTGGAAACGCCCAACACCGTGCTGACTTCGCGCCGGGCTTGGTATACCAATGAGTGTTTTAACCGCCGTATTCAGCAGTGGAAGAGAACCTTGCAGAATTACTTGTTGGGGCAAAGGCAGGAGAGCCTGGTGGGGCTGGATTTTGTCCCCATCAGGGATTATGCAAAACAGAGTTAATTGATAATGTTAAGGGAAGAGTATTATGCGTATTAAAAAGGTTTCGCTATATCGATTGGAAGCGCCGATGATGTGCGGTCGTTTTCCTTGCTCGCTGGAACCGGGGGTTGAGCAAGCGGAAGTGGTTGTCACTCGCGTGGAGACTGAATGTGGATTGGTCGGCTATGGCGAGTCGGGTGCAGTGGGCGGTTACCCGAATTATTCTCCTGGCATTCTTTTTAGCAGCGCAGAATTAATTAAGCGTCATTTGATCGATAAAGATCCGCGCCATCTTAATGCCATCCAACAAGCGATGGCTTTGATTGACGGCCATGGAGCCATCAAGTCAGGTTTTGATATGGCTTGTTGGGACATTCTGGGCAAGTCAATGGATAAGCCGATATATGAAGTTTTGGGCGGAAAACTGATGGATAGCGTTCCCTTGTTCCGTTCTCTTCCGACCGAAGCGCCGGAAGATATGGCGCAATCCGTCAGGGACTGGCGCAGCGAAGGCTACCGTATGTTTCAGCTACATGTAGGGCATGGCGATATTCAGGCTGATTTGCAGCGTATTTCTGGCGTGCTTTCTCAACGTCAGGAGGATGAGTCCTACACGGTGGATGTGGCGGGTCATTGGCGTGTGGATGAGGCGCTTTATATCCTGAACAAAGTACGCGATCTGGACTTTACGATTGAGCAGCCATGTTGGACTGTGGAAGATTGCATGTCGTTGCGTACGCGCATCAATTTCCCCATGAAACTGGATAACAGCTTAAATAGCGTACAAGATGTTTTGCGCGCCTATGCGAATCATGCTTGTGAGAGCATTGCGCTTAAGATCAATAAGATAGGCGGAATATCTGCAGTAAGACTTGCTCGTGATTTAGCCACGGTTGGTGGCATGGGGATTACCTACTGTACGCAATGGGGCACGGAAATTACTTCGGCGGCACTGACGCATCTGGGTATGACGACCCATCCTAGCCGTTTGATTAGCAGTGTTGACATTCATAACTATTCGTCTGTCAGCGTGGCGGCAGATGATTCGCTTGTGGTTGCTAATGGAAAGATGTGGTTTTCCGACGATAAACCGGGTTTGGGCATTACTGTTGATGATGCCGCGTTAGGCGAGCCTGTTTATGTCATTAAGTGCTGAACGATACAAGTGATAAAAGCGGGAGATATGTTCAGAGATTGATTCATCATGCTTTTGTCTGAGGAGCAATATTGATGAGTAACGGGTACTACGATGAAGTTGCCGCTTCCAACCAAGAACTCATAGCGCAAACGCGTGATATGGTTAAGCAACGTCAGGAAGTGATCGCACAATTGTCTTTGAAGATTGGTGAGTCGGTTTTGGATGTTGGCTCAGGTAGTGGGATTCTTGTCCGGGACATGCTTGGTAAGGTGGGAAATTCCGGGGTAGTGGTGGGTGTCGATACTTCCGGGCCAATGATCGCTATGTCTCGGGAACTGTATCCTGAGGCATCGTTCCGTAAAGGCGACGCATCGTCTTTGCCTGTAGAATCGGGAGTATTTGATGCGGTTACCGCAAATCAGGTGCTTTGCTTTTTGCCTGATGTGGAGTCCGCACTCGTCGAGATGCATCGGGTGCTTCGCCCCTCCGGTCGATTAGTGATACTCGATACAGACTGGGATACGTTACTTTGGAATTGCTGTGATCAAGCACTTCTCAACGCAGTGGTTTCCGAACTCACGAGTCCCTATGTATCGAGAAATATACCTCGGACTTTATCCCGCCAGCTTGAGTCAGTTGGTTTTGAGCTTGTCGAACGGAAGGCTTTCCCGATAGTCAACTGGGAGTTTAGTGATGAATCTTATTCTGGACGAGTATCTTCATTTTTACCGACTCGTGAAGACGGACAGCAGGATCAAATTGACTTGAGATCCATGTGGAGGGATGAAATGGCCGGGATGGCGACCAAGGGTGAGTACTTGTTCTCGCTAAACCGATACATTTTTTCGGCGAGGAAGCGGTAGAAGCAACGACATTCGTTAGAACCAAGGTTTTTGGTTAATCAATATCTTTGGGGCTGATTCCTTGAAGCTCTGCTGTAGGGTTGTTCATTATATTGGTGAGGATGAAGGTTATGGAGAAAAGGACGGTTGAATTTGATTCTGCGGAATCGCGTATTTCAGCGAATTTATATTTACCCGAAGCGCATGTGGCTGGCGCACCGGCTATTTTACTCTGCCATGGATTCGCTGGGGTGAAGGAGATGTTGTTACCAGCATTTGCTGAGCGTTTCGCGGAAGCGGGTTATGTCGCCATGACATTTGATTATCGCGGCTTTGGTGGGAGTGAAGGTGATCCGGGGCGTTTGGAGCCGGTTTTGCAGATTGAAGATATTCAACATGCGATCACTTTTCTTGCTCAATGCTCCGCCGTGGACCCGAACCGTATAGCACTCTGGGGCACATCTTTCGGCGGTGCCAATGTATTGATGGTGGCTTCTGAAGATATGCGCGTAAAAGCGATATCGGTGCAATTAGCCTTTGCGGATGGAGAGCGGGTCATTACGTCCGCTATGTCTCAAGACGAGAAAAGCAAATTACTGGATACGCTTGCAAAGCTTAAATTAAAGAAGGAAAAAACAGGCAAGGACATGATGGTGCCTATCATCAAAGTGTTAAGCGATGAGCAATCAAAGTTGTTTTATCAACAAAATGTTGAAAGATATCCCGCCCTCAAAGCGAAAATCCCTTTCCTGACAATCGCTGAGGTTCTGCAATATAAACCTATCAATGTCGTTGCTCAGATTAAAGTGCCGATGTTAATTGTTGCGGCTGTGGATGATGACGTGAATCCTGTGTCTGAATCCCATGCTTTATTTGCAGCGGCGAATGAGCCGAAAGCATTATTGGAGCTTGAAGGCGTCACTCATTATGAGGTTTATGATGGATCGGCCTTCGAGCAAGTCGTGAATAAGCAACTGGACTGGTTTAAGCATCATCTCTGATTGCCGGGTTGTTTTGTTTAGTGGGAAATGGTTAGGTATTCCGATCATTTTATTTTGACCAGGCAGGCGGCGGATGCAGAAGAAAGAATCCAAGAACCTCAGTTTCTTGCAAACCATGTCCAGTGTGTTGGCGTCCTTCATTGGGGTGCAGAGCAACGCCAAACGTGAGCGTGATTTCACCCATGGCAAGGCCAGCAGTTTCATTTTGGTTGGCTTGTTGTTGACAGTCGGTTTTATATTGGCTGTGTTGGGCGTAGTGATGTTGGTGATGCATTTCGCAACATGAGTTCATCGGCGCGTGAGCCATGCCAACGGGTGGCTCACCAGCAGTCCGGGTTTGCTGTTTCATCCGCAGTTTGCGCGCTTTTTACGCCTTGTTGATTCAGGTTGAAAAGTCGGCAGTCGCTATCATCTTTCTGTAAGCCGGTCGCTGTGGCGGTCGCCTGATAAGTTTGGTTGTCATCATCATTGGTGATCACCAACCTGTAATAGCCGTTGGCGGATTGACCGGCCTGTAAGGTTGGAGGCAATGCTAATGCTGTCAGGTCAATTGTGTAGGCGTTCTGCCTGGCGTAGTGTTGTTCCTGAGCCAGTGCGATCTGATGGAGTGCGGCGTAGGCATCGGCGCGGCGTGAATGTCGGATTTGTTGGTCATAGAGCGGATAGGCGAGGGTGGTGAGTATCGCCATAATCGCCAAAGCGATAATGATTTCAATAAAAGTCAGTCCACTGGTTTTGACGGTTATTGGCATGTGGTTTGTTCCATGTCAGAAAATCTGCCGCCATGACCGACGCCCGGAGTGATCCGTCGGTTGGCCCGTTCCGATGAATTGCATGGTGCCGGATGAGCCATTCAGGTAGGTTAAGGCGCTGATCCGTTGTGTCGCGCCGATGGCATATCCGCGTTTGGGGAGAATGCCCGGCGCGGACAGAACGCCAATGGCGGATTCCACGCCGCTGATGACGATATTGCCGTGCTGTGGCAAAAGTGGGTTATCTGCTGCGGTGAGCTGACCATCGCCATTCAGGTCAAATGTCGGCCAGTGCAAACGACCGCCGCTGTTGGCGTCCAGCGTCATGAGCCAGCTTGCAGAGTTTGTATCACAATCACCTGTTCCAGGTGATGAAGTAACGAATATGATCCGACCATGATGCCGTATCGGATCGACCAGAATGCTTTCACGCGAATTCCCCCTCTCTTTTTGACTGGCGTCGTACAAGTCCATGTACCAACCGAGATAGCCTTGGGTGTTTGTCTGGGAGGGTGTATCTTCGCCCTGATACCAACGTATGGCGTGGTCTGAGGTGATGCGCACTCTGGTGCCAGTTGGGTGTTTAACCGCTTTGAGAATCGATTGCGGCAATAAATGGCGGCGTTCTATGTTGACCCAGTCGGTTTGATTTCTGTCCCATAGCGCATAGAAGGTTTGCATATCGGTTGTCTGATGAGCATCGCCAGATTTTGGGTATTGCCCGGAGCCGAAATAAATCATTTGTCCAACCCTGCTGGGATGCATGGAAACTTCGATAGCGGTTGTGATGGGTTGCGGTTTACCCGCTGAGTGGCGGGCGTTGAACAGGGGTTTGGGTGAAGCGGTTGAGCCATAGGCGAAACCCCAATCTGAGGCGTCATGGGATCTGATATCCAGTTTCCAGACATGGCCAAACAGGTCGGGCGCGTAAATATAGTCAATAACAGAATCCGCATTCACATCAACGGCTGATAAGTTGGTGATGCCGTTGGGTTGATTTTGTCCTCGCGGGTCGTCCGTCATGCCGGTTTGGGTATCGAATTTATGCAGCAGGCGGCCATCTTCCGCATCCAGCAGATAGATAACGGCATTGCCGGTATGGCTGATGTGGCGGTCTGTTCTGGTGTTGTGGGAGCCGTTGCCAATCGCTATGGCCCATTGGCTGTTGGCGAGGCGTATGATCGCGGGTGGGCCGATAGCGTCGCCCAAATCCTGGTCCGATGCATCGGTGAATTTCCAGTGCGCGATCTGATTGACTGGATTCCCGCTGAACAAACCGGGGTTGGTGACATCCAGCATGAAAATGCCTTGGTCGCTTTGTTCCAGATCGCCGACGAGTAGCGTGCGCCATGCTTCGTGGGTATAGGCATCCCCTGCGGTAAGTGAATCATGGGCTGGGTCATGATGGGCGGGTGCATCACCGTTTTGGGCGCTGATCAATGTAGACGGGTAGGGTGCATATGTCAGCACTTTCTTGCCGCCATCTGTTTCTGCGGTGGCGTTAAAGCCCTGCAGCAGGCCGTTCGTGTTTATATAAAGGATTGGTGTGCGCTTGGCGTGTGTTCGGGCGAAAGCGGTATAAGGTTGGATTTCCAGATTGTCAGGATAGTGAAAAGCAGGTGCGCCCACATAGCGTGGTTCGGCATGCATTCCATCCAATTTGGCATCCCAGATTTTATCGCCGAGAGAGCCATCAGCATGAATGGGGTAAGCGTGTAATGCGCCGCGTTGGGTCGTGGCGTCAAAACTGGATTGAAACAATAAACTGTCGGTGCGCCATCGGGTTGAATTGAACGTCAGTGGATTGGCGGATGGTGCGCAGTGGGTTTTGTCGGCGGAGTCAGATAAGTTTAATGGGGCGGCATGGGTTGCGCCAGCCGCTGTATAAGCGATCAGAGTGATAATGGATGTCAGCAGGTTAATGCGCTTCTTCCCAGTTATCGCCGATCCCCATATCCACCAGCAATGGCACGTTTAACTCGGCGGCGGATTCCATCCGTTGTTTGATGATTGCAATGCCAGCCTCCAAATCATCAGGCGCGATTTCAAACACCAGTTCGTCATGCACCTGCATCAGCATGCGCGCCTGGGGTTGTTCAGTTTGCAACCAGTCGTCAATGCTCAGCATGGCGCGTTTGATGATATCGGCAGCGGTGCCTTGCATGGGGGCATTGATCGCGGTGCGTTCGGCAGCGGCGCGTCGGCTCGGGTTGCGCGCTTTGATTTCGGGCAGGTACAAGCGGCGACCGAACAGGGTTTCGACATAACCTTGTTCGCGCGCGCTGGCGCGGATATTGTCCATGAAGGTTTTCACGCCCGGGTAGCGGCTGAAGTAAAGATCAACATACTCTTGCGCCGCTTTGCGTTCGATGCCTAATTGCTTCGCCAGACCAAAGGCAGACATGCCATAGATCAGGCCAAAGTTGATGGCTTTGGCTGAACGGCGTTGGTTATCGGTCACGGCTTCCAGACTGTCTGCGCCGAACACCTCAGCGGCGGTCGCGCGGTGGATGTCGGCACCCTCGGCGAAAGCCTTGCGCAGACCAGCGTCATCGGACAGATGTGCCATGATGCGCAGCTCGATTTGCGAATAGTCGGCGGCGACCATGCGCCAACTGGCTTGTGGAATGAACGCTTTGCGGATGCGCCGACCTTCCGCGCTACGGATCGGGATATTTTGCAGATTCGGATCAGATGAACTGAGTCGCCCGGTGGCGGCGACCGCTTGATGGTAGCTGGTGTGTACCCGTCCGGTGTTCGGGTTGACCATCTCCGGCAGTTTGTCGGTGTAGGTGGATTTCAATTTGGCCAGGCTGCGATGTTGCAAAATGACCTCGGGCAACGCATGGCCTTGATCGGCCAGTTCCTGCAGCACGCTTTCTGAGGTGGACGGCGCGCCTTTGGGCGTTTTGGCGATCACGGGCAGCTTGAGTTGATTGAAAAAGATCTCGCCGATTTGTTTGGGCGAACTCATATTGAACGGTTGTCCCGCCAGTGCATAGGCTTGTTGTTCTAATGTATGCAGGTGTTCAGCGAATTGCTGGCTTTGTGCCTTCAGCATCGCCGGATCAATGGTCACGCCAGTGCGCTCAATGCGTGATAAGACTGACAGCAGCGGTATTTCCATCTCATCGAACAGCTTGCTCAGATCAGGCTCGCGCTCCAGCATGGGCCAAAGCGCGCGATGTAGGCGCAGGGTGACATCAGCGTCTTCAGCTGCATAGGGGCCGGCTTGTTCAAGCGGAATTTGATCAAAGGTCAGTTGCTTCGCGCCTTTGCCAGCGATATCGGTGAAGTGAATGGTTTTGTGCTGCAGAAAACGTTCGGCCATGGAATCCATATCATGCCGCCCGCTGGTTGCATTCGCCACATAGGATTCGAGCATGGTGTCGTAGCGGATGCCGTTGAGGTGGATACCATGATTAGCCAGCACGCTCATATCGTATTTCAGGTTTTGTCCGACTTTGGCCGGTTGTTCAGCCTCCAGGAGCGGCTTCAATTGGGTCAACACCCAGTCGCGATCCAATTGCTCAGGCGCGCCTGGATACTGATGAACCAGTGGCACATAGGCGGCCTGGTCGATTTCCACGGCGAATGAGACGCCGACGATTTCGGCCTGCATATAATCCAGGCTGGTGGTTTCAGTATCGAACGCGATTAATTCGGCGTTGCTTAATTTCTCCAGCCAAGCGGCAAAGTCTGCTTTATCCAGAACGATTTGGTAATCCGTTTCGATGTCAGCAGGCGCTGGTTCTGGTGCTGTGTCGTCATCCAGACTGGCGAGCAGACGGCGTGATTCAATGCGCTCATAATGCGCTCTCAGCGTTGCAATATCCGGCGCTTGTGGACGTAAATCCTGCGGTGCATAAGGCAGTTCGACATCCAGTTTGATGGTGGTCAAAGCGCGGGAGAGCGGCAGTTGTGCTAGGCTGTTGCGCAGGTTCTCGCCAACCTTGCCCTTGATTTGATCGGCGTTTTGCATCAAGGCGTCCAGCGTTTTGTATTCAGCCAGCCACTTGGCGGCGGTTTTCGGACCGCATTTGGGGACGCCCGGGATGTTATCCACGCTGTCGCCCATTAACGCCAGGTAATCAATGATCTGCTCTGGCATCACACCGAATTTCTCCATCACGCCAGCGCGATCCATTCGGGTATCGCTCATGGTGTTGATCAAGGTGATATTTTGATTGACCAATTGCGCCATATCCTTGTCGCCCGTCGAAATCAGGGTTGGCATGCCTTGTTGATCGGCGCGGGTCGCCAGAGCGCCGATTACGTCATCCGCTTCGACGCCATCAATCACCAGCAACGGCAATCCCATCGCCTTGATCATGCCCAGCAATGGCTCGATTTGTTCGCGCAAATCATCCGGCATGGGGGGGCGATTGGCTTTGTAGTCCGGGAACAAATCGTCACGAAAGGTTTTGCCCGGCGCATCAAACACCACTGCCATGTGCTCCGGCTGGTATTCATCCAGTAACTTGCGCAGCATATTGAGTACGCCGATGATGGCTCCAGTCGCCTCGCCGCGCGAATTGGTCAACGGCGGCAAGGCGTGGTAAGCACGAAATAAATAAGAGGAGCCATCGACGAGGATGAAAGGAGGTTTTTTCATGGGCGCTTTGGGTTGTGCGTAAGGGTTGTCATCAGAGGAATGCAGAATGTGCGAGTTTGCTGGAGCCATCCCTTAGCCTGTGGCAGCGCAAAAAACGGCGATTAATGTAGCATGGGTGATTGTGGTTGTCTGTGAAACTGTCGTTGGCGAGGGGCAATTCAAATTGAATCCGCCAGAAGATTCAATTGGTTGGAAAAGCGCTGAACGATCAATTATTGAGTTGCGTCCGTAGCCGCTTAACGACATGGTCTAGACGTAATACACCGATTTCGTCATCAACTTGGCGCTGACCCGCATCGCCAGTTTGATGGGCAGGGGTAACGCCACGCCTCCATGCATCATGGCTTTTTGCCCATGTTCTGCTTCGTCTTCCTTCATTTGCCGTAGGATGCAGTGAGTGCGGTTGTCTTCCACCGGGATCTGCGCCAAATGTTCATCCAGATGATTTTCCACTTGTTTTTCGGTTTCCGCGATGAAGCCCAGGCTCCATTTGTCACCGGCAATCCCTGCGCAGGCGCCGATAACAAAAGAGCTGGCATACCAGACAGGATTGAGTAGGCTGAGCCGTCCGTTCAGCGTTTGGATGCGTTGGGCGCACCATTGCAGATGGTCGTTTTCTTCGGCGGCTGATTGACGCATGCTGTCTTGTATGGCTGGATTGCGCGCCGTTAACGCTTGGCCTTGATACAGCGCCTGGGCGCAGATTTCCCCAGTATGGTTGATTCGCATCAATCGGGCGACATGGTTGCGTTGCGCATCGTCCAGTTCTGCTTCTGGAGATGCTGCGCCTGGGGTGGGTCTTCCGGTGGTTTGTGGTTGGCCGGATAAGGTGCGTAAAGCTTGATCAAACTGGTTGAGTAAGTGATCAACCGGAGTGTAGTCGCGCGCATTCATAACTGTTTCTCCAATAATTCAACCGGATGCATCACTTGGGTCGCCAGGCCGGATGCGTTCATGCCTTCCGCCAGATGCAGGGCGCACCCGATGTTGGTGGTCACCAAGTAGTCTGGGCGTATGGTGTCCAGTTTATCCAATAATGGTTGCCGTAAGGCTTCCGCCTGCTTGCGGTGGGTGAGCAGGTGGTCGCCAGAGGCACCGCAACAGTCGCCTGGATCGCTTAATGGGTAGGTGGTCAATTCAGGGATTGGCTTGAGTGCCGAGGCCAGGGCGTCAGATTGATTCAGGCCATTCACCAAGCTGCACGGTTGGTGCAGCGCGGCTGTTTTCCGTAGTGGCTTACAGGTCAACCGGTCAGCATTTTCCGGCTGGGTCAAAAATACCACAATATCGTTGGTCGGTAATGCAAAAGAGGCTTGTTGCCGCCAATAAGAGGCGCAGCCGCTGGCGGTGGTCAGCACGATATCGACATTTTTGGCGAATGCTTGATGGTTTTTATCCGCCATGGTGATCGCAGCTGCCTGGTCGCCCTGATGAGCCGCCAGGGCGCCGCAGCAGCCTTGTTGTGCCGGTATCACGACGGTATATCCCAGCGTGTTTAATAGGCGGATAGCTGCGTGTAAAGCGCTGGCTTGTGCGGCCCGGGTGGCGCAGCCCAGCAATAGGCCGATGCGCGCGCGCGGCTTGCCGGATGGCGGATAGATACCTGCCTGGGGCGCGGTTTGGTGTGTTTTGAGTGCTTTGGCCAAACGAAAACTGACGGGTAGAAAGGGTGCGTTTGGGATTGCCTGGGCGAGTCGATTCAGGGTTGAGAAAAGTTTTGGGCGCTTGGCCAGCTGTGCGGACCCACTGGGTTTTGACCATTGTTGCCGTGCCGTATCGATGATCTGGTGGTATTTGACCTGAGAGGGGCATACTTGTTCACAACGCAGGCATAGCAGGCATTGGTCGATATGCTGTTTGGCCGATGCGTCAGGTTGGATATCGCCTTTTAACAGGGCCTCGGCTAATGCGATTCGCCCTCGCGGCGATGCGTTTTCGTCCAGATATAGACGGTAGGTCGGACAGTGCGGCAGACACATGGCGCATTTGACGCAACGGTCGGCTTCCGCCAAAGCGGTTTGGCGGCTTGAGGCTATAATCGGGTCATTCACCGTTATTTTATTTCATGGGGCTGATCAAGATGGGCTATTACCGACAACATGTGTTTTTTTGCACGAATCTGCGTGATGGGGAGCGACAGTCCTGCCAACAGTGTGATGCGCAGGCGGCGCGTGATTATGTCAAGCAGCGTTGTAAAACACTGGGTTTAAGCCAAGGAGCCGGGTCTGTGCGCATCAATACGGCTGGTTGTCTGGATCGGTGCGAAGCAGGCCCGGTGATGGTGGTCTACCCGGAAGGTGTTTGGTACACCTATGTTGACCGGGAGGATTTGGATGAAATTATTGAGCAACATTTGCAGGGAGGGCAAGTGGTTGAGCGTTTATTAATTCAATAGCTGGGGAGTTTATCCTTGTCAGGCCTGCTTACTGTCTCTTTTAAGGGTTTTATAAACCGGATGCTTTCCAACATTTCTGAATGCGTTTAACCGATATGGGGTAGCGGGTTTTCACTTCTTGAGCGAACAGTGAAATCCGCAGTTCTTCCAGTTGCCAGCGGATGTCTTCCAGGCGTGGATCAATTTGTCCTTTCTCACGCATTTGTTCGTCACGTTGTTGCCAGTGCTGCCAGAGTTCGGCCATTTCGCGCATGGCTTGTTGATCGCGTGATTGCGCGCCACTTTTGAGTTTTTGCAAACGCAATGTAATCGCTTGCAGGTAGCGCGGGTATTGCGCCAGTTGTTCGGTGGGTGTGGTTTGCAGAAAACCCTGGTGAATCAGGTTGTCCAGTTGCTGCTGGATGTCTTGGGTTTGCGGCAGTAAATGAAGGTTGTTGAGACTATTCAATAATTTACGAATGGCATGATATTGAGACAGAATCGCTGCGGTCTGGGTTAGGACGCGCTGGTATTTTTCGGATAATTCAGCCCGGTTCTGGTCGTAGCGCTGTTGGAAGGCCGCTTGGTCGCGTATGGGCTTGGCGTCATGTAGAAAGGTTTGATCAAAGGCGAGCATTAATAGCTGATCTTCGAGCGCCGCTTGCTGTTCTGGCGTCGCGTCGCTTGCGCGTTTTGGTGCTTTGGCGTAGTGCAGACGCAGGGTTTGGAGGGTTGTGTTTTGTTTGCGCAAATCGCGTACGGTCTTGGGTTGGCGCAGCATGAATAATCGACGTAATCCGGCATGATGGGCCACTGCCGCGCGGGCGGCTGAATCCAGACAGCGCACGGATACGCTGTCGCCTTCATCGACCAGGGCGGGGTAGGCGACGAACTGCATGCCGTGATGCCGTATTTCAACGGTTTCCGGCAAATCGCCGCAGGTCCAGTCTTTCAGGCCGGTTTGCGCTAAGGCATGTGGGGTGGTGACGGTGTTTTCCGTATGTGCGGCTGATTTAGCGTAGGTTTGTTGCAGTTGCGCCAAATTGCGCGAACAGGCGAGTGTTTTGCGTCCATCTGCACTGAGCAAACAGATGCGCATCTGTAAATAAGGATCCAGTGTATCCAGCCGCCAGGCGTCTTCCGGCACATATTGCCCGGTCAGCTTTTTGAGGGCAGCGGCTAATGTTTGGTGCAGCGGCGTTTCGCCAGGTTGCATGATATTGAGGCAGCGTCGCACGTAATCCGGTGCAGGCACGAACTGCCGACGCAGGCTTTTCGGCAAGCCTTTGATCATGGCAGTGATTTTCTCCGTAATCAGGCCGGGTATCAGCCAGTCAACTTGTCCCTGGCTGAGTTGATTCAATAAGGGTGAGGGTATTTTTACCGTCACGCCATCGGCTTCATTGCCAGGTTCAAAGTGATAGCTGAGTGGCAGTTTTGCGCCATTCAATATCAGGTGATCGGGAAATTGCGATTCGGTGTGACTCGTCGTGTTTGCGCGGATGTCATCCAGCCGCATATGCAACAGCTTGGGGTGACTTTGTTTGCGCAGCCAGGTTTCAAGTTGTCGGGTGCTGTAAATATCCGCCGGGATGCGTTGTGCATAGAATTGATAAATGGCTTCTTCATCCACCAGCAGGTCGTGTCGTCTGGCTTTGATTTCTTGCGCATGCAGGTCGGTGATCAGCGCTTGGTTATGTCGTCGGAAAGGCGCTCGGGTGCGTACTTCGTCTTCGACCAGGCCGAAGCGGATAAAAATATCGTGCGCCACCGATGGATCAATTGGTCCATAGTTGATGCGTCGGCGCGGCACGATCGGCAGGCCGTACAGGGTGACTTTTTCATAAGCACCGACTTGCCCCGCTCTGGCTTGCCAGTGGGGTTCGCTATAGCTGCGTTTGACTAAATGGCCGGCCAGATTTTCAATCCATTCCGGTTGTATCTGCGCGACGGTGCGCGCATAAAGTCGGGTGGTCTCGACCAGTTCAGCCGCCATCACCCATTTGGGTTCGCGTTTGAACTGACTGGAGCCGGGGAAGATATGCCAGCGGGTATTACGCGCGCCGAGATAGTTGCGTTCTTTACCGGTATTACGTTGCCCGATATGGCTTAACAGGCCGGACAGGATGGCTTTATGCACGATGTCATAACTGGCCGGTTTTTGATTTTCGTGATGCTTCAGGGCATGCATCTGTTGTTTGAGTTGGCGATAGATATCAAACCATTCGCGCACTCGGGTTGGTGCCAGAAAGTATTCACGGCAGAGGCGCTCGAATTTACGTCGTGTCAAGTCCTCCCGTTTTTCGTGCAGAAAATCCCATAACCTGACCATTGATAAGAAATCTGACTGTTCATCGGCGAATAAGGCGTGTGCTTCGTCGGCGGTTTGTTGTTTGTCCAGAGGGCGTTCGCGCGGGTCCTGCACGGATAATCCGGCGCTGATGATGAGGGTTTCGCGCAGGCAGCCGCTTTGACCGGCTTCCAGCAGCATGCGACCGATTCTGGGGTCAATTGGCAGGCGCGCCAGAGTGCGGCCCAATCGGGTGATTTTATGGGTGTTATCGACGGCACCTAATTCGTGCAATACCCGGTAACCATCTTTGATCATACGGTTATCCGGTGGTTCGACGAACGGAAAAGAGGCGATGTCGCCAAATCCCAGCGCTTGCATTTGCAGGATGACTGCCGCCAGGTTGGTGCGCAGAATCTCCGGTTCGGTGAAGGCGTCGCGTTGTTGGAAATCCGTTTCTTCGTAAAGCCGGATGCAGATGCCGGCGGCCACCCGGCCACAACGTCCTTTACGTTGGTCGGCACTGGCTTGTGAAATGGCTTCTACCGGTAGGCGTTGGATTTTAGCGCGCGTGCTATAACGGCTGATGCGCGCTGTGCCGGTGTCAATCACATAACGAATGCCGGGCACGGTGAGTGAGGTTTCCGCCACATTGGTCGCCAGGACGATGCGGCGCAGTCCGCCGGGCTGAAAAATACGCGCTTGTTCTGCCGGGCTTTGCCGGGCATACAATGGGAGCACTTCGGTGCTGGTTAATCGGGCTTTGCGCAAGGTTTCTGATGCTTCGCGGATTTCGCGTTCGCCGGAGAAAAAAACCAGAATATCGCCGCGATCCATGCGGGATAGTTCGTCAACGGCGTCCAGTAAGCCTTGCTGGAGATCAACGCCGCCGTTTTCTTCATTTTCGGGTGGTGGTCGATAATAGACCTGCACCGGATAGGTCCGGCCTGAGACTTCAATGACGGGGGCTTGGTGGAAATGGTTGGAGAACCGTTGTGGATCAATGGTTGCTGAGGTGATGATCAGTTTCAGATCGCGGCGCTTGGGGAGTAGTTGGCGCAAATAGCCCAGCAGAAAATCAATGTTCAGACTGCGTTCATGCGCTTCGTCGATGATCAGGGTGTCATATTCATTTAAATAGGGATCGCGCTGAATTTCGGTCAGGAGGATGCCGTCTGTCATCAACTTGATGTGGCTGTTCTCAGTGACTCTGTCGGTGAAACGGACTTTATAGCCGATGCTTTCACCCACGGATTGCCCCAACTCAGCGGCGATCCGGTTGGCTAGGCTGCGCGCGGCGATGCGTCGCGGCTGGGTGTGGCCGATGCGGCCATATACGCCTAAACCGAGTGAGAGGCATATTTTGGGTAATTGAGTCGATTTGCCGGAACCGGTTTCGCCGCAGAGCACCACCACTTGATGATGGG
Organism: Candidatus Thiobius zoothamnicola; assembly: GCA_030826945.1. GTDB lineage: Bacteria > Pseudomonadota > Gammaproteobacteria > Chromatiales > Chromatiaceae > Thiobius > Thiobius zoothamnicola. Next base: position 83,922 of record JAPQLC010000007.1, read on the forward strand.
TGATGGTTTGTTGGATTTCATCCAATCGGTCAATGATTGGCAGTTCAGCCGGGAACTCAATGGATGGCAAAGCCAGATGGCGTTGCTTGGCGGCCTCCTGCGAACGGGTCTGGCGTTCGGTGAATTGCTGCTGCAATTCAGGTGTGGATCGGGGGCTTTGGCAAGCGCGTGCTAAACGCCGTAATGCATGGCGGTCACGGATCAGACAGTCGGAAAAGGATAGGGACAAAGCAGAATCAGTTCATCAGGCTGGTGGCCTGACTGGTTAAGGGATGTGGGGATTGGTGGCGGTGATTTTGGGGAGGCCTTTGGCGGGTTGCGCAAAGGCCTGATCTGGATATTTGCTCCAGATCAATCGCTCTCAGTTAGTAGCGACCATGCTTTGGTTTTGACTCGCGTGGGCGCGCTTCGTTCACTTTAAGGTTACGGTTGTTCAGCGAGCTGCCATCCAATGCTTTGATTGCATTTTGGGCTTCACCATTGTCACCCATTTCAACGAAACCAAAGCCTTTTGACCGGCCTGTCTCACGATCCATAATGACACTCGCTTTGTCTACCGTCCCATGCGCCGAAAATAGCTCTTGTAAATCACCGTCGGTTGCACTATACGGCAGATTGCCTACATAAATATTCATTCAAATTGTCTCAATAACGTACGTTGTGTAACTCATGCCGCCGGTCAGCCAAACGTACAAATCCGCCGGAAGCGCCAAAGCTGTCAGCTATGCATAACAGTCTACCCTATATTGACAGCCTACCTAGACATATTTATGACGAATTGATGATAATTTGGTTTTATGCCAATAAGCATTTTGAATGGCTGGATATTAGCCGCTGTAATTGATAGGAATTAAGCATGATTAATACGCTTTTGGGCTCTTAGTGATTTTTTATGGAATGGTGGCAGATATTGGTTCTTGCGTCAGTCGGTGTGCTTGCCGGTTGGTTGAATGTCATGGCCGGAGGCGGCTCATTACTCACGATTCCACTGATGTTGTTTATGGGGATTCCCGGGCCGGTCGCCAATGGCACTAACCGGATTGCAATTCTGGCGCAGAATATTTCTGCGGTCTCGGTGTTTTTTCGTAGTGGTTTCGCCGACCTCAAGCTAAGTTTCTCTTTGGCGGCGATGGCGACCCTTGGTGCGATCGTCGGAGCTAATCTGGGAGTGCAGCTTGAAGGCGTCTGGTTTAACCGCTTGTTGGCGTTGACCATGTTAGGCGTATTGGTGGTGATGTGGCGGGGTGGCATGGATAAGCCAGAGGAAGGAGATGCCGAGAGTCGGCCCAGGCATTTGCTGATTGGCCATATCCTGATGATTGGCGCAGGGTTCTGGGGGGGCTTGATTCAGGTTGGTGTTGGTTTCTTGTTGATGCCGATTTTACACCGTGTTCTGGGCTTGAATATGGTGTTGACCAATATGCATAAGGTCACCATCGTATTGATGTACACCGTCGTCGCTTTGCTGATTTATGCTTCCCAGCTTGAATTGTTGTGGTGGGCTGGATTGGGATTGGCGGCTGGCAATGCGCTGGGCGGTTTTTTTGGTGCGCGCACCACTATCGTTCATGGCGATGTCTGGGTTAAGCGCGTATTGTATGTCGTCTTGGTGGTATTCAGCATTAAGCTGTTATTTTGGTAGGCTATGCGTGGAGATTTGGGCGGCGTTAGGCCGCCAGTGTAATGACCCGATAAGCTTATGGTGAGGAGTGATGGTTCAGGCGTCGTCTTGTAACCATTGTTGTAAAGTTTCAATTAGCTGGCGCGCCTGGTCGGGGCTTGAGATGTTGAATTTGGATTTTTGTTGGTATTCCCCGTTACGTTTTTGGTAGCGACGAATGGAGTATTTGTCTTTGCTGTAGCATTCTTTGCGTGCGTCCCAATCTTGATAGCGGTATAGGATTGTGGTCCATGCGCCTCTGGATAAGATGCATTTATCCAGTTCCTTGACGACTTCAATGCCCCCTTCGCTATAGTTAATCGTTAACTCTTCCGGCGTATTACTCATCACTAATTCAATTCTCCGTTCGCGCCATAGCGCAGTAAGCGTTGTTCGATTTGTTGCAAGTTCTTCATTCTGGCGATCCGCAGAGCGGATAGTCCTTGCGCATCACGAGCGTCCACATCGGCGCCCAGTTGGATTAAATATCCCACCAAACGGTGATTGCCTTGGCCCACCGCTATGAGTAACGGGGTTCTGCCGTCAGCATCTGTGCTTTCCAGATTGCCGCCTTGCTCGACTAAAAAGTGAACGATATCACGATCCGTCGTTTGTTGTTCAGCGACCAATAATAATAACCGGGAGGCATCAAATTCGGCACCAGCTTGGCGTAGAATCTGTGCGGCTTGAATGCGTCCGGCTAATATCGCTAAATCAATGGGGCTTTTTCCATACTGATCCTGGACATTCAATGTTGCCTGATGACTGAGCAAGTGTTGCAGCAGGATAGTGCGTCCTTTGTCCGCTGCTTCGTGCATTGGGTAACGTCCATTGGGAAAAGGTGCGTTAATATCAGCTCCCCAATGGATGTGCCGCTCCAACTGGTCAATATCACCGCGTTGTACGGCTAAATATAGTGAGATCGTTGGTTTATCCAATGCATCACAAGCGAGTAAAAAAACACTTAAAGCCGCCAGTCGTAGGAAAGCAAATGCTGGCACAGTATTCCTCCTAGATTCAGCAAATGATATGATAGCCTGATATTGATTGTTCAGCATGGCTTTAGAGGCATTTTATCGCAGACGCTTTGGGTTCCATGTTTGAGAGATCAAACTATTGATGACAGCTTAATTTCGGTATGTCTATAGCCAGTTTAAGGGCCGTTAGCTCAGCGGTTAGAGCAGGGGACTCATAATCCCTTGGTCCGGGGTTCAAATCCCTGACGGCCCACCATACTAATGGTGTCCCACCAACGGTTGGCCATTGTCTCGAATTTGCGGATTTCGTTGAGTTTTATGTTGGCGTGACCGTGGGAAGTGGCAGATTCCTATAAAATTTGCGGTATATGCCGCTATTGCCTCAAGTTAAACAACTCCCGGAAAGTTTCGGGGAATGTCTCTTAAAATCACAGTTACTTTGTCCAACTTATTTTGCAATATCATTTCATCGGGGCTGGCAAACTCACGAGATGAAATGATTGGATAGGTAAATTTATTATCACCTAACTGAGATTTTGGATTAATGCCATTCTCGGCGTGTTTTTTAATAAACTCTATCTGATCTTTTATAGAGTTTAACGCATCATTAGAACCATTCTTTGAGATTAAATTCTCGATTTCATCCAGTGCATTATTCGATGCTTCTAAAAGTGGATCTAGCTTCATTATCCATCTCCAAATATATTGAGTTTTATACAATCTGTTTTGACGCGATTCTTCTTATGAGTCCAGGTATCGACAACTGATTTAGCAACTCCTTTTAGCCCTTTTCCCTTGGGAGATTTAAAGGATTTATAAGCTCTACCCTCATTACTTAGACCAAGTGTGGTTGCAGGTTGATTTCCAATAGGATCAAACCAATTGCCAGGATAACCATGGCCCCTTACATATTGGCCCATCATTTCAGGAGGCGGAAATGACACAACCTCTATTGGTTTAGTTAAATCGAAGCCACCGTCAACTGTTCCGTCTTTACTACCTATTGCTGTTTCAATTTGAGTATCGGTAAAATGATTTTCTTCCATGAATTCTTTTGCGACTCGTTTTCTGGCTTCCATTTGTTCAAGGCTGGCACCTTCTGATTTTGCTAGCTTTGTATCATCATCTTCAGGAGGGTGATCGCCTCCACCTTGATCGCTTCCAGTTTCTTTCGGTTTCGTATCATTCACTTGCTTAGCGGGAAGAGGATTTTGTTTTACTTGATGCTTTTGCTTGCCAGAAGCATCGTTTCTATCTAACTTATGAGGTACATGATTCGTTAATTGAAGGGGAATATTCTCTTTGATTTCTCCATTCTCGTCATAAATACTTAATTCTTCTGGTGCTTGATGAGAGTTTACTAAAACAGCCAGGAGTCCTTCTTCTATATGTCTTCTGAAGATCGAGGGATTTCTTAATAAGGGGTTGAATAGGTATTGAGAGTTGAATGAGTGTTCATGGAAAGCCCTGATAGCTTCTTTAGAGATAAATTTCGGATTTAATACACGTTTTACTTCATATCTATTAATATAAATACTCTTTTTCATGTAAAAACAGAATGGTTTGTCTCTAAGGAGCTTTGAGTAAATCTCTGTTATTTTTCTGGGCACGTAGATGCGGTGAGGGGTAGAGCCTATTTAATGTTATAGGGCGGCATAATTTACATGCCTATCCGTTTAACTTGGATACACTCTTCCGTAAGAGTGATTCTCATCCCTGAGCTAAGCAAATAGACATGATTTACTTTTCTGGAGAAAGGCAGCTTTTGACTACTTCCTGACTTCTTCGCCAATTTGCGCTGCTGTTTTGCCTTGTTTATTGGTCAGGCTTTCATCGACGCCATGCCGCAATAACAAGTCAACCGCTTTTCTTTCGCCAGCTTTCGTCGCAATCATCAACGCGGTCATGCCGTCTTCGTCCTGTATATTGGGATCGGCTTTGTTATCCAATAGTATTTGCATCAATTCGATGTTGCCGTTATCCGCCGCGATATCCAGCGCAGTAACGCCCATTTCATCACGCTTGTTAATGTTGACGCCTGCGCCTTGGTCAAGCAGAACCAATAAGGCTTCCTTGTTGTTTTTCTCAATGGCGTGCATTAATGGGGTTTTCCCGTTATTGTTCGCCAGGCAAGGCTCCATTGCTCTGCTGTATTTAAATAATGCTTTAATCACATCCATGTGGCCATTGCCGACGGCGTACATTAATGCGGTATTGCCTTTTCTGTCTGACACTCTGGCGTCGGCACCGAATTCAAGCAGTTGGGCGACAATCACATCGTGTCCCAGTTTTGCGGCGATCATGAGCGCGTTCCAGCCAGCGCGGGTGCGGTCATGCACATTGGCACCCATTTCAACCAACATGGCAGAGATCTCGCTGAAACCGTTTTCGGCGGCATAAATCAGAGAGGTCTCGCCAAATTGAGTACGAATATTGGGATCAGCGCCATAGGCGAGTAATAAGGCGATTGCTTCAATATGGCCTTCTTCCGTCGCTCGCATCAGCGCTGTTTTGCCATATCGACTGGGAGACTCAATATCCACTTCCTGGCGCAGCAGTTCTTCCATGGCTTGAATATCGCCGAATGAGGCTGCTTCGCGGAATTCAATCTCCAGGTCGTTTTCATGGGCGGCGAAAACCGTTGTCGTACTCAGACATAGCGTCAATAAAAGTCGTGTTAACCATTTCATTTAGGTGTTTCCCGTTTCTTCTTCCGGCTCTTCGTGAGCAATACCTGTATGACAGTCAATACAGGTTTCGCCACGTTCTATTGCTCTTTCATGTTTTTTCGCAGCGACACGGTCTTGTTCGCTAAAGTCCATATGAGCAAATTCATGGCAATTACGGCATTCTCTTGAATCCGTCGCCCGCATTTTATCCCATACCCGATTCGCCATATCCCAGCGGTGCGCCTCGTACTTTTCCGGCGTATCAATGGTACCCATAATTTCATGCCAGACATCTTTGGCCGCTAGAATCTTTGCCTTCATTTTGGGGAAAAATTCTTTTGGGACATGGCAGTCTGCGCAACCGGCATGTACGCCGGTTCGTCCTTTCCAGTGGACGGTATCTTGCAGTTCCGTCAAATTGACTTGCATGGTATGGCAGGATGTACAAAATTCCGTAGTGTTCGTGTATTCCAGCGCGGCGCTGAATGCGGCTGAGAAAATGATGCCTAAGGTGAAAATCAGTGTGGCGATCAGCCCGTATTTTTTTGCTTTTCCGGAAAAAACTGACATGAATAAAACCCTCCTAGGGAATTAGATTTTAGAGTCGTCGCACATGGGGTGGTAATGAGGCGCTTAGTCTTTTTTTGACGTTATCCCATGCAAGACTGGCGTAGTTGGTAAGAAGTAGACTTTTTCTCCAAAACGACAATTTTTACTATTGCGTACTTAATATGTTTTGTTGAATTCTAGGTGCCGTTAATATTCCATTTTTGAAATCCGGATTTCTCCACCCTGGCTTAGCCAACATGCTATTTTCCGGTTTTAATCGGGAGGTGTAATCGGCGATAGCTTTAATATCCTGGTGATTAAATCCTTTGAGTTGTTTCACCATTTTATCATCAGCATTTCTGCGTTTGCCTTTTTTGATCCATTTCATTTGTCTTTTCACGTAGGCGAAATGTTGCCCTTGAATACGAGGAATGAATTTTTCTGGATCACCTTCTCCGTTTTCACCGTGGCATTTTGTGCAGTTTTGTTGATACAGTTGTTTGCCATGTTCAAGGTTTCTGCCAGGACCGAGGCCGTTTGCTGGGGTCATGGGAAGTTGTTCAATGTAAGCAGAAACATCGGCGATAGCCTGAGCACCGGAGAGAATGCGTCCTTGGGTGAAAGGCAGCATGGTGGGGTTGTCTCGGTTGTTGGCGCGGATGTCCGCCAATTGCTTCATCGTGATATTGGCGTGTTGCCCTGCGATTTGCGGGAAACGACCAGATTCAGACCCCCAGCCTTCTGGAGTGTGACACAAGGCGCAGGTTCTGTAGATTCTTTTTCCGTTCTCCAGGTTTGGCGCTAAAGATAACGCCTTATCGGTTTCGGTATCCGAAATATCTGTTCCGGCTATTGATAATGTTGGCAAAGCCAGGCATATCAAGGAAATGAGCTTGGTTAGTGGGTTTCTTTTCATTTTTTCATTGATAGGTAAAAAGTCATGATAAACCTACTATAGGGAGGCCCAGTTTGTTCTCTATATTTTTTTAGGGTTTTTTATGATTCAACAAGTGGTGGGGCAGGGGAGGATTGCTGTCTGTACTGGAAAGCATCTTGTTTTAAGATTTTGGAAGGAGGGGCGGTCAATGTGGATAGGGTAGACAGGCATTGTCAACCCACTCCCAATAGGCCGCTTGTCACAGAAAGCGTGTTGCATACAAAAAACAGAGAAATTCTGGTCAATCGTTCATCCATTCGACCAGAATTCTCTTGTTTTATAATGGCTTAATCAGCCGAAAGCATCATGAGTGATGTTTTCAAACCAACTGTAGGCGTACTGCACTTCGCGTTTCCTTTGTTTTGCGCTGGCGTTTTTCGGTGTCAAGCCGCCGGAAACCTTGTTGATTTTTGGCGTGCCTTTTTCTTTATCTGTGCCTAGCTCATACACCGCCGCGACGGAAATGCCATAGTCTTTGCCAACAATGCTGTAGCAAGTGTTGACATAGGATGGATCCGCCATTTCCGTGCCTTGCAGTGCCGCTACCACCGCTGCGGCGCACACCTTGCCTTGTGAGTTGGCGGCGTAACCGGATTTTGGCATGCCTGTGGCGATGCTGGCGTCGCCGATGATATGCACATCTTTGCTGAGCTTGGATTCGAAGGTTTTCAGGTCAATGGGGCACCAGCCTTTGCTACTCGCCAAACCGGCATTCAAGGCGATTTTTCCGGCGGTTTGCGGTGGAATGATATTCAATACGTCTGCTTTGATTTCATCGCCAAATTCCGTGATGACCGTTTTTGTTGAGGCATCCACTTCAACAACGCCGGCTTCTTCGGCTTGCCCCCGCCATTCGATTAAGCTGTCGTCAGTGCCATAACCGTACAGATCTTTCCAACCCTGCGTGAATAAACCTTGTTTGGAGAACCCTGGTTTTGGGTCCAGAATCAGGATTTTCGATTTGGGCTTATGATTTTTCAGATAGTGCGCAATTTGACTGGCGCGCTCGTAAGGTCCGGGCGGACAGCGGAATGGATTGGGTGGCGGAGCGATCACGACAGTGCCGCCATCTTTCATCGCTTCCAATTGGTTGCGCAGGATTCGGGTTTGCTCGCCAGCTTTCCAGGCATGCGGGATATCGTTGGCGACTGTCGCATTGTAGCCTTCAATCGTATCCCATTTAAAATCAATGCCCGGAGCGACAATCAGTTTGTCGTAAGGGAATTTGCCGCCTTTGGTGGAGACTTTCTTACTGTCCGCATCAATACCGGTCACTTCGTCAATGACGACTTTAATGCCGTGTTTTTTCAGGCCGTCATAGCCAAACTTGATGGAGTCCAGATTGCGTTCCCCGCCTAATACCTCGTTACTCATGTAGCACGTATAGTAATAGGGGTTTTTCTCGATCAGCGTCACCTGGATGCTTGGATCCATTTTGCGGATATATTTCGCCGTTACCGCGCCGCCGGTGCCGCCGCCAACCACGACGACTTTAGCCCCTGCGCCGAAGGCGATATGAGGAACGCCAAAAATACCCAGTGCGGTTGCGCCGCTGGATGCTTTCAGGAAACTTCTGCGTGAAATGTTCGACATGTGAATAACCTCCGCCCTTTTTATTGTTGGCTAATGTAGTAGTGAGTCAGTGCGTCAAACCCTTCCAGGCCAGCTTTTTTATGCACTTTCTTCAAATTTTTAGCCATTTTCTTCGTGGCTTCCCGCGAACCGTCATTGTAATCTTCGAAGCTGTAATCCAGATAAGCTTTCCATTGGCCGGCGAGGATGCCTGAGCCGTCCACGTCAATAGTGCCGCCTTCTTCATGGCACTTGTCGCAATATTTCTTGTGCAGTTTTTTACCCATTCTGGCTTTTTTAGGGTCAAATTCCTGCCCTTGCGCCTTTTGGTGTTCTTGCGCGGCGAAAAACCTGGCCATCAGGGCGATGTCTTCGTCGGAATAACCTTTGGTGATACGCTCCATAATGGTGGATGGGCGTTCGCCAGATTTAAACGCTAACATGGCGTCAGTGAATGTGTCCTCCGCCATACCGGCGATGGTGGGTGAGGCGGGGCCGACGCTGACGCCATCCATACCATGACAGCCAGCGCAGGTGTAACTCAGCATTTTGGATCGTGCGTCGTCGTCAGCCAGTGCCATGGAAGGGCCAAAAGTGACGCCGAGCGTGACAAGCAAAGCAGAAAGGGCGATTTTATGCCTCATATGATTTCCTCCGTCTATTTTCGTAATGTTATAGCGGAAAATGGCTTTTTCATGCGGGCATGGAGGTTTGGCATGTCACCCTGCCGCCTGGATTGAAAATTGAACAAATTCCACATTTGCCTCCTATTAAGGCGGGTATTGATTTTAGCTATTCTTTGGCTTTTCGCAATTCAATATTTTTGTGGTGGTTTAAAATTCGTGTTCGCTACCAGAATAATTTGACTGGTATCTTGAAAAGCCTGATTGATCATCTTATGGTTGGGAACTTAGGGGTTATCGACGTTATTCAGTGAGTTTCAACTGTTTTTTGCCTCTGCATTGTGGTGCATTGATGAATTCAATTAACGCCAAATAACCATGATTAATTCCTGGTGATCATGAGCAATTCACCACAATTTCCTCAACCCGGCAGGGTGCAAAGCTTAACCTGGATGCATTTATGACTTCATCGGCGGTGCAAATCACCGATTTACGTTTTCGTTGGCGCGCTGATTTACCCGAAGTGTTGCATATCCCTGTCTTGCAGGTTGCGCAGGGTGAGCGTGTGTTCATTCAGGGCGCGAGCGGCAGCGGTAAAAGCACCTTGTTGTCCTTGCTGGCCGGCGTCAATTCGCCTGGTGCTGGTGAGGTGGTTATTCTGGGTCAGTTGCTCAACTGGTTGAACGCTGCCCAGCGGGATCGCTTTCGCGCTGACCATATCGGCTTTGTGTTTCAGTTATTTAATCTGATCCCTTATCTTTCCGTCTTGGAAAATGTCACCTTGCCTTGTCGATTCTCGGCGCAACGCCGAAGTCGGGTAGGTCATGCACAGCAGGAAGCCTTGCGTTTATTGCGCCATTTGCATTTATCCGATGAATTGATTCATCGCCCGGTGACAGAATTGAGCGTTGGCCAACAGCAGCGGGTGGCGACCGCGCGGGCCTTGATCGGTGCACCCGAATTACTGATTGCGGATGAGCCGACATCGGCTTTGGATACGGATACGCGCGAAGCTTTTATCCGTTTGTTATTTCAGGAGTGCGAGTCAGCCGGTTCGACCTTGTTGTTCGTCAGCCATGATCGCCAGCTACAAAGGTTGTTTGAGCGCCAAATTGTTCTGGACGACATCAATCTGGCGGAGGTGGCATGATGTTGTCGCTGGCCTGGAAAAGCTTATTGAACCGACGTTTCACGGCGGGTTTGATTTTGCTCAGCATTGCACTGAGCGTGGCTTTATTGCTCGGCGTTGAACGCTTGCGGGTTGAATCACGCACCAGCTTCGCCAATACCATTTCAGGTACAGATCTGGTGGTGGGCGCGCGTAGCGGTGCCATTAATCTGCTGCTTTATTCGGTATTTCGGATTGGTGATCCGACCCATAATATCTCATGGTCAAGCTATCAAAAATTTGCTCGGCATCGTTTCGTAAAATGGACCATTCCGATTTCATTGGGTGATTCGCATCGCGGCTACCGGGTATTGGGCACGACCGACGCTTATTTTGCGCATTATCGCTATGCGCGTACCCGTACGTTGGCTTTTGCCAAAGGTCAGTCGTTTGATCAGGTTTATCAGGTTGTACTGGGGCATGAAGTCGCCAAACAACTGGGTTATCAGCTTGGCGATAAAATTGTTATCGCGCATGGTGCGGGCGAAACCAGCTTTGCTCTGCATGATGACAAACCTTTCAGCGTCGTCGGCATTTTACAACCGACCGGCACGCCGGTGGATCGCACCCTGCATGTGCCTTTGGCAGGTATAGAAGCCATCCACAAGGATTGGGTGCGGGGCAGGCAGGTCAAAGGCCTGCAGATCAGCGCCGAAGAGGCTTTGAAAACGGATTTAACCCCTAAAGCAATCACCGCATTTTTGGTTGGTTTGAAAACCAAAATCGCTACTTTCCGTGTACAGCGCGAAATCAATGATTACCGCAAAGAACCGATGATGGCGATTCTGCCGGGTGTAGCACTGCAACAACTGTGGGATTTGATGAGCGTGGCGGAAGATGCCTTATTCATCATGAGTGGCATGGTGGTTGCGGTTGGATTAACCGGTATGTTGATCGTGATGCTGGCCGGTTTGCATGAACGCCGCCGGGAAATGGCGATCTTGCGTTCGGTGGGTGCGCGTCCGGTGCATATTTTATGGCTGATTGTCGGTGAAAGCCTGCTTTTGAGCTTGCTTGGTACATTGGTCGGATTGATTTTGTTGTACGCAGGTTTAATCATGGCCCAGCCTTACATTGAGGCTGAATTTGGACTGCATCTGGCGATTCAGGCGCCGACGCTGAGAGAGTGGTTGATGTTAGGACTGATTAATTTATCTGGCGCTATGATGGGCTTGCTCCCGGGTTATCGCGCTTATCAACAGTCATTGGCTGATGGCATGAGCATGCGTTTGTGAGGATGCGATGAAATATGGGTTGCTGAGGTTACTGGTCTTAGGTTTATTCAGCACGGTTTTGTTGGCTGCTGCCGGGGTGGATCAGATTGAGTGGGATGATTTGATTCCAGATGACTATCGACCCGATAAAATCATGGCTCAGTTCGGCGATATCAGCCAGTTGTCCGATGATGATCCGCGTACTCAGCAAATCATGGTTGAACTACAAGCTTTGTGGGATGACGCGCCGATTGTGCCACAGCTGGATGGCAAGCGCGTCAGGCTACCTGGCTTTGTTGTGCCGTTAGAAGGGGATGGCAAAAAGCTGAGTGAATTTCTATTAGTGCCTTATTACGGGGCCTGTATCCATGTGCCCCCGCCGCCAGCTAATCAAACCGTATATGTCAAAGTGTCGGAGGCGGACGCCAAAATTCGTCGGGCGTTTGACACCGTATGGGTCACGGGTGCCATGAGTGCCAAGTCATTTGACAGCGATTTGGCGACAGCGGGTTATCAATTGCAAGCGGATCTGGTGGAGCCTTATGAGGAATAGCCGGAGATATATTCCATGAGATTTTATTTACGCCAAATTGCCTTCATCTCGTTATTGAGCATTTTGGTGTTCTTGACCTCAGCAGATTTGTATGTTGACTACATTGAAGGCAGCGCCTTTGGGCACTTGATCGTTGAGGCCATTGTCATTGTGCTTTCATTAGGCGGTGTTATTTATCTTTTACTGGAATTGTTTAAGCGACAGAGGGAGTTAACCCAGCTGCGCGTGAAATTGCATAGAACTGAAAAGCACTTATCTGAATCGCGTGAACATTTACGTCAGGCAAGTCGCCAATATACCCAAGTCATTCAGCAACAGTTTACTGATTGGGGATTTACCCCAAGTGAACGCGAAGTAGGGATTTTATTGCTTAAAGGATTGACGTTTGATGAAATCGCCAAAGTACGTCAGACCAAAGGTAAAACGGTGCGCCAGCAAGCGACGGTGATTTATCGGAAATCGGGTTTGAATGGACGCCATGAATTCGCCGCTTGGTTTTTTGAGGATTTTTTGCAGTGAGGTGTCTAGTCCAATCAACTCCACTTGTCCCTTGCTTTCCTGACGGAGTGGGCGGATACCGCTTAGCATGATGTATATGCAGTTCAACTAAAGAAGAAATTGATGATTACGTTAGAAAGTATTTTAATTGATAGAAATGAAATAGGAAGAGTTTATCGAGGGAGGTCTACTTTATGTTTCTGGAGAGGTCTGAGTCTGGATAATGAGAGGTTGAATCCGCTTTACCCAGACTCAGAACAAAGCATTCTTCCTTCAGGTGATGTGAGAGATCCGGATATTGATAAAGAACTGCGGAATGGTGTCTGGTACGTTAAGGCAGAGGTAGGGAAAGGCACTTCAATTGTTGATAGAGAGGGTATATTCGGCTATAAAAAATGGGAGTATTTTGTTATTCCCGCCGGAACAAAAATCCCCAAAGCGCTTATCATCACGAAAGATCATTACATGCAAAGAAAGAAATGTCGGCATTACTCCATTTCTCCGAATTTTGATATGCCTGTGGAAGAATATCTAAAAGCACTAGATACATTGGCTTTGAATGCTGGGATTGAAATTAGAGGCGGACGCCATGCAAACCATAGATAATGGAAGTCTTATTATCTGCTTACAGGCTCTTGAGAGGGCTATTGAGCATAACGAGTTTCTCTCCCAGTCTGAGACAGTTGATAAAGATGATTACGAAGAAATTAATTATCGTTATGAGCTAACACTCAATAAGTTGGCAATAAAGTACATTGAGGAATGGGAAAAAGATGGAACCTTATTGCCTATCAGTGAAATCATAAAGTACGAGATTGTTGAGTAGAGGTATATAATAAAGCATCATGGTATTTGCTTAACTCGAATCCTGGAACATTTATTTCTCAATCTGCTGTACATTGTTTGGCAACTTCAGTTTCGCTTATCAAAGCATTCAGGTTGAGCAGCCGCACATCGCTCAGTACGATGTGATATGTGAAAAAGTCAGAATATCTTTTTTGCATCGCAGTAAAAGTTTTCGTGTGAGCCTAACGCGATTAATTCGTCTGTTTTAAAGATTTAATTTTCTTGCATGTATTGATGTCGGCTCCGCCGATGTTGAGTCCAGCAGAGATCATGAGACGGATCAATAGAGAGGACATCAGCCAAGTTGTTTGGAGCATTTCCTGGGGTAAAAAAGTGTTATCACAGACGATAGAGGAGTATTTGGCCCGTCATCTTGAGGAGATGGCGAATGCGAACTTTGAGGCTGAAGGATAAACCCGTTTTGGCGGGTGTTTGTTAAGTCATCAACGCAAAACGCTGTTATTAAATTCATATTTCCAATTAGCAATCAAAGGCTGTAGATGAAAACTTATCAACGCTTTGCAATAACACTAATCATGATGATAAGCGCCAATGTCGCTTTCGCCGGGAATGATGGTAAAGCCTTATTTGACAAGTTGTGCTTAAGCTGTCACGTGATTTCCGGCAAGCCCATGATCGCTCCTCCGGTATTCGCGGTGGTTAATCATGTTAAATCAGCGCATCCAGCCAGATCTGATTTTGTCAATTATATTGTTCAGTGGGTGGCTAATCCGCAAGTTGAGAACGCTTTAATGCCTGGTGCCGTAAGGAAATTTGGCGTCATGCCAAAACTGCCTTATGACGCGGCTCAGGTCAGGTTGATCGCTGAATATCTGTACGATGGAGAAACAGCACGGCCTGCTTGGTATATTGAACATTATGAGGCGGAGCACGGCCATAAGCCGAAACATTAATTTGTGCCGAATGCTTTCGGCGCAAAACGGTGCAATAAGCGTTGGTAATCCTTTTCCGTATCAATGCCTGGTGGCGGAGCGATATCCGCGATATCCACCGCAATCCGTTCTCCTTGCCACAAAACGCGCAGTTGTTCTAACGCCTCATATTGTTCAATCGGCGCTGGTGGCCAGGTGACGAAACGGCGTAGAAAATCGACGCGGTACGCATAGATGCCTAAGTGCCGTAGCATGCCATCCGGTTCAGCTTGGTCGGGTGCAGCGAATTCGCGCCGTTTCCATGGAATACTCGCGCGGCTGAAGTACAGTGCCATGCCATACCGGTCCGTCACCACTTTTACTGCGTTGGGATCCCAGATTTCATCAGATTCCGTGATTCTGACTGCCAGGGTCGCCATGGATGCGGTGGGCGTTTGCATCAAGCAATCGGCCACTTGGTTGATCAAAGCGACCGGCATTTCAGGTTCGTCACCTTGCAGGTTGACGATAATATCGGATTCAGACCAAGCGTATATTTCCGCCGTTTGCGCAATACGATCTGTGCCGCTTTGATGGTCGGTATGAGTCATGCAGATATCTGCCCCAGTGTGCTTGAGGGCTTTGGCAATGCGTTGATCGTCCGTCGCAATCACCACTTGTTCAGCCCGGCTGAGCAGGGCGCGGCGGCAGGTGTGTTGAAGCAGTGGTTCCCCTGCGACGGGTAGTAACAACTTGCCCGGCAGGCGCTGCGAGGCATAGCGCGCCGGTATCACGACACGAAAGCCCATTCAGGCAACAACCTCTTCATCAGCCGACAATTCACGTGCCTCGTCGATCAGCATGACCGGGATTTGATCCCGGATGGGGAAAGCCAGGCGATCAGCCTTGCAGATCAACTCTGCGGCGCTTTTGTCATAGACCAATGGGCCTTTACAGAGGGGGCAGACCAGAATATCAAGTAATTTTTTGTCCATGGTGCACATGCTCTTGGTTGAGAATATTCTTTAACCGTCGGTCGAAATCCTGAATGAAGCCTTTATCGGGTTCAGCCTGCACGCTGACCACCCAGGCATTCGTCAGATTCAGTTGACGGCATTTAACAGCGTCTTTTTCCGTCATCAAGAGTGGACGATTATCCCGAAACGTGAAATCTGTTATTTGATAGGCGTGATGATCCGGCATCGGGTATGCCTCAACTTTAATGTGATGACGGGTTAACAGGTTAAAAAAACGGCTTGGATGACCAATACCAGCGATCGCCTGGACTGCTTGTCCGCGCCATGTCTGCAAGTCAGTCGGCGGCTCATTATCGTATAAGGGCGCTATCCGCGGTTGTGCCAACCGCATGGCATAGCCGTCAGCGGCATCGCCATTGACAATCTGTAAGTCCACGGTGCGTAATCGCGTCGGACTCTCACGCAGCGGCCCGGCTGGCAACATCCAGCCGTT
Source organism: Candidatus Thiobius zoothamnicola (assembly GCA_030826945.1). Taxonomy (GTDB): domain Bacteria; phylum Pseudomonadota; class Gammaproteobacteria; order Chromatiales; family Chromatiaceae; genus Thiobius; species Thiobius zoothamnicola. The sequence goes on from JAPQLC010000007.1 coordinate 99,530, forward strand.
GCCCAAACCATAGTCAGCATCCAGCACCGCGATTTCAATATCTCGCGCCATGGCGTAGTGCTGCATGCCATCATCTGAGATGATCACTGCGCAAGACGTATTTTTCAGCAATGCGGCAATGGCCGCCGGGCGATCCGGCCCAGCATAGATCGGACAACCTGTGTGCTTAGCCAATAAAACTGGTTCATCCCCCGCCAGTTGCGGATCCGTTTCAGCGGTTACCCGCAATGGCCAGTGGCGATTTTGCCCTCGGTAGCCCCGGCTGACGATGCCAGGCATATAGCCTAAATTGCGTAGATGTTGGGCCAGCCAGATCACCAAAGGCGTTTTGCCGCTGCCTCCCACCGTGATATTACCTATCACAATCACAGGCACCGGGCTGATATATGTCCTTAACCAGGCTTTTTGGTATAGCCAGCGACGTATATTAACGATGACGGTGAACAAAGCCGCCAAAGGCAAAAGCAGGATATTCAGCCAGCTCGTACGCCGCCAGATTTGTTGGAGATGGAGGGTGGAATGGTTCAATGATCGCTTTGTCGCCGTGCCATGAAACTGAGTTGCGACAGACCCAATTGCGCAGCCACATCCATGACTGTCATCATGGATTGTAAGGGCGCATGTCGATCACCCGATACGATCACAGGCGATTCGGTGCGTCCCTCTGTGATTTTCAGCAGGCTGCGACGCAGGGTTTGTGCATCATGCTGAACAAGTTCCTGATCATTGACGTAAAACTTGCCTTGCTGATCAATAGTGATTGCAATCTTTTCCGGGTTCTTGCGCTCCTGCTCAAGGGTTTGCGCCGATGGCAAATTGACTTTGAGTTGAGTCTGTTGATCAAAGGTGGTTGATACCATGAAAAAGATCAGCATCAGGAAAACCACGTCAATGAGTGGCGTGATATCCACACGCGGTGGTTCGGTTCGGTGCGGACGTAGATTCATAGCGGATTAGCGGCTCGCCACTGAAATTCGCCATCAAATTCAGCGCATTCAATCACGGAAACGGATGCATCATCTAGATAAACTTGTTGTTTATCGGATACGGGATAGGTCAGATATTCTGAACATTCGGCGCTCTGCCCGGTACCGACCACCACTTTAATCTCTGGTTTCAAGGTGCACTTGAGCAGCTTGTCCAACGGCGACCATTGGTAACAAATCTCATAGTCGGCACGATAATCGGCTATTTTACCCGCAGGCTCATAAAAGGCCCACCAATTGCCTAGTTTGCTGTATGGGTTGGTGCTGTTCCAAGCGCGAAAGATCACAACCTGAGAGTCCGGCTGAGTTTCATAAACCTGCCCCTGGCATAATTTACCTTCATTTTCATTGCCTAATGCATCTTGTAGAAGCGCCGCATCTTCGGCTTGCGCGAATTGATCTGTCAAATCTGCTGGTAACGCCGTGTCGCCCACGCAAAATTGCGTGGTGGCGAATCCCGCGATTTCTTGCACGGGATGACTGGAGCAAGCCGCCAATCCAGCCAGCAGGGCTATGGATATCAGTAAATTCCGTATCGTCATGTTTCAATCCTGAAGTCGCCATTTAATCTTAAATGTGGATTAAGGCCTGAATCCTTAAGCCGCGAGCATCACCCGCCCAAGTGCTTTGCAGAAAGCATCGTCCTTACTGAGAATTTCATAAAATTCCAATTTCATGCGAATTTCTCTCGCGCAACATAACGACCGCAACCGGACGCAAAAAGTAGGGCGACGAGGTACGAGGAGCTATGCTTTTTGCGATCCGTGTTTGTGGCGTTGTTATATGCCGATTCATAATGTATGCTCAGTATGCGCATAGACTATACGCATTATTTGTTTGGAGCAAGTTCCCTATGGCACACTTATATGACCAACAAACCCCCAAAAGGCCTACTAATCTCAGTATAAACAGTGACTTATTGGCAAAAGCACGAAAAAGAAAGATAAACCTTTCTGCCACACTTGAGCATGCACTTATTATACAGCTACGGCAAAGTGAACAAGAGCAATGGAAAAAGGAAAATCAAGAAGCCATTGAGGCTTTAAATGACCTTGCTGAAAAGCATGGGTTATTTTCAGATTCATTTAGAGATTTCAAATGAGCCAATTTACCGTTTATAAAAACGAGGATAGAGCCACTAAGAAAACTTACCCATATTTCTTAAATATCCAGAATGACTTACTTGATGAACTCAATTCACGAGTAGTAATGCCTTTTTCTATACCAGCCTCAGTTAAATATAGAGATGCCAAGAAACTATGCCCCATAATCATGATAGAAGATAAAGAACTTATTCTCTTAGCACATCAAATGACGACGGTACCGAAATCATTTCTTAGAAAAGAAGTTGCTGATATATCTTCTTTCAGGCCAGAAATCATTACGGCGCTCGACTTACTCATTACAGGCATATAACGACAAGCTCAGCCGCCGAGGCACGAGGTCGGCTGGAGCGCCTTGTGTACGCCCAGCATGGGCATGAACTTATGAGGTGAAAGTCCTCTGTAGGAGAGCCAGCATTGTCAACCTTATTGACGATGATAACGACTAGCCGATGGTAAGGGTAATCCCCGTGAGGAGTTGTCTGGAGGAAGCCTGAGTGCAAAACGATGAGCCGATGAACAAGAACATCATAGAAGGCCTACTTTCCTGGGATGAGTTGGCACAAGACAGCAAAGTCCTGTGGTTCTGGGAATAAGGTAAATGATGCGGTTGTGTCGTGACAGTTCATGTTCTTATCTGGGGAGATCTGCTCAACAACCAGTCAGGCCACTGGTTTATCAAGTCTGGGCCAGACAGCTTCATCACCTGTTTGGAGCGAATCGGATGAAACTGACAGTGCCCGTGATGGCAACACCATCGGTGATTGAGCAGAAGTCAGCAGAGGCCATAGTACTGAGTAATCAATGGAGTGGTTATCAGAGGAAGGGCCGAACATCAGCCAAGGGGGAGTCTATGCAATCTCAGAGGAGGCGAAGCTTGTGCTAAACGAGAAGTGTCATTCTGGCGATTGTCAGCAGCAACCAACGTGTAGTGGTCTAATAACCTCGCACCAGATGAAAGGGGTAACATCCTGTTCAATCAAGCGAAAAAGAGACCCCAATAATGGCAAAGCCACATTATCCTGCTGAATTCCAACAAGAAGCCGCCAGTCTGGTACTGGA
>JAPQLC010000008.1 GCA_030826945.1 Candidatus Thiobius zoothamnicola
CTACCCATTAGCCAATTGCCCCCTTTATCTGGTGCGATATTACTTGACCACTACACTTTGGCGCTGAGGGGGAAAGGGTATAGCCGGTATCGTAGACGGCGAGCTGGCCGAGGAAGGGTTCGGATAAATGCTCCTGCCAGTCGAAACGGATGACGGGCGTCTCGATCCCGGCCAGTTGCGCCGTGATCCGGTAGTCCGGTTGGCCGGGCATAGGCTGTTCCTCTTTGCGTCAGAATCAAGGAAAGGTTAGCGGAATTAGTTCAGTAAGTGAGGGAGGTGTCAAGTCATGATAGCGTCACTATATATTAGGCGACGTTGAATTTTCTACGCACATTGCGCAGCGTCATGAATACCCAAGGCCAGAGGATGGCCCCAATGATGGGGATGGACCAATAATGCGGGTTTGGCGATGTTTGTGAGGTGGCCATCACGACCCATAAGGTGAGTAAATGTTCGGCGAGCAAAAAAATTAAAATGACCAACGCCTGCTGCCATAGCGGGAACACCCGGATGCGGGCGTGCAGTTGCCCGGCCAGAAAGGCGGTGAGCGACATGCCTAACGCATGTTGGCCGAATAATGTGCTGGTCAAGGCATCCAATACGATGCCGATGCTGAAGCCAGCGCCGACGCCGACCCGATGTGGTAGTGCGATGCACCAATAAATCAGCACCAGAGAAACCCATTGGGGGCGATAGGCACGCGCCCACTCAGGTAAGGGCAGTACGGTTAAAAGTAAGGCCAGACAGAATGTGGACAGGATAATGATGACGCTACGGCTTGGCATTATTCCGTTTCTTCTGTTAAACCGTTCGTATGGGCATGCATTGTCCACACTAAAAGCACTTCACGGCTGCGATCCAGATGCGCGGCTGGCTGCGCGGTGATTTCAGCGAATGCATTATTGGGTGCGCGATTGATGTGTGTCACTCTGGCGACGGGATAGCCCGGCGGGAATTTGCCGCCCAGACCAGAGGTTACTAATAAATCGCCGACCAGGATATCTGAATCCGTGGGCAGATAAGGGAGTTGTAACTCGTTCACTCGACCGGAGCCAACGGCGATGGTGCGTAATCCGTTACGCAAAATTTGTATTGGAATGGAATGGGTGGCGTCGGTGATGAGCAAAACGGTTGATGAGAATTGGGTGGTTTCGATCACTTGTCCCATCACCGCTGCGGCATCCAACACGGGTTGTCCGGTGAAGGCGCCTGAAGCTGAACCTTTGTTGATGATGATTTGCTGCCGGTAAGGATCCAGATCGACGGCGGAAAGTTCGGCGATCAAGACGCGATCACCAACTTTCAGGGAAGAATCGAGTAAATTTCGTAAACGGATATTTTCTGCTTGCAGGGCGACGTATTTTTGTAATTCGGCCTTTAACTTCAGGTTCACTCTATGGAGTTGCTGATTTTCATCCATCAACTGCGTGCGTGATGCACTCCATTGCTGAAATTGCAGGCTGGTTCTGACCGGCAGATCGGCCAGAAAATGCAACGGATACACGATAAAGGCCAAAGTGGCCCGCGCTTGTTGTAAATGTTGATAACGGTAGTCAACGACAATGAGCGCCAAAGAAACCAGTAGCGCCAGTATGAGCTGGGCGAATTGTGAAGGCGCTTGGGTGAAGATAGGCTTGATGGCTTTCACCTCATACGGCGCAGCGGCGATACAGACCCTTGAAGTCCATGCCGCCAGATGGGCGGGGAATAGGGAGCGTCAGTGGTGCAAATATCCGCATTGCGCATCATCAATGATGGTCCAGGTCGGTTGATTAACGGCGTGAGAGGGTAGAGCCAGGGCGCATGGGTTTTGGTTGGAGGATGGTCTGTTGAATCGTCTGTGGATCCTTGGGTGCCGTCGTGTCAGCCTGTGTCCTATTCAACGCTGAAGTCGCCGCCCCGTTCATCCATCATTTCCAAAGCGCGTCCGCCGCCGCGCGCCACGCAGGTCAAGGGGTCTTGCGCAATAATGACTGGTAGTCCGGTTTCCTCTTCGACCAGCCGGTCCAGATCGCGTAGCAAGGCACCGCCGCCAGTCAGTACGATGCCCCGTTCGGCGACATCCGCGCCTAATTCAGGCGGCGTTTGCTCCAGCGCTTTTTTCATGGCGTCAACAATGCCGCTGAGTGGTTCCTGCAAGGCTTCCAACACTTCGCTGGAAGTCAAGGTGAAGCTGCGTGGCACGCCTTCCGCCAGATTCCGACCTTTGACTTCAAGCTCGAGAATTTCGTCGCTGGGGTAGGCTGAGCCGATTTTCTTTTTGATTTTTTCTGCGGTGGCTTCACCGACCAGAGTGCCGTAATTGCGACGAATATAGTTAATGATGGCTTCGTCAAACTTATCACCGCCAATGCGCACGGAATTGGAATAGACAATGCCGTTCAAGGAGATGATGGCGACTTCAGAAGTGCCGCCGCCAATGTCCAGCACCATTGAGCCGCGCGGTTCATCGACTGGGAGACCTGCGCCAATCGCAGCGGCCATAGGTTCTTCAATCAAGTAGACTTCACGCGCACCGGCACCAGCGGCGGATTCCTTGATGGCCCGGCGTTCAACCTGGGTGGAGCCGCAGGGCACGCAAATCAATACGCGCGGACTGGGGCGGATCACTCTGGATTCATGGACCTTGTGGATGAAATATTGCAGCATTTTTTCAGTCACTGTGAAGTCAGCGATCACGCCTTCCTTCATGGGACGAATAGCGGTGATGTTCTCCGGTGTGCGGCCTAACATACGTTTGGCTGAATCCCCTACTGCCGCAACCGATTTGTTGCCGCCGCGTCCACGATCATGGCGAATGGCGACGACAGAAGGCTCATCAAGCACAATGCCTTGATCGCGGGCGTAAATGAGCGTATTGGCGGTGCCCAGGTCAATGGATAGGTCGTTGGAGAAAACTCCTCGAATGCGGCGTAGGAACATGCTGTATTTTCCAGAGTGACAAGGCCGGAGGCCGGAACATTAAAGCAGCCCCAATGAGATGCCGGGGCTTCGGCGGCGCGTGAAGCGCTGCGTAATAATTCATTGATCCATTAACTTCTGCGGTGCAAGGAAGCGCATGCTCTGCATCGCGTGCTGAAAAACCCAGGATGAATGTTTCAGTGTTCCATTGTCGATAAGCTGTCGAGCGCATTGTCCCGGCAGTCTGCGCGTCGCGCAAGGGCGTATGATTAAAATCCAGCGTGTTGAACAAATTCACCGGACAGTGATATCAACGGCGCTAATCTTAGTGCGCAGGAGTATACGATGCTTTAACTCTCTGATGTCAGTCTGATAGTCATTTCCACGGTTTTACGAGGTGAAAAAGTGATTCTTATGCCGTCAAGTGTCGATAAGTTGTTGGGGAAGGCTGAAATCCCAATCGGTGGATAGAGGTAAACTTGGCGCAACGCTTGTCTGCGCAAGCAATCCGTCAAAATTTGTGATAGCGTCAAGCGTTAAATCTTGGTTCCCCACCGTTTGCGACGGACACAAAACCGATGAAGTTCCCAAAGGGGAGAGGTGCGCTTTTTCCTTTGGTCATCGGCAAGGCGTATGTCTTGTTGATGGTCGAAATTTTTTAACCCATCCAGTGTGGCTAAGGTGCCAGATCCTTCGCCCGGTTTAATTTGGCCTAGATGCTTTGCATAGGAAATTCTGAGATATGCGGCTTACTCATGATGATGTCGAAAAAATTGCGAATTTGGCGCAATTGACTGCTCAGCCTCAAGAGATTGAAAGTTTACAGCGTGATTTATCCAATATTCTCGATTTGGTGGGAGAAATGGATAAAGTGGATACGACGGATGTGGCACCAATGGCGCATCCTTTATCCATGCGTCAGCGTTTGCGCGTGGATGCTGCCACTGAAAAGGATCAGCGGGATAGTTATCAGCGTATCGCGCCGGATACTGCAAAAGGGTTGTACTTGGTGCCTAAGGTTGTTGAGTAGAAGTTTGGTGTGTGATGCCGGATTAGTCATCAATAGGGTTTGGCTGAAGGCGTTTTTTCTATAATTGAATCTGAAATGGGCTTTTATTTAGCTTTTTAGTATTTGGGATATGAGGAGCAATGAAATGAAGCTATATGTGGAAGATAGAAATGGTGATAAGAAATACCTGAATCTCAGTGCACCTTCGCGAAAAGAATTGATAAATCAACTGGGGAGCAGGCACATAGCAATTGATGGCATAACCTATCCTATTTCCAATATCAAAGCGGAACAAACGAGTGAGGCTATGCCAGTTGGTACGGTTCTTGGCGGAGCTTTAGGGCTTGCTGGCGGTATGCCGGGGGTTCTGATTGGTGGCGCGCTTGGCGCTTTATTTGGTAATGAGGCAGATAGCAAAGACAAAATGCGCGTAGAAACCTTTAACAGGAGCTAGGTGGTGAGCCAATTAAATAGGTCTTCCGTTATAGCTCTGATAGGTGTGGCTGTGTTTGCTGTGTCTGCGTATATTTCCCAATCGGAGATCATGAGATATGTACGGGTAGTATTAGAAGAAGGATACTTGAGGATGGGGATAATTCTTATGATTTTTACCATTGTAACGGTCCATGTTATCAAAATTAAATCGAAATTCGCAAACAAGGTATTTGTTGTAGAAAGCGGATTCACTTTTCTCGATGGGTTTTTGACGTTTGGCACATATTCCGCCGTGACTACAACCGCCTGTTCTTTGCTTGAGGGCGCTGTTATTCAGCAGTTTTTTGGCGACATCATATATTTCTCGAAGTTTAATCAAGTAGATATCTATGTATTACTTGGCGTATCTGGGTTGTTGCTTTGGTATGTGATTCTGCATATGTATATCCTAGCAAGAGAGCTTCTTTTCAAAAATTCGTCGTATGAAGTCGTCAATGAAGAGTTATTAGATTCAGAGAATATTACTAAATAGATAATTATAGCTTCCCACATAACTGTATCCAAGTTACTAGAAATTGTGCTTTTCTAAAGTCCGTAAAAATTAACCATAATTAAATAATCTGTTATGCATGAGAAAACTCTGGCCGAATTGGCCGCCGGATTGCGGGTGGGTGAATACTCCAGCGTTGAGTTGACCCGACACTATCTGGATCGTATTGCTCAATACGACGCCAGGTTGAACAGCTTTATCACCGTCACTGCGGAGCAAGCATTGGCTGACGCCGCTGCGGCTGATGAGAGATTGGCCCAAGGCGAAACAGGTTTGTTGACTGGCATACCTATCGCCTATAAGGATATTTTCTGCACCGAAGGCGTTAAAACCAGTTGCGGTTCTTATATGCTGGATAATTTCATTGCGCCTTATGACGCGACGGTTGTCAGCAATTTACGGGATGCGGGCGTTGTGATGTTGGGTAAAACCAATATGGATGAATTCGCCATGGGTTCCACCAATGAATCCAGCCATTATGGCCCGGTATTAAATCCCTGGGATACGGATTGCGTGCCTGGCGGTTCGTCGGGCGGCTCGGCCACGGCGGTGGCGGCCAGGTTGTCGGCCGCAGCGATTGGTACGGACACGGGGGGGTCAGTCCGCCAGCCAGCGGCACTGACGGGTTTGACCGGGTTGAAACCGACTTATGGGCGATGTTCGCGTTGGGGCATGGTGGCTTATGCCTCTTCATTGGATCAGGCAGGGCCGCTTGCTCAAACGGCTGAAGATATTGCTATCGTATTGGGTGGCATGGCGGGTTTTGATGCCAAGGACTCGACCAGCGTGGATCATCCCGTGGATGATTATATGAGTGGTCTGGAAGCTGATCTCAAGGGTTTGAAGATCGGCCTGCCGAAAGAGTATTTTGGTGATGGTCTGGATGCCGAAGTCGCTGAAGCCGTGTTGCAGTCGGTGCGTGTTTATGAATCCATGGGCGCGGAAATTGTGGATGTTTCACTACGATATAACCAGCCTGCGGTGTCAGCTTATTATGTGGTTGCGCTGGCTGAGGCTTCTTCCAATTTATCGCGTTATGACGGTGTGCGTTTCGGTCATCGTTGTGAAAATCCACAGGATCTGGCTGATTTATATAAACGGTCGCGTTCCGAAGGATTTGGCGCAGAGGTCAAGCGTCGGATTATGTTGGGTTGTTATACCCTGTCTGCTGGTTATTACGATGCCTATTATCTGAAGGCGCAGAAGATTCGACGCTTGATCGCCGATGACTTCCGCCGCGTATTGCAGGAAGTGGATTTGATCGTTGGTCCAGTGACCCCGTACAGTCGCTTACCAATCGGCCAGATGATGGATAACCCGATCCGTATGTACCTGGGGGATATTTACACGGTGACCGCCAATTTGTCGGGTTTGCCCGCCATCAGCTATCCGGTTGGCTGGTCTCAGGCAGGCATGCCGATCGGCGCGCAAATGATTGGCGATTATTGGCGGGAAGGTCAGTTGCTGAGCGTCGCACATCAGTATCAGCAGCAAACGCATTGGCGTCAAATGCCAACGATGTTTGCCGCATAGGTGATGAGAACCCGGGTTTATGTGCTTTATGCTGGCGGCACTATTGGCATGCTGCCCAGGCGGCCAGATGATTTAGGCAGCCCTTTGGAGCCGGGTTCTTTAGCAGCCTTATTGGATTTCTTACCGGACTTCATGCCTCTGCCGCCGGATGGTGGACTGATACGTAATCAATTAAGGCTCTCGGGCGGACGCCTCATTGATTTGACCTGGGACAGTATTCAACCGGTTGATTCCGCCAATATCACCCCACAGCATTGGCACCAGATCGCAAACCGGCTTCATGCTGTTTACCATGCGTATGAGGGCTTCGTGGTGCTGCATGGCACCGATACCATGGCCTATACCAGTTCTGCGCTGAGTTTCCTATTGAAAAATCTGGCCAAGCCCGTAGTGCTGACTGGGTCGCAATTGCCAATTTCCGCGCAGCGAACAGATGCTGTTTTTAACTTGATCAACGCGATTCATGTTGCGGCTTACCAGGTGACTCATATTCCGCTTATCCCTGAAGTCGTGATTGTGTTCGCGGATAAAATATTGCGCGGTAATCGCGCGACCAAAATCAGCTCCTCGGCTTTGGCGGGTTTTGAGTCGCCGAATTTTCCCCCACTTGGGCGAATTGACGAACAGATCAAAGTGGACGTCAATCAACTTCAGCCGCTTCCACAGTCGTCTGACGTGTTCTATGTTGCAACTGATCTGATGGAGGATGTTTTTGATATAACGGTGTTTCCAGGGCTGACTGAGAACCCTGCGCGCCATATTTTCCTCAATAAAACCGTCCAAGGCTTGGTGATGCGTACTTATGGCACTGGGAATGCGCCTGCTGAAGCTTGGTTTCTCAATATGCTGTGCCAATCCATCAATGGTGATACCTGGTCTGATGCATCAGGCGAATTACAGCCGCAGGTTTTAACGGCAGGGCGGTTAATTGTCAGTGTGTCACAATGCCTGCAAGGTGGCGTCAGGATGGGGTTATATGCATCCGGCGATGATTTGTTAAAGCGGGGGGTTCTATCGGGTCTGGATATGACACCTGAAGCCGCGTTGACTAAGCTGATGTGGGTTTTAGGTGCTTACCAAAGCAGGACGGAGCGCATCACGCAGATGCAAATCAACCAATGCGGCGAGCAGGCTGAAGTCAACAAGGCTCATTGACCTGATAGGACAGCGCGCAAGTGCTTGATGATATGACGCATTGTTTTTCGGATGGGTGCAGGGATAGAGGGTGCCAAATGCCATTCGATAGCAAAGTCGCTGACGATGCGTTGTCAATACCGGCAAAGGTTCACGGTGCCTTGGAGAAATTATTTCCCTGGCCTTAGCAAGCCGCCCAGTCCCATATTGTCCAATACCCTTTCCAGAAATTGACGTACTTGCTCCGCATTTTCTTTTTGCAGAGCGATTGCAAGCAATTGTCGCGCCCGCACTTGGCTGAAGCTGCGTAATACCCATTTCACTCTGAGCAGGCTGCCTGCGCTCATGCTGAGGCTATCCACGCCCAGGCCCAGCATCAGCACGGTGGCTAGCGGGTTGCCTGCCAGTTCGCCGCAAACGCTGACGGGTTTGTTCATGGCTTTGGCGTGGTCAACAATTTGTTTAAGCGCGTGTAATACGGCGGGATGCAAGTCATCATACAAGTCTGCGACTCTGGGGTTGTTGCGATCCACCGCCAGTAAATATTGCGTGAGGTCATTGGTGCCGATGGAAATAAAGTCAACCCGACGCGCCAGCGCTGCCATTTGATAAACGGCGGATGGCACTTCAATCATCACGCCAATCGGCGGCATGGTGACTGGCAGCTTTTCTTCCAATAACTCGTCATGCGCGCGTTGAATGAGTTCAAGCAGTTCATCCACTTCGTTCACATGTGTAATCATGGGCAACATGATTTGCAAATTTCCGTGTCCCAGATCAGCTTGCAGCATGGCACGAATTTGGGTGAGAAAGATTTCCGGGTGTTGCAGCGAAATGCGTATGCCTCGCCAGCCGAGAAAAGGGTTCTGCTCATTCACCGGAAAGTAAGAGAGGGATTTATCGCCGCCAATATCCAGCGTGCGCAGAATTACCGGACGCGGCTCGAAGGCTTCCAGCACGCGTTTATAGTTCATCATCTGTTCGGTTTCCGAGGGGAAACGGTCACGGATCATGAAAGGGAGTTCGGTGCGATACAGGCCGATACCCTCGGCTTCTGCCTGATTGGGTCCACCTGTTTCATTGATCAGTCCGGTATTCAGGTAAAGCGGAATATGTACGCCATCCGCTGTTTCCGCTGACAAGCCGCGCATGGCTTCAACTTCGGCGCTTAAAGCGCGTTCCTGATTGAGCAGGCGGGCATATTCTTCACGCACTGAGGGCAGGGGTTCAACATATAATCTGCCGCGATAGCCATCAATAATCAGGGCGCGGTTCTGCATACGCCCGACTGGCATGTTGGTGACACCCATAATGGCGGGTACGCCGATCGCGCGTGCGAGAATCGCCGCGTGGGAAGAACTGGAGCCTTGAGCTGACACTACGCCGACAAGTTTTTCCTGGGGGACCTCAGCCAGTTGTATCGCACTGATTTCATCGCCAACCAAAATGGTGTGTTCTGGATAATCCATCCGGATCGAGGGTTCATTTTGCAGTTGGGTAAGAATACGCCGCCCTAAGTCCCGTATGTCCGTAGCCCGTTCGCGCAAGTAGGCATCTTCCATGTCTTCAAATATTCGCGCATGGGTTTGGATGGTTTGACGCAAAGCAGCCGGTGCCCATTGGCCCTGTTGGATGCGTTCTAACGTATGGTTCAGCAAGGTGTCGCTGTTCAGCATCAGGATTAAGGCGTCAAATAAGGCACGATCTTCCACAGGCAAGCGCGGATCAAGGTTTTCCTGTAAATGGCGTAATTCGATGGAGACTTGTTCGACTGCGAGGCGGAATCTGTCGCATTCGGCGTCAATATCGCTGGTTTGATGGTCCGGGACGGCATCCAGGTTGGAGGATCGATAAGTCACGACGCCTTGTCCGATCGCTACGCCGGTATTACCGGATCGTCCATTCAGGAAATGATTGATTGAATGGTTGCCCTGAATCAATTTCTCCAATTCGCCGCTGGCGCGCGCATAGGTGATGGCACCGGCCAGTTGGGCCGCCAAGGTGAAGATAAAAGTGACTTCGGTTTCATTGAATTCGCGGGTCTCTTGTTGGCGTACCACGATGACGCCTAATACGCGCCGATTTTGAATAATCGGCGCGCCGAGAAAGCCGCGATAATGGGTTTCACCTGTGTCGGATATTCGCACGTAACGCGGGTGCAGGGATGCGTCGGCCAGATTGACAGATTCGGCGCGTTCGGTGACGAGTCCCACCAAACCACGTCCAATCGGTAGACGGACTTTGCCGATTGACTCGGCGCGTAAACCATCACTCGCCATGAGTACATTGGCGCGATTGTCATCATCGGTAAGATAAATCGAACAAACATTGCATTGGATGGCTTGTTTGACCCGGGTGACGATCAAATGCAATGCCTGTTGCAGATCGGGTGCCGTATTAACGGCTTGGACAATGTTGTGTAAGGTTTCGAGCATGAGGTGCTTCAGCGTGTGGCGGTTGGCGTTTGATCAGGCAATCCATGCGGTGAACTTCATAGGTTAAATGAACGTGAGTTTTGGATAAGAGGGGTTAAAAAGGCTTCTGTTTAGAACCTGTTTACAATTTTCGTAATAATAAGGTGAGAAAAGCCAAGTCAACGGATTGTAAACTGGTATTGAGTTTTCGTTCGCAGTTTTTCCATAACCTGCGGCATTTGTTCAACCCGGCAAATGACCGCTCGACGCCCCAACGGTTGGGAATCACAGCAAAGGCATGCGATTCACGCCGCTTTGCCAACTCTTGGGCAGGTGGTTCTCACCGTTTGGCCTCATCAATGTATTTGGTATGTTTGTTCAGGTTCCACCATCAGATCGTAAACAGGTTCTAAGGCCTAATGTCGTGCTGAGCGGCGTCTGCCTTGGGCTATCACGTCATGCGCGTTATGTACTACATTGCCAAACAAAATACAGTGATTGGTGGGTATATGAAGACTGAAATGCTAAGCACCTGAATTGACTAGGATACTAAATTAGCATTTACCAACGTTTGCGAGGATATGGGTTTAAGCCTCTCGCAAGCCATAAAAATTTTTGCTAAAGCTGTGGTGAATTATGGTGGCATACCCTTCGCGCTGAGAGCTAAACAGCCGAACGTTTTGACCGCTAAAGCCATTGACGAGTTAGAAGCAGGCCAAGGACAAACGGCTGCAAGCGTCGATGAGATACTTGAAAGTTTAGGTGCCGTCAAGTTATACGATGCTTAAATTTATAAGATTGATGAAAATACTTTGAAGCCTGCAAGAATTGGGAGTCATCCTGATTTGTAAAGCACTTATAGATGAGCCGCCTTACCTAAAACCTCAGCAGCCCACTGATTAATGCTTTTTCCCTTAACCTGAGAGGCAGTAGCAACGGCGGCATGAATATCCGGGCTTATGCGCAACATCAAATTACCGGAATAGGGTTTTTGCGGCTGCTCCCCACGTTCTTCACAAACCGCAAGGTAGTGATCAACCGCCTCGTGGAAATACTCTCTCAACTCGTTAACCGTTGATCCATGAAAACTCACAATATCCCGAATACCAGCAAGATGCCCTACGAATATTCCATCGTCATCATCGTATTCGATACGTGCCGTGTAGCCGTTGTAGGTCATGCTGTTCATGGGGTAACTCCTGCGTTTGTCAAAAAATTGCGAGCATCTTTCACTCTGTATTTGAGTGCCTCTTTTCCGGGATGTGGACGATGCACATCCAGTTTTTCGCCATTTAGAGTAAACGATACCCGGGAACCGCTGCGCTCATTGAGTTCAGCACCCAATGCCAAGAATAAGGCTTCGATTTTGCGCCACTCCAGATTACCGTTAACCGGTTCGGAAAAGATGATTTCGAGCGTCTTTCTGTGCTTGCTGTTCATAGGCTAATGATATCATTATATGATAGCGAACTTGGAAGTTAGATGCCAAGCAACTTTGCTGGAGGGATCAACTGGAGTTACTTGTTATACGCTTTTTTTCCACAGATCCTAAAAATAACTTTTCTTCATTAACAACGGTATTTTCGATCTTTTTCTCTAATTTCATCAACATCCTGCTTGTAACTATTGTATCCATGTTGGGGCTTTCCTTTAAGATCAGGTTTGTTGTTATTTGTGATAATGAAATCGCTGTAAATCTGCAAGGTTCTACTAAGCCTAAATTACTTGGCCCTGTAAGCAAGACAGTATCTGTTTCATGCAGACCTAAGCGAAAAAAAAAGACTTTTGGAACCTGCATGCACATTATAACTAGCCATTTTATAGTAGGGTCTAAAATGATCTAGATCTATAGATTCCTCGATATCCCTAAAAGTGAGTTTGTTTTTATTGAGTATAGATGAAGCCCAGCCGTAGCCGCCTTTTTTGTATTCAGAGCCATATTTTTCATCGAGTTCTTGAATGTCAGAATATATTTCTGCCATCTTTGAATCTGGTATTTTCTCTTGTCCAAGAATTTCAGCATATTCTTGAAACTGAATAGCTGCCTTATAACTTTCAACAATCTGGTAATCTAAGTATCTTTTTGCGACATTATTCCCATGCTCAGATATAAAGTAGCTAATAATTGATATTTCATGCAACGACCTCCATCTAGCATGTGCCCCATCAGCGAATCCTGACCTTAGTAGAGTTAATATTTCTGATGAAGTCTGACAAGCTTTAGCATGTAACCGGAACAATGCTTCATAGAGATAGTTGTTTTTATCTGATATTTGAACATTTTCATTGTGATACTTGTCGCCAGCCTCTAAAGATGTGGTTATTAGTGCCTCTAGGAGATCTAATGAATTTCCCCATATTTCATTGATTCCTCCAATTAACTGATCATGTTCAAATTGGTGTGGAGCAAGATAAAGGTCTAATTCATCATATATTTTATTTAGTAAGTAATCTGCTATTTCATTAGCAGAATTAAGCACTATCTCTGGAAACTCCTTATTAAATATTTTAATTTTCTTTGAAATTCCTTCTGTAAGGCTTTCAAAGATAAGCCTTACATCCTTTTTTGACTCTTCTTCGTTGATGTAGCCGGCAGCATCTAACTGTTCATCTGAGAGGTTTATGCTAATAGAGCCTTGCGGGTTTGGGTAAATTTGTTTTACCAAGTTAATTAGTTGGTTGCTTTCTAAATCTATTTTTATCTTTTCAAATTCGTCACGAATATAGTTGCCCAGAAACGTTTCTGGATTTGTTTTCTCAGCGATTAGATCATCAAACAGTTCTTGTATTTCATTCATATGAAAATTTTAACTACATTCAGCTTTTTACGTATAACGCCAAACTCAGCGGAACCCAACGCGGAGCGGCGTTTGCGCGATAATGGCGAAACCATGCGAAAAAGTCTCCGCAGGGTTGGGGTTTCGCTAGAGTACCTTGTTAGCCATGCCTTATGTAAATAAAGGAAAAATCTCCCTTGCCAGAGTAGTTGAGTATGGTATGCGTACCGCAAAGTACGTGTGTATCTTGCTTGTAAATCTTTTTATGCACGAGAATCCAAATATGCCAAGACCCTTTAATAGCTCCAGATCCGAAAGATCGTTCGCCAAATGAACCAACATGGCTTCTGCCTCGAGAGGGTTAGAGACACAAAATGTACCTGAACAGAAGCCTTTTCAGCCCTCTTATCCAAAATTCACGTTAAATGAGTTGATCCCGGGTCATTTTCGCGTGTTGGAAGACCTCCAGCAAAGCCTCGCCATCGGCTTGCTCAATCCATTCGGCTAATTGTTGCAGGTGCGCCGCATATTGCTGCGTTATCTCGCTGATGGCGGTTTTATTGGCCAGACAGATATCGCGCCACATGACCGGATTACTGGATGCGATGCGGGTGAAATCCAGAAAGCCGCCAGCCGTGTATTCAAAGATGTCCTGTTTTTCCTGCGCGGTGCCTAACAGATCGACCAGTGCGAAAGCCAGCATATGCGGCAGGTGACTGGTCGCCGCGAAAATTTGATCATGATGTTCCGCCGTCATTTGTTTAACTTCAGCGCCGCATAATTGCCACATCTCCGTGACTTTATGAATGGCGTCGGCTGATGAGGACTCGGTTGGCGTTAATATCACTTGTCGGTTTTGGTAAAGCGTGGCGAAAGACGCTTTAACGCCGCTGTTTTCAGTGCCTGCAATGGGGTGTCCTGGCACGAACTGATGTCGATGTTGTGGGCAAACCGCGTTGAAATCGGCGATGACGCTGGCTTTGGCGCTGCCGCCGTCGGTGATGATGGCATCCGTTTTTAATTGGCCGTTCATTGCGGCGAAGATGTCACGCATTGCGCTTAAAGGGGCTGCGACGAATACCAGATCGGCTTGCGCCACGGCTTGCCCGACATCCTGGTGATAGCTGTCAATCACGCCGAGATCCCTGCCGCATTGCAAATTGGGCAAGCTTCGGCCACAGCCGATAATGTGCTCAACGGCGTCAGCCTGACGAAGCGCGCGGGCCAGCGAGCCGCCGATCAAACCGAGGCCGATGATGGCGAGTCGTTTAATCCGCACTGGCCAACACCTTCTTGAGGGCGTTCAGGCAACGGTCATTTTCCTCCGGCAGGCCAATGCTGATGCGCAGACAGTCAGCCAGGCCATAGTTTTCCACTGGCCGGGTGATCACGCCTTCACGCAATAAAGCAGCATCCACTGGGTCAGCCGGATGCCCGACATTGACTGTGATGAAGTTGCCGACGGATGGCAGGTAGGTCAAGCCCAGTGCTTCGAATCCCTGGGCGAATTGCGTTAACCCTTGGTGATTCAGCGCGATGGATTGTTGTATATGATCTTGATCTGTCAGAGCCGCCAAGGCGGCTTCTTGTGCGCAACTGTTTGCGTTAAATGGCAGGCGTACGCGGTTCAACAGATCCGCCACATCCGGGTGCGACAGACCATAGCCAATCCGTAGTGCAGCCAGGCCATAAGCTTTGGAGAAAGTGCGGGTGACGATCAGGTTGGGGAATTCGTCCAGCCATTGGCTGGCGTCGGGGTAATCCGCTTTTTGCACATATTCAAAATACGCTTCATCAATCACCACGATGACATCCGGTGGCACGGTTTTGACGAAATCGTATAAGGTGTTGTGATCCAGCCAGGTTCCGGTTGGGTTGTTCGGGTTGGCGATCCAGATGACGCCGGTATGTGCATTTATCCTGGACTGAAAAGCTTCCAGGTCATGGCCGAAATTTTTTGCCGGTGCGATATTCAGGGTTGCGCCAGTGGCCATGCTGCTGAGCGGGTACACGGCAAAACCATGTTGTGAGAACAGACTTTCACGCCCTGGGTGCAAAAATACCCGCGCGATCATATCCAAAACATCGTTTGAGCCGCTGCCGATCGTTACGCAATCCGGTTTAACTTGATGTTTCTCCGCCAGTGCAGTGCGCAATGCGTGCGCATTACCGTCTGGATAACGGGCTAATCCATCAAGTTGATCCAGCAAGACTTGCTTGACTTGCTGACTTGGGCCAAGCGGGTTTTCGTTGGAGGCCAGCTTGATGGGCTGGGTGATACCTAATTCACGTTCCAGCTCAGATATCGGTTTGCCAGGTGCATATGGCGATAGCTTGTCGATCCCTGGGGCAATGTGTTGAACAAACGCATTTGACATGAAACCTTCCTAAAGTTGCTGTTGGATGTCGGCGAGTAAGCCGCGCGAAGCCGCTTCAATCATATCAAATACTCGCTCAAAGCCCCGTGGTCCGCCGTAATAAGGATCCGGCACTTCGTTTTCCTGCCAATCAGCGGCGAAATCCAGAAACAGGCGGATTTTGTGCTGTGATTCCGCCGGGCAGATTGACATCAAATCCTGATAGTTGGCCTGATCCATCACCAACACATAATCATGCTGGATGAAATCAGCCTGCGAAACTTGACGAGCGCGCAAATCAGTTAAATCAATGCCGCGTCGCTGCGCCGTCGCCTGGGCGCGGTTATCTGGCGGATTGCCGATGTGGTAGGCATGAGTGCCTGCCGAATCAATGGCAATCTGATCTTGCAGACCAGAGTCCATCACCAACTGACGGAATACGCCATGTGCGGTTGGCGAGCGACAAATGTTGCCCATGCAGCAAAAAAGCACCTGAGTTTGTTTCTTACCGTTCATATTGATTAACGCCTGTTCGTTTGATGTCAGGTATGGAAAGTTGAACCATGCCGAATATCCGGGTTGTGGCCAGCATTTTGTTTACTTTAAAGGCCAAATTGCCTTAGCGGCGATACGCTGGTGCTCTGTCAAGCGGTAGCGTTTCGCCATTTTTTGCCAACAAAGGCAGGCTTATCCGGTTGGGTGCTGAGTGCGACGCTGAAAGCGGATTTTTACATTGAAAGGGTATGTGGTTCAGGCGGGGCGGAAAGCCGGCGGCGTATCGGAGCCTTCGCTGAAGAAAAATTTCTCCATTTCCTCTTCGAGAAACTTGCGTGATTTTGGATCAACCGGCGTCAGACGGTATTCATTGATCAACATGGTCTGGTGCTCCAGCCAGTCCTGCCAAGCTTGCTTGGATACTTGCTCCAGAATACGTTTTCCCAACTCTCCTGGGTAAGGTTGGCGATCCAGGCCCTCTGCTTCCCGTTTTAATTTAACGCAATTAACCACTTTGCTCATCAGATATCATCCTCAGTAAAAATAAATGGCTTGTTAGGGTGGCGATGCTATTGAGATAACTCCGATAATAAACGCGCGACTGGCGCGGCCAATCCCAGTTCATTCGGTTGATGCAGGTTATACCAAAGGTGTTTGTCTTCCTCCAGGATCAGGCAACCCGGTTCCGCCAACAGGATTTCACGCGGCAGAATATCCAAATGGAAATGGCTGAAGGTGTGCCGACGTACCGGCAAATCGGCTTGGTGCTCAAGAATGCGCCAGCCTTTCGCGGTGCACCATTGGGTGATATCCCCGGATAGTGGCAATTCCGGGAAACTCCACAAGCCGCCCCAAATGCCTTGCGGTGGACGCTGTTCAAGCAAAATCCGTTTGGCCGGATCACGCAAAATCAACATTTGCACGCGGCGCACGGGTAAATCTTTACGGGGCTTTTTCCCCGGGTAACTGCGCCAGTCGTGTTGCGCTAAAGCAGCACAAGTCGAAGCGATGGGGCAGGCTGCGCATTTGGGTTGGCTGCGCGTACAGATGAGGGAACCCATGTCCATCATGGCTTGGTTATAGGCGGCGACCTGCTCATCCGGTGTATTCAACTCAGCAAATTGCCATAATTGTTTGAGCACCTGGGTTTGTCCCGGCCATCCGGAAACCGCATGATGTCTCGCCAGTACGCGCTTGACATTGCCATCCAGAATCGGCAGGGGCTGTCCTTGTGAGAACGCTAAAATCGCGCTGGCGGTTGATCGACCAATTCCCGGTAATTGCTGCACTTGCGCGTGCCCGGCGGGGAATTCGCCCGCATATTCACGCGCTAATAACTGCGCGGTTTGATGTAAGTTACGCGCGCGCGCGTAATAACCGAGTCCTGACCAGGCATGCAGCACTTCATCCAATGGTGCCTGGGCTAAGGTGAAGACATCAGGGAAGCGCTGCATGAAGCGTTCATAGTAGGGGATGACCGTGCTTACCTGAGTTTGCTGCAACATGATTTCCGACACCCAGACGCGGTAGCCGGTCGGGTTTTGTTGCCAGGGTAAATCCTTGCGGCCATGGTGTTCAAACCAAGTTAATATACGTTGCGCGAAATCGTTCACAATATGCAGGAGTAATGAATGAAATATGTGACTATGGGGCTATTTGCCATTGCCAGTATTGCTGTTGGCGTTTATTTTGGCTTACAAGGTGGCCTCGGGCAAAAAGATGCGTCACAAGCTTACGCGAATTTAGGCGGTGGCTTTACTTTGCAATCCGATCAGGGAGAGGTCAGCCTGAGCGATTTCGCGGGTAAAGTCACGCCCATTTATTTTGGTTTCACCAGTTGCCCTGATGTCTGCATCACGGCGTTATCCAAAATGTCCAAAGCGATTCAGAGCTTATCTGAAGAAGAGCAAAAACAGCTCCAGCCCATTTTCATCACGGTGGACCCGGAACGCGATACGGCTGAAAGGGTGGGTGAATACGCCCGTTATTATCATTCAAGCATCATTGGTTTGACCGGCTCGCCCGAACAGATCGCGCAGGTGGCCAAACAGTACCTCGTCATTTACGAAAAAGTGGAAATGCAGGACTCGAAAATGGGTTATACCCTGGATCATTCATCCATTATCTATCTGGTCGGTAAAGATGGGCAGTTAAAGAAATTGGTTCATCATATGGATACCGCCGAGATGTTGGTGACTGCTTTGCGGGAGGTGTTGGAGGATTCCTGACAGGTTGCAGAATCGCGTTAATGCCGGACTGGGTATTGGCTTGATGTCAGTCATGCGCCGAAATCCTCGCGGCCTTATAGTGCTTTATTCGGCGGGTTACGCCATTTTCAAGGTTGCATGCGTTGTTTGAGGGCATTTCAACAGCTTGTGAGCATGTTTAAATTCAGCAGAATATTCGGGGTTTATCAAGTTGTCGTATTCGCCAGAATGAGTCGGCGGGACATTTCCCCGAACCTGTTAAGCCACGTAAATTTACAAGGAGTAACTGATGTGGAATACCGGTCTTAACGATATCACTAACACCCTTGATGAAGCCATTAACGTTGTTGATGGAGAAGATAACCGTTTTGCGATTGAGGTCTCTTCCCGGAAAACCAAGGATTGGAAAAGCGTGATTTTTCCATGGTGCAATAACGAAACCGAAGTCAAGCAAAAAGCGTTTCGGGTGAGAAATCTGAAATCCGGCGAGGTGATTATTTATCTTTTCCAGGATTATCAGACGAACCACATTTGCTGGTCTTTGAATAAAGGGAATGTGTGGCATGACAGGAAGCGCCTGAATAATGGCTCGAAATCATCTGGTCATCTTCCTGCATACAGCGCGATCAGCATCGTCATTCAGGGGGATAGGGTTTGGGGTTTTGACAGCGAGAATGAAAATCACACCGCTCAGGATATTTTAAAAATGGTTGGTTCTGTCGCCGGGCCTATTGCAACACTGGCAGGTTAAGGCGGCATTGTCACGTTCTGGCTGGCGGGTCTGGAAATGGCGGCTAATGTATTTTTCTGTGCCTGGTAAGGATAGTAACGGCGGTAAGCGCGTTTCTGCCGGTTCTCACAGGCGATGAAATTTTCTGCCTGAAAGCGGATTTTCTGTCCCGGCATGGCTTGGGCCAGTTGGTTCAACTCGGTGGTGAATAAGGTGCCGATTTTAGGGTAGCCGCCAATGGTTGGCGCTTCTTTCATCATAATGATCGGTTGACCGTCTGGTGGAATCTGGATGCTGCCCGGCAGCATGCCTTCGGAAATCATGTTGGCGTATGGTGTGGATAGGGCTTGAGTCGCTTGTAGACGCAGGCCGGTGCGGTTGCTGTCCGCACTTAATTGAAAGGTTTGTTGGAAAAACGCTTGTTGGCTGGCGGCTGAGAAATCATTGAATTGATCAGAAGGCAGCATGTGCAGCACCAACGTGTTTGCATGACAGAGCGATGGCAAGGCGTTTTGTGGAAAAGGTCGGTCTATATTGATGCTTTTGGTTTGTGCAATGCCATTGAGTATCTGTCCCGCCTGGATGGGTTGGCCAACGCCTTCGCGCAGACTGACTGAGCGGCTGCCGAAATGTATCTCGCTTTGGAAGCCACTGGCGATTGCCAGATAGGCTCTCATCCCTTGCTTGGCTTGGCTCCAATGCAATATATCGCCTTGGTGCAAAGATAAGGCTTGATACCTTGGCGCTGATTGGTGGTTGATGGTGAATGCCAAATCTGCACCAGTGACGGCGATCTGGCAAGGTGCCAGCGTTTTGAGCTGGCATTGCCCCAGAGTGATCTCCAAGCTGCACGCCTGCTTGTCGTTATCCAGTAAAGCATTTCCCCAGGCGTAGCTGGCTTCATCCAGAGCGCCGGAGACCGCTAAGCCATATTGGCGATAGCCGGGTCTGCCTTGATCTTGGAAGGTGGTTAGAAAACCGGGCTTGATGACTTCAAACAACGTCATGTTATTTTTGCAGGCGTTGGAATATCTGGCGGGAGATCGGTTCAAAATGTATTTGATCACCGATCTTGAAGCGAGTGAGGTTACGGGGATTCTTGAGTGACAGATCCAGCGGTGTGCGGCCCAGAATTCGCCAACCGCCTGGAGAGTCAAGCGGATAAACCGCAGTTTGACGGTCAGCGATGCCGACGCCGCCAGCCGGAATGTGTAACCTTGGCGTCGCCCGTCGCGGAGCCGCCAGGCGTTCTGGAATCTCAGCCAAGTAAGCAAAGGCCGGGCTGAAGCCGATGGTGTAAACCTGATAGGTGGGTTGGCTGTGTAATTCAATGATTTGCGCAATGGACAGGGCTTTTTGTTCGCTGAGCCAAGCCAGATCCCAGCCAGTTTCTTCGCCATAATAGACGGGGATTTGATGGCTCGTCGGCGGATTCAGGTTTTGTTGCGCGCTTGCCCGCGTTAAAGCTTGGCGCAAAATCTTTTGGGCTTCCGTCAGCTTCACAGACTGGGGATTAAAGATGACCAGCAAACTGGTGTAGGCCGGGATCAAATCGGTTAAATGATCACCCAATAAGGTTTCTAATTGTTGGCATACGGATTGAATCAACGCGGGAAGGTCAGCCCGGATACGGTCAGCGAATCGCACCCTTAATGCGCAATGGGATACGATTTCAATTGGGCTATTCGGCGGATTCACGAGGCAAACTTTGGCGGAGTTGTTTCAGTGCCAGCACGGAAGCCGGGTTGTCGGAGTGAAAACATAAGGTTTCCGCCTTGGATTCAGCCAGCAAGCGCCGGGCTTGAGCCAGAATCGGCGAGGCGGTTTGATACAAGCTGCCAGCTTGGCTTCTGGGTGCTAACTGGCCGTTCGGCAGATAAGCTCTGTCGGCGAATGCTTCGCGCCATAAGGTGACGCCTTTTTGTTGTGCCAAAGCTTGATAAGAGGCGTCGTGGATATTGGCCTGTATGATGAAAGCGACTGGATAGCCCAGAGAAGCTGACCAAGCGGAGTGAAAGTCCAGTAGGGATTCCAATAAAGTGGCTGAACGCATCATGTCGAGATAAAGCGCGCCATGTGGCTTGACGTGATGCAGCGTCAGTTCAAACGTCTGTGCTTGTGTCTGCATCAAATCCAGTTGGCGCGCGAGACTGTCTTCCAGTTCGGCAGTGGATAGGGGTAAGGAGCGGCGACCAAAATGCTCGGGGTCAGGGTAGCTTGGGTGGGCACCGACGGCGACTTGGTGGTGCTTGGCCAGCGCCAAGCCCTGTTTGAGGGTATTGGCGTCACCAGCATGGCCGCCGCAAGCGAAATTGGCCAGATCAATCCAAGGCATGATGTCTGAATCCGGATTGGGTTGCAGGCCTTCGCCCATATCGCAATTGATCAGCATGGATGAATCCTTGAGTTGAAAGCGCAGTGACTCAGTATTGGACGCTTTATCCTTAGTAGCCAATAAGTGTCGGCCAATCCAGTAAGTCGTTGACCAACAGGCGTTGTTGGTCCGTCAATTGAGGGTCAACCACCATTTGAGAGAGTTGTTTCCGGTATTCAGATAAGACGATGCCTGCACCCATTTGGGGATCGGTCAGACGTTGATCACGAAACTCATGCCATTGTGTTTGTTCGTGTTGATCCAGAGTATCTGGCCAGTTGCGCGCCCGATACCGGAAAAACAGCGTATGTAGTTTATCGGCGGTGAAGTTCGGTTGTAAGTCGGCTAAATCTTTCGGTTTGGTCTGGTGGATTTGCTGGCATAAGCGCTTGTCATCATCTGACAGGAATCCGCCGTAAAGATCGAAATCAACATCTTTCGCCGCTCCTTGGTAGGGTTCTGCATAAACTTCAGTCAGTTTCTCGGTGAGGGATTGCTGTTCCGCCAATAATATCGCCAAATTCCGTTGTTCCGTTTGAGCGTCCATTTGCCAGCGCTCACGTGCGACATCCGTCAGTGTGTTCATGGGCGCTAAAACCGGCGCCCGGTTGATATGCACGCCTTTCAGTGCCAGTCGTTGTTCACCTTCCGGTAACTCGTTTGCTGGTGTATACAGTCGCTCCCGAATACGTTCGGCGCTCCAGTTCAGTAAATCGGCGGGATCATAACGCAGATCGTATACGATGATTTGGTTACGATTGGTTGGATGGACTAACAAAGGCAACACGGCGGCAATGCAGCCGAGACGCGCCGGGTAGCGCGCGGAAACGTGTAAAACGGGTTGGCTGCCGTGCAGGTTCA
The DNA here is from genome assembly GCA_030826945.1 of Candidatus Thiobius zoothamnicola. Lineage (GTDB taxonomy): Bacteria > Pseudomonadota > Gammaproteobacteria > Chromatiales > Chromatiaceae > Thiobius > Thiobius zoothamnicola. Next base: position 21,778 of record JAPQLC010000008.1, read on the forward strand.
GTAATGCAGCCGCGCTGGCTTTATCCCGATGGGTCAACAAATAGTTGAATAGGCGAGGTTGCGCTTGTTGAATGCGCTGAGCGATTGCGATGGTGGCGTTGACATCCGCCAGGGCGTCATGGGCATCCGTATGAGAGATGTCATTCGCCTGGGTCAGTTGATCCAGACGAAAGCTGGCGACGCCGTTTTCATCTGTCGGCCATTGCATGCCTTCCGGTCTCAGGGCATGAGTGATGCGCGCCACATCAATCATATCCCAACGGGAATTGCCATGTTTCCATTCACGTTCATAAGGATCAAAAAAGTTACGGTATAAACCGTAACGCGTGATCTCATCGTCGAAGCGCATGCTGTTGTAGCCTAACGAACAGGTGTCAGGTTGGCACATTTCAGCATGAATGGCACGGAAGAAATCCGCTTCCGGCAAGCCTTCGGCAAAAGCCCGTTGCGGGGTTATCCCGGTGATCAAACAGGCTTCAGGATGAGGTAATACATCCTGCGCCGGTTTGGCATAGATAACTAATGGTTCCCCGATCGGGTTAAACGCAAAGTCGGTGCGTACACCAGCAAATTGCGCTGGCCGGTCAACGGCAGGATTAGCCCCCCAGGTTTCATAGTCATGCCAATAAAAGGTGGGCTGCATGGGTCAGAACCGAGAGGGTGGATGTTAAATAAACGCAGGAAAAGTAAAAGCGTGCTTTATACCTTTTCTTTGATGCGAGCGGCCTTACCGGTGCGACCGCGCAGGTAATACAATTTGGCGCGCCGGACATCGCCGCGACGTTTGACGCTGATGCTGGCGATTGATGGGCTGTAAGTCTGGAAAACCCGTTCCACGCCTTCGCCATAGGAGATTTTACGTACGGTGAAAGCGGAATTCAGCCCACGATTACGTCGCGCGATGCAGACGCCTTCAAACGCCTGCAGGCGCTCGCGGCTGCCTTCTTTCACTTTTACCTGTACCACCAAAGTATCCCCAGGGCCAAAAGCCGGGATTTCCTTGTCCATTTGTTCTGCTTCGAGTTGTTGGATGATGTTATTCATCGCCCGTGCTCCTCAATGAATATCGTTGAAACTTGATTTCAGTTGTCTAACTTTAATTTAGTCGCCAATAAATCTGGCCGTCGTTGTTCAGTGCGTTTAAAATTTTGTCGTAGCCGCCAATCGCGGATCTGCTGATGGTCGCCAGACAGCAGTACCTCCGGCACCGTATGCCCATCAATCACTTTGGGTCGGGTGTAATGGGGATAATCCAATCCGCCATCTTCGCTGAATGAATCCTGTTGCGCGGATCCCGCATGGCCCAACGCGCCTGGTAACAGGCGTATCACGCTATCAATCAGCAACATGGCGGGCAGTTCTCCACCTGATACGACATAATCGCCCACTGACCATTCTTCATCAACGAAAGCCTCAATAATTCTTTCATCAATGCCTTCGTAACGCCCGGCCAGCAGAATGAAGCCATCGGCTTTGGCCATTCGCCGCGCCGTTGTCTGATTAAAGACTTGGCCCTGCGGACTGAGGTAAATTAACCGGTTGTCCGGCGCAGTTTGCTTTACATCCCGAATCGCTGCCGCCAGCGGCTCGTACATCATCACCATGCCGGGACCGCCGCCATAGGGTCGGTCATCAACGGTGCGATGCGTGTCCTGCGCGTAATCGCGCGGATTCCATAGCATCAATTCCGCCAGACCTTGTTTGATAGCGCGCCCGGTGACGCCGTAGCGCATTGCCTCAAACATGGTTGGGAACAAACTGATTACGTCAAAGCGCATATCACCCACTGAATCAGAGACAATTTGATGACGCTATCTAACAGATTCTAATAATCCATTTCCCAATCAACCCACATACGTTTGGTTGCCAAGTCAACTTCCCGCACCACTTGGCCCCACACATAAGGGATCAGATATTCTTGCTCGCTGCGCACGACTAAAACGTCATTCGCGCCTGTTCTTAATAAATGATCAATGACGCCAAATGACTCGCCAGCAAGATTTTCCACTGTCAAACCAATTAAGTCCGTCCAATAATATTGCCCAACTTCACTTAACTTGGGGAGTTGATCGCGTTTTATCGCGATTTCCGCGCCCTTGAGCCTTTCTGCCTGGGTGCGATCATCACAACCTTGCAGTTTTAATACGACGTGACGGCCATGGCGACGCCCGTTAGCAACTTCCCAGAGCTGCCAGATACCGCTTTGTTTAAGCAGCAAGGCGTCGTAAGCCGCGATATTTTCACGCGGCTGGGTATCTGAATAAACTTTCAGCCAGCCTTGCAGGCCATACGCGCCATTGACATGACCAAGTTTGATAACTGGCGGTTCTTGTCGCGTCAGCATACGTCCCAAAATGGATCAGGCCGTTTTAACTCAAGCGACTGTGGCATTGCTCTCACGATAAGCTTTGACGAGTTTGCCAGCACGTTCGCTCAACTGGCCACCAACGGATACCCAGTAATCAATGCGTTCCAGGTTAAGACGCATGCCTTCCTGACCTTCCACCGCAAGGGGGTTATAAAAACCCAGCCGCTCTATGTAGCGTCCATTACGCGGTGCGCGCGAGTCAGCCGCAACCAAATGATAAAAAGGGCGCTTCTTTGCGCCTGCTCTGGCAAGACGAATTGCAACCATGAATTGAGACCTTAAGCTTAAAGCTTGATGACAAACTGAATCAGAGCGCTCATGCGCACAGGATGACTCTATTTCAAGTCACCGAAAGGGCAGCGATTTTACACAAAATAAACGATTTGTGAAGCGGCAATTGAATTCAGGCTTTGCTGTCGTCACCATTGAGTCTGGCGAATGGGGTTATCTGCCGATGTTGTTGGAGAGTTGGCGGCGGTTACGTCTGGCGCCATGATTTCCACGGCGATCTTTCAATTTCGTATTACCGCGTCCTTGGGGTACCCCTGTCCCGTCGCAAGCAAGGTCAATCGCGCTGCGATTGGAATTGTCGCTAGCCAGCGTATTGCCATTAATATCGCCATTTTCATCCAGTAATGCATGATCTGCAGAACGGGTTTTGTTGGTGTTTTGCTTTGTATGTCGTTCTGAACGATTGGCGTTCTGGCGGCCAGTATTTTTTCTGGCGGCATATCCGCGTCTTACCCGACGTGGCTTTGGTTGTTCCTCTTTCTTTTTTTCCGGTTCGACTTTAGCGGGTTGTTCCGCCGTCTCAGGTTCAAAACCGGGCGCGACATCGAATTGGTAATCCGCATCGACAAAGCCTGGTTTTTCCCGTAACACGGCTTCTTCATCCTGGCTGAGCAAAAACAGCGCATTTTCCGCTAATGCGATATGAGCGTCCCGTTGAGCGAAACAAGGCTCGGTCGGTAAATCCAGATTAATCAGGCAACTGATGGGGGATGGAAGTGTCATGCCGCGCGTGGCCATGTCACTGGAAACCAAAATTTCCGCCGTGCTGTTGGTAAAAGCCTCTATGGCTTCTTTTCGCCGTGCTTTGCCCATGCTGTTATGCACGAGTACGATGTTGAAGCCATCTTGCTCAAGTTGTTTGCCCAGGCGGGCGACTGCATACTTCGTGCGTACATAAATCATGATGCGCGACCATGCATGCTCACTGATCAGTTGCTTCAATAATGCACGCTTACGCTGACGATCAACACGATACACCGTACGCCGTGTAAATACCGGGTTCATATCATCGGACATAGAATTACCTATGGTTGTCTCGCTGGGTAATCAAACATGACGTTTTAACGAGAAATTTCATGCGTTAAAGCCGACGTAGTCGGCGGAAAAGACGCCTGTTTTAACAAAACAAACAGCAATCAAACGGGATCTGAAAACAGCAGCAACCTCCATAATTGCTGATTCGCCTACCAGAAAAGTACTGATTACATGGCATGGTGTCTTGAAAAACAAATAAATGCTGACGCAACCGGAATAGTTAGAATGGGTCGTAGCCAGGGAGAAGTAATGTTTCAGACGCCATATGCTCTAAAAAACGGCAAGGTAAGTAACTCCCTTTAAGCTTCGTTTGATAATTTGAGCATCTGCCCACTCATTGTAGGAAGACATCCGCAGTGCGTCAATGCCGACATTTGGTTAGAATCACTCGATTGTTGTTCGTCACCTGATTCAAGGGAATTTGATGTATTCAAAGAAAACTTTCAGTTTTGAGCTTTTCCCACCGAAAACGGAAAAAGGCTTCGCTAATATGCAGGCCACGGTAACCGCGTTAAAAGCCAAGCAGCCGGCTTTTTTTTCTTGCACCTATGGTGCTGGTGGTTCCACTCAGCATAAGACATTCGACACAGTGGACTGGTTGCGTGAAGAACGCTTGGAAACTGCTCCGCATTTAACCTGCATCAGTAATTCCATAGAGAATGTTGTCCGTATTTTGCAGCGTTATGCTGATCAAGGTATTCAGCGTCTCGTCGCCTTACGCGGTGATCGTCCGTCTGGCAGCGGCATAGCCATCGGTGAATTGGTTCACGCCAGCGATTTAGTCGAACTGATTCGTGATCAATTTGGTGATCACTTTCATATTGAAGTCGCGGCTTACCCTGAAATGCATCCGCAAGCGGCGAATTTATATGCGGATTTGGATAACTTTAAACGTAAAGTGGATGCTGGAGCCAACAGCGCCATCACCCAATATTTTTATAATGTGAATGCTTATGAGCATTTCATTGAGTCTTGCGAAAAACGCCATATTCAAATACCCATTGTGCCGGGCATTATGCCAATCACCAATTACTCGAATTTGGCGCGTTTTTCGGATAATTGCGGCGCAGAAATCCCACGGTGGATACGTAAGCAACTGGAATACTATGCGGATGATTCAGCCAGCATTCAGGATTTTGGCGCTGATACCGTGGCTAAACTGTGTGAAAATCTGCTGGCTTCCGGTGCGCCTGGATTGCATTTCTACACCATGAACCAGTCGTCGCCGACTTTGCGAATATGGGATCGTTTGGGGCTATAAGTGCCTGTTCGAGCTTATTTCGTCTCTTTTGACATAAATTTATCATTCAAATGTAAACCTTTTCACGACCAGGATGTCTCATACTCCAGTTCGGATAATGACTTTGATTATTCGGACCCAAACCACTGATTAACCTTGGAGCAACGAGATGACTAATAAAACATTGAAACCTGTTGCAGCGACAGTTGGTGCTGCATTTGTGGGCACTTTGATGGCGGTTAATGTGACAACCGCCGCTGAAAACCCCTTTGGCGTCACGGAATTGAATACCGGTTATACGCAATTGGCGGGTGGCCATGGTGAAGGGAAATGTGGTGCAGGCAAGTGTGGCGGAGAGAAAAAAAGCGAAGGCAAGTGCGGCGCGGGTAAATGCGGTTCGAGTGGTGATTGTGATCGTGACAAAGGTTCTGAAGGGAAATGCGGTGCTGGTAAATGTGGTGGCGATAAAAATGCGGAAGGGAAATGTGGCGCTGGTAGGTGCGGCGGTTCTTAGTAAAAGCTGGATGGCTGTTTTCAAGTAGCCCGGTTGATAGAATCGGGTTACTTGTTAGTAACGTTTTTGAGTGTCAACTTACCACTGCAATCCCATGCAACTGAGTAAACGATGGCTTATCAAGTGAAAGGTGCAGGCCTTGGTTTAAAACAAGAACTCATGTCAGCCGTGCTGGAGACCGAGCCGGAGCAAATCAGTTTTGTTGAGGTTGCACCGGAAAATTGGATTCATGTTGGCGGCGCTCGTGGCAAATCATTGCGCGCCATTACTGAGCGTTATCCATTAGTTTGTCATGGCTTATCACTGAATATTGGTGGTCCTGCGCCACTGGATCAGGATTTGCTCAATCACATACGCGATTTTCTGCGTCAGCATCATGTCTCCATCTATACAGATCATCTCTCTTATTGCGGAGATCATGGCCAACTTTATGACTTGATGCCAATCCCTTTCACCGAAGAAGCTGTCTATTACGTCGCCAATCGCATTCGCCAGGTGCAAGATGTTTTGGAGCGCCGGATTGGCATGGAGAATGTCTCCGCTTATGCGATGCCACTAGGTGAAATGACGGAAATCGAATTTTTAAATGCCGTGCTGGAAGAGGCGGATTGTGGCTTCCATCTCGACATGAATAATATTTTTGTCAACGCGATCAACCATCGGTTTGATCCTTACGAATACCTGCGCCAGATACCGGCTGAGCGCATCTTATATGCCCATATCGCGGGTCATTTCCAGGAATCACCTGACTTGCGCATTGATACTCATGGCGAAGATGTTCTGCCTGAGGTTTGGAATTTATTGACCGCAGCTTATCAGCAATATGGTGTTTTCCCCACCTTGCTGGAACGTGATTTCAATATCCCGCCATTAATGACATTGTTGAGCGAAGTAGACCAAATCCGCAATCTGCAACAGCAAGCCGGTGAATGTGCCCATGTCGCTTGAACATCTGGCGGGTTTTCAACAACAGCAGATGGCGTTCGCCGCCTATATCCGTAATCCAGAGCAATGTGAAGTTCCCGCAGGCATTGAACAACGTCGGATGAGTATTTACGCTGAATTGTTCTATAACGGGATGGAAGATCACTTATCACGGAACTTCCCGGTGTTGCGTAGTTTGTTCAATCATGATGCCTGGCATCGTCTGGTGCGCGATTTTTTCAGCCGACATCCGTGCAAAACGGCGCTGTTCACCCAGATTGGCCTTGAATTCGTCGAATATTTGCAACAAGAACGTACCAATCAACCGGGCGACTGGCCATTCATGCCGGAACTGGCGCACTACGAATATGTTGAGTTGGCGGTGCAAATCAGCAATGCGGACGAGCAAATTGGCATGCGCACGGAATGTGATCCGAATGGTGATTTGTTGGATGCGCGTCCGATTTTGGCTCCGACCGCATGGAATCTCAGTTATCAATATCCGGTGCATCAGATCGGGCCGGAATACCTGCCTGAGGTACCGCCGGACCAGCCAACGCATCTGGTTGTGTATCGGGATCGTCTGGATGCCGTGCGCTTTCTGAATATTAATCCCATCACGCAGCGATTATTAATTCTGTTGCAAGAAAATCCACATATGACCGGACGTGATGCGCTGCAGGGAATTGTCCGGGAGATTCAGCATCCGCAGCCGCAACATCTGATTCAAGCCGGGGCTGAACTCTTGGCGGATTTACGTGAACGCAACGTGATCTGGGGAAGTCGCCCACATTCAGGATGATCCAGGCGTATTGGGACGCTCTTTGTTATTGCACACCAGGGAAGCGCGTATTTCATACGGCTTGAACAGGTTGCTGGAATCCGCCCAGGTGAGTGCAGGACAAGATGAAAAGGCGATAGAGAGGCGCAGTTTACTGGGCGTAATAGAGCCTCTTGGCCGCCTTTTTAACGTCGTATCGCGTCGCCTGAGTAGAATTTCAACACCCTGTTAATCGGAGTCTTTATATGGTTTATTTACTCAACCGTCTGCAAGATATGCTGGACGCCATCCGGGCGATGGATTTTCTTGCTCCTCTGGCGCTGCGTCTTTATCTCGCACCTGTGCTATGGATGGCAGGTAATAAAAAACTTGAAGATATGGATAGCACGATCGCTTGGTTCGGTAATCCAGATTGGGGATTGGGCCTGCCTGAACCGGCATTTATGGCTTGGGCGGCGGCGCTTAGCGAAGTGGGCGGCGCCATTCTGCTATTGTTTGGTTTGGCAACGCGTTGGGTTTCCATCCCTTTGCTGATCACTATGGCGGTCGCCGCCGTCACTGTGCATCTGCAACATGGTTGGGCCGCCATTGCGGAAAGCCCGGAATCCGGGCAGCGACTCAATGCGGCGATTTCGATTCTGAAAGAACATGGCGACTATCGTTGGCTTACTGAACAGGGCGATTTCGTTATTCTGAATAATGGCATTGAGTTCGCCGTCACCTATTTCCTCATGCTGTTGACTTTGTTTTTCATGGGGGCCGGAAAATATTTCAGCATGGATTATTGGGTAGCGCGCCGATTCCGTGACTGAAAGAGGTCGCAGGATCGGTGCCTATCGTCATAGGGTCGTGTTTAATGCGGCGACCAATTGGTGTAATGCCTGTCCTCGGTGACTTAGCGCATTTTTGCGTTCGGCTGGCAGTTCAGCCGAACAAGTTTGTTCGCTGGCCACCCAAAACAAAGGGTCATAACCAAAACCGTTTGCGCCGCGTTCTTCACGCAAAATGCGTCCCTCCCAAGTGCCTTGGCAAATCAGGGGAGTCGGATCATGAGGATGTTGCAAGTACACAATCACACATTGAAAACGCGCCCCACGTCGCTCATCTGGCACGTCTGTCAAAGCGGCTAATAACTTGCGATTATTGGCAGCATCGTCGCCATGCGCTCCGGCATAACGTGCGGAATAAATGCCGGGTTCGCCGCATAATGCATCAACTTCAAGGCCAGAGTCATCTGCAATCGCTGGCAAGCCGCTATGCTGAGCGGCATGGCGTGCTTTAATGATGGCGTTCTCCACAAAAGTCAAACCAGTTTCTGCCACGTCCGGTACATTAAACGCGGATTGAGGTGTTACCTCTATCGCGCATCCGGCCAGTAAAGCGGTGAATTCGCGCAATTTACCCGGATTACCACTGGCTAATACGATGCGTTGATTTGGCATGCTTCAGGCTCCGTGTATAGCGGCTTGCTGCGCCATAATAATCTGTTGGATACCTGGTTTGGCCAGCGCAAGCATGCTTTGCATCGCGGACTCGTCAAATGGAGCGCCCTCTGCGGTGCCTTGTATTTCAATGAAATGCCCGATGTCATCCATCACGATATTCATATCCGTTTCAGCGCAGGCGTCTTCGGCATAATCCAGATCAAGCACCGGTTCACCTTGATAAATGCCGACGGAAACGGCAGCGACATTCCGCCGTATGGGGTTTTCAGTGAGTTCGCCGGTTTGTAAAAGCGCATTAACCGCATCCAGTAATGCGACAAAAGCGCCTGAAATGGATGCTGTGCGGGTGCCCCCGTCGGCTTGAATCACATCACAATCCAAGGTGATTGTGCGCGGACCTAATTTTTCCAAATCAATTGCCGTGCGTAACGAGCGGCCAATCAAACGTTGGATTTCCTGTGTGCGGCCACCTTGCTTGCCGCGCGCCGCTTCACGTCCCATACGGTCATGCGTGGAGCGTGGCAACATGCCGTATTCAGCCGTTAGCCAGCCACGCTCCTGGCCTTTCATCCACCTCGGTTGGCGGTTCTCCAGGCTCGCCGTACAAATAACCTGGGTATCACCAAAACTGACTAACACTGAACCTTCAGCGTGTTTCGTGTAATGGCGGACAAAATTCATACGGCGCATTTCATCGGGCGCGCGTCCACTGGGTCTCATCATCGTATCGGGTACTGCAAAAAAACCGCTATCATACAAGCTTTAATGCAATGCCATAAGGTGACTATCCATGATTCGCAGCATGACCGCTTTTGCTCGCAACCAAGCCAGCCGTCCTGAGGGTGAATTTATCTGGGAGCTTCGCAGTGTGAATCACCGCTATTTGGAAATGGCGATTCGCGTGCCGGAAGAACTGCGTTCCATGGAACCCAAAATACGGGAACGTCTTCAACAGCGCCTCAAACGCGGCAAAGTCGATGTCAATTTCCGTTTTACCGCCAGCGCTAACCCGCAGACTTCCTTACAAATTGACCAAGATCTGTTGCAACAACTATTTGCCGCTGCTCAACGGATACAACAGCAGATGCCCCAGGCTGCCATGCCGGGTGTCGCTGATCTGCTGCGTTGGCCAGGTGTTTTGGAAAGTCCGCCGCAAAACATTGAAACGCTTCAAGCAACCGCGTTAACCCTGTTGGATACCGCGATGGATGAACTGCTCCAAACCCGTGAGCGCGAAGGCCAGCGGTTAGTTCAGTTGATTGAACAACGTTTAACCGCCATGCGCGAACAAGTCGGGCGCGCCAAACAACGTATTCCTGCTGTGCTTACCGGTGTGCGGGAACGGCTCAGCCAACGCCTGCGGGAGATCACTGAGCAGTTGGATCAGGATCGTCTGGAACAGGAAATGGTGATGCTTGCTCAACGCCTGGATATTGATGAAGAAATGGACCGACTCCATACCCATCTGGATGAAGTGCAACGCAATTTGCAAAAAAATGAACCGGTCGGACGCCGGTTGGACTTCCTCATGCAGGAACTGAACCGTGAAGCCAACACATTAGGCTCGAAGTCCATTGATACTGAAACCACTGCGGCGTCCTTGGAAATGAAAGTGCTCATCGAACAAATGCGCGAGCAGGTTCAAAATATAGAATAATGCTCGCTTGCATATCAGTGCGGCGGCTACTTGGCGGCTTCTATCGCTGTCTTGATCCAGTCGTCAAAAGTGGCTTGATTGGCTTTGATCCACGCATCGGTGTGGCGAGCGATGTCTTTAGCGGATTTTTCACCGTTACGCATGCGTAGGTTTTGCGCGGAGATGTCATGGCTTGACAGCTTCATGATGCTGAATAACTTGCCTGCCGCAGGATTTGCTTCGACAAAGGCCCGGTTAGCGATGATGCGCTGGGTATTCGCCTCAAAACCATAGTTGCTACCGTCTGCTTGAGTGGTGTCAACGTGTTTGCGTTCGCCTGGCAGTGCAGAGAAGGGAACTTGCATCCAGATGGTGTCTTTGCCTGGTATCATCACCCCGTTGACCCAGTATGGGGTCCAGGCATAGTAGAGGACGGATTCGCCTTGTTTAAAGCGCGCAATGGTGTCGGCGATGATCGCTGAATAGGAGCCTTGGTTATGGGTCACCAAATTGCGCAAGCCAAATGCATCCAATTGATGTTCGATGACTTTCTCGCAACCCCAGCCAGGTGTGCATCCGGCTAAATCGGCTTTTCCGTCACCATCTGCGTCAAACAGTTTGGCGATTTGCGGATTTTTGAGTTGACCCAGATGATTGATCCCGTACCGATCAGCGGTGGTTTTGTCGATCAGATAACCTTGCAGCGCATTCTTGGAATACACACCTTCGCGAAATAGTTTAGTGTCGCCGCCAGCGTTTTTATAGAAGTCGATGTGCAGCGGATCCCAATGGTCAGCGAGGAAAGTGGCGTCACCATTGCCAATGGCGACATGGCCAGCGGCATATTCAATTTCTTTGATGTGTTTGACTGTGTAACCGAGTTTTTCCAGCGCGCGTACGACCAGTAAGGTTTGGAAGGTTTCTTCCGCGATGGAGCTTTTTAATGGTTGGACGACGATGTTCTTGCCCGGTAAATCCGCACCGAGCGCATTACCAGTGCCGAAGATGAGGCTGGCGGAAAGCAGGCAGCCAGTGATGAGTGATCGAAGCATGAATTTCATGATATTTCCTTGATGTGGTGGTTCCGGGTGAGTTCTTTTTTATTCGGTCAGTTTTTGTGCAGATGGCCGTCTGCCGTTGTTCCGTTTGCGCTTGCTGCTTACCATTGATTGAGTAAGCCGATCAAGTATGATCGCCAACAGCACGATACCTAATCCGCCGACGGTGGCTAGGCCCATATCCAGGCGACCAATGCCACGTAACACCATCTGACCTAAACCGCCAACTGCGATCATTGAGGCGATGACCACCATCGACAGCGATAGCATCAAGGTTTGGTTGATACCTGCCATGATGGTGGGCATGGCTAGTGGTAATTGCACTTTGAATAACAGTTGACGGCGGCTTGCGCCGAAGGCAAGGGCTGCTTCGACTAAATCATCAGGAACTTGGCGGATGCCGAGATTGGTGAGGCGAATCAGCGGGGGTAGAGCGAAGATAATGGTGACAACGATGCCCGGTACATTGCCGATGCCGAACAACATCACGATGGGTACCAAATAAACGAATGCCGGAGTGGTCTGCATCGCATCAAGAATGGGACGCATGATATTCAAGGCATGGTCGTTGCGTGATAGCCAGATACCGGTAGGCAAACCGATGATGAGGCAGAACAGCACTGATGTCAGTACCAGTGCCAGGGTGACCATTGCTTCACTCCAGGCACCAATGGCACCGACAGCCAGCATGGCCAGCAGGGTGCCGATGGCCAGCATTCGGCCTGATAGCACTAGCGCCAGAATTGTAAAGATCAGGATCACCAGCAAATCGGGCATGCTGATCAAAGCCGCTTCGATCGCGCCTAGTGTTGCGTCAATCGGGGTACGTATCGCCTGAAATACGGGCCGGAAATTATTGACTAACCAGATCAATCCTTGATCGACCCAGATGTCAAGAGGAATCACGGCATCTTGAAACGGGTGTAACCAATTGAATGCCTCCGGTTCTGTGGTCAGAGGTGCTTGATCCAGCCAACTATCATTGGTTTCAGTGGGAGCTGACTGACTCCAGGCGTTTGCGGTAGATGCGGGTTCTGGCTGTGCTAATGCCCTATTCCATGGGTTGTCTGACATGATCTTCCTTGTTTTCATAGTTTAAGGCGCGTAGCAAAGCGGCGCGGGTGACTATGCCTTGGTAATGGCCTTTGTTGTCAACCACCGGTACTCCGCAAAGGGCTTCTGCGACTTTACCCATCAGTTTGTTGAGTGGTTTGTCAGCGGGAGTTGCTTGAATATCCTGAGTCATTGCGTTACTTAAGCTGCCATTGATTTTGCGTGCTTGTTTCAGTGAGTCAATAGTCACTTCACCCAGGAACTCAAGATCTTTGTTGACCACATAGCCGCATTTACGCTCAAATTGTTGCAATTGTCGGATGGCGGTATCCAGATTACTGCTTTCATATTCGATGGCGATGGCTTGTTGGTGGCTGGCGATATCGCCAGCTTTGAGCACGGTAGAGATATCAACGCTCTGAAAAAAGGCGTGTACATAGTCGTTAGCTGGGGCCTTGATAATTTCTTTGGGAGCACCGATTTGCGCTATGTGGCCATCTTCCATAATGGCGATGCGGTCGCCGATGCGCATGGCTTCGTCAAGGTCATGCGAAATAAAGATGATGGTGCGTTTCCGTTGGGACTGCAACTCAAGCAGTTTGTCCTGCATTTGGATACGGATTAACGGATCAAGCGCTGAAAATGCTTCATCCATCAGTAGTATCTGTGGGTCGTTGACGAGCGCCCGCACCAGACCAACGCGCTGTTGCATGCCGCCCGACAATTCATCTGGGTAGCTATTGGCCCAGGCGTCCAGACCTACTTGTTGCAGTAAGGTAAGCGCACGTTTGCGGCGTGATATTAGGTCAACGCCGGAAAGTTCAAGTCCAAATGCGGTGTTGTCGAGGACGCTCAGGTGTGGCATGAGGGCGAATGACTGGAACACCATGCTCATGGTTTTGCGCCGGATTTCTTGCAACCGCTGATCGTTGGCTTTTGCCATGTCTTCGCCATTGAGCAGGATTTCACCGCGACTTGGTTTGATCAACCGGTTGAGCAGGCGCGCCAAAGTGGATTTGCCTGAGCCGGATAATCCCATGATGACGAAGATTTCGCCTTCGCGGATATCAAAACTGGCATTGGCAACGCTTAGCGTTTGACCGGTTTTCTCAAAAATGGCACCTTTGTTTTCGCCTTGATCCAGCAATTGCAAGGCGACCGAAGGGCGGTCTCCAAACACTTTGCAGACATGCTTGAGTGTTAGAATGTTTTTCATTGGAAAAACGGACTCCTTACGTAATCGTCTTCTGGTTTAGAAATCGTCGCGCAGGCCAGTGGCGATCATTTTGCCGCCGTTGGTGGTGCCACGAATATTGCCTGAAGCCAGAAAACCATCGTATTCAACGCTGAGGCGGCAGGAGCCGTAAGGGGTGAACTCAAATGCTATAGCTGGTTGCACCAAGGTGAGTAGCGCGCAGGTGCTAAGCAGAAATTTTTGCAAACCCATTTGAGGAATTTCCGTATGGTGTGTAGTAACGTTGTTACCGCTGTGGTGAGAAGTGTGCGGCGGTGAAATAATTCCCTGATCTAAAAGACTAAACAAATTTGTGGTTTTTTCATCCTGAATTTACTGTGGGAAAGCAGGCCAGAACTCGTTTTGACAGGCGGGATAAAATCAAAGAATGGCTTAGCCCAGATATTGAGCAACTGATATCGATTTAATATTGATGATTCGTACGTAATAATGAGACGACAAATCAGTCGCAGGTATTCGCAATGATCCCACTTGAATCAGTTGCAACCTTCATTATCGCATCCGCTTTGCTGAGCATTGCGCCTGGCCCGGATAATATTTTCGTCCTGACCCAATCAGCACTTTATGGCAAAAAATCCGGTATTTTAGTCATGCTTGGGCTGTGTACTGGCTTAATCGTTCATACTGCCGCTGTAGCCTTTGGCGTGGCGGCTATTTTCCAAACCTCAGTCGTCGCCTTCACTTTGTTGAAGGCGGTGGGGGTCATCTACCTGCTGTACTTGGCTTGGCAGGCATTTCGCGCGTCGGTAAGTCCGCTTGCCGCATCTCAATCCAATGCGCGCTCAAGCGGTGATTTGTATCGGCGCGGCATTATCATGAACATCACCAATCCGAAAGTATCCATTTTTTTTCCTGGCATTTCTGCCGCAATTTGCTGCGCCTGACTATGGCGATTTAGCTCCGCAGATATTTTTACTTGGTGCGATATTCATCGGTGTCGCGTTAGTCATTTTTAGTGGGATAGCGCTATTGGCGGGCGCGTTGGGTGCTTGGTTGAATCACGCGCCGAAAGCGCAGATCTATTTGAATCGCATAGCTGGTGTGGTGTTTACCGGGTTGGCATTGAAGCTAATGACTGCTGGTATAGCAGCAGAGTAGGGGTGAGAAAATAAACGGTTGGGGCTTATGGCGACGCTACCTGGGATTTGTAGTTTGTGGTTCGTAGCTCCAGAATGTGGACAACCAGCGCAACGGAACCACCCATCAGTTCTTCAACATGTTTGGCTTCGTCATCAAGTAAGGCTTTCAATTCAGCTAATCCAATGCGCTGTCCACGATCGGGATGTGTCCATTGGCGGTTCTTTGCCAGGGTAATCAGCAAGCAGCCTGACCGGCTGGTTTCAGCCGCCATATATTTTTTGACCAGTTGATCATGAATGGTGTCGCGCAAATCACGCGCGGAGCGATTATCCGCCAGCTTGAGTTCAATGATAGCTTCATGTTCAGATACCGTGGAGCGAAGCCGAATGTCGGTTCTGTTTTCATCGGCTGTAGGCGCTTCCTGATCGACGGTATAAACACCATTCGCCCGGTGTCCAAGTTCGCGGGCTATTTCACGGCGCATCACTCTTTCTTGGGTGATGCCTGCCCAGGCTTCTTTCGGCGATGCATCGCTCAATAAAAGTTCACCCAGATCAGCCAGCCGATCCTGCAAAACAGCAAGCATGGCTTCATTGGTGGCAGATGGCGCTTCGCCGGTTTTATCCAGTGCGATAACCTGTGCTTCATTGAATACCGTGGAATCCATTTCCAAGGCCCAGTTTTCTTCGGCAAGCGCAATCAGGCGGTCTTTGAAGTGGGCCATAGCAGGATCCGCCGCCATTGCCATTTTGGCTTGCCAGGCGTCTTCGCCTTGTGCATCCAGTAGTGCGTTCAAAATGTTGTTGCGGGCAGATTGTGCATGGTCGCGTGTGTCCGACCTATGCATACGGATACCCGTATATTCAATATCATCACTTTTCCGAATATGTTGATACGCAAGCCGCAGAAGCCGTAGCAGCAAGTCTGGCGTAAATGCCGTGTCGGCCAGTGGAATGGCATCATCACGCTCTCCGAACAGTGTCCCGAACCATTTAACCGCCTCACTGTTTTGTGCTGGCTGAACGGTTTGAATCCTTCGCTCAAGTTCGGGTACGCCAAGTGCAGGGTCAAGCTGCATGATGGTTTTCAACCAGACAAAATTAAGTGCGTTTGTCGGGTCGTCATCCAGGCGCTGGTGTGCGGTAATGAGCAAATATGCGCACATGTCTGCATCCGCATGTTTGAGCAACATGGCGATGACTTGTTGCAGGCGTTCCATGAATTTGCTGGCTTCCATATCCATGGTGGCGCTCGCGGTTTCATCCAGCCATCGGCGAAGCCTTGGCAAAAACGGTTTCGCAACCGGGTCAGCCGCATAATCCAGGCTTTGCAATAATGACGAATATCTTGGTTGCTGCAATTCCCAACTCAGTTCTTTGCCCAATATGGCATCTACCTGATCCGGGTGGGCCAGAACCAAGCTTTCGAGCCAGGTGGGTAGTCCGTTAAGTTTCATGGGTGCATAGCGTGCCGCCAATTCCGCTTCGGCATCGCTCAGTTTGGCGGCCCATTGCGGGTCTTCGGCTTCGGCATAAATCGCTGCAAGCCCAAGTCTCCACTTGAGAAGATAGGTATTGCGTTCGTTTTCGGATCTTTCACTTGCCAGTGTGGGATGATCGTTACGCCAAGTTTTCATTAAAACGTGACGTAATTGATCCGCTGTCGCTTTACCAAATTGCTCTTCAATGAAACGCCGATCCCATCCCGATGCTCCCCTATCTTGACCATTTTGGCGCATGACCTGCCAGAGATTCCATGCCGTGTTCCCTCTGTGTTTGCTTGAAAAAGCAGTTTCAGGGTCTTCGGCAACTTCATGCCAAAACTGTACCCAGCTTGTCCGATTTTTTGCCTCTTCCTGTTCTTGCAGTTCTCTCTGCTCTGCTTCTTCCTGCTCCCATTGTTTATATTCTTCCGCATACTTTGAGGGCTGTAAATATTCATCAATTCTGGCGCATAAATCAGGCTGATCGTTGACCAATAATTTAAGCTCAGAGACGTGGCCGCACTGTTTTTTCTCGCTTTGTGAAAGGTGCATGGCGGCCTCCAAAAGCAAAGCGCGATCTTTGCTGGGAAACATTTGATCACCAAGGGATTTTTTTATCCAAGGCAAATCTCTTTCAGCATGTAACTCCATAGGCTGCCTAAACTGCATGATTCGAAGACGCTTTCTAGGATCAGAGATGTCCCGGAGTGGGCGTATGAGTTTATCTTCGGCCCAGAAAAGACGCTGGTTGTACTTGGCAGGCAAACCGACCAATGTCCGAAACAGTGCTTTGTAAGCCTCACCCTGAAAATGATGTTCATCACGTAAACGAAAGACCAATCCGCTGACAAACATCCAAGCATCACTCATGTCCAATGCAAGCCCACGCACACAAGTCGCCGCCAATGCCTCGCTCAAATGTGTTCTATCACAAGTAAAAGATTGCCATTTCCGGTTCCAAATAAGCCCTTGGGAAACTAACGCTACCATTCCATCACGAAGCTCCTCCAAATTTTGTCGATCCAATTCAAGATCACTAATCCGACGGGGTAACAAATAACTCAAATCGCCAAAGCCGGTACGTTCATTTTCTTTCAGCCAACTTAGAGCTTGGCAAAGCTGTTGAACTGAAAGGTGATATGGAAAAAGTTGGGTAATGACGCTACGTACAACATAATCCGGCCATTGTTGGCCACCAACAGAGACTTCTTGGGCAATAGCTTCAAGCCTTGAGTCTGACAAAGCCACGAGTGCGCTGATTGCCGTTATTCGTTCACTTGCCGGGGCGTTCACATCTTTGGCGGTATCATGGGCAAGGTCAGCACAGCCGGTGATGCGCCCGATTTCGATCAGCGATAAAAGAGTTTCCCGCACATCCGGGTTTTCGATGCCCTTTTGCCATAGCGCATTGATTTCATCCGCCAGTTGCGCAGAGGCAAAGCGGTGCACCTGAATTAGCGGAACATGCAGCCCACGCCAACCGCCCTCGCCATAACGTTTGACATAGGCACCTAATGCCTGATTGCGCTGGGTCTGGGTCAATGCTTGCGGATCACCTTCACGCAACAGCACAGCGGGTTCATTATCCCGTAGCAGTTCAAAAATTCTGGTCTCCGCAAGTGCCAGCCAAGCGGCTATAGGGCGCAGAGAAGGGCGAACAATGGTTTTGCCTTTGGTTTTAGCAAAAAGAAGGCGTCTGAGTGACTGGAAACTCATTCCGCCAGACTGCAAAAGCGCTTTCAGGCGTTCCGCCGCCAGATATTTTATGACCGAACGGTGGTGAAATCGCACCCGCCCGTAAGAAGCAAAACTGAATAACGCGCGTTCCAACAGTGCTTTGCGTTCATCCGGGCTCCAGTCGGACAATATGTGCCTGGGGTCAAGAACAGCCTCCTGCTCAATGTCATCCGAAGCTGCGTTATGCCGAAGCGTAAAGCAGCGCATCAATTGCATCGCCAGTGCCAAACGGCTAGCTCCTTCAATCGCCTTGTCAACCGATAATTCGGCAGGTTCCGGTCTGTCATCGCGCGGTTGCAGTTTAATGCGCACATTTGATGCGACCTGATCCCGATGCAATCCAATGCGCTTGTGTATTCTCCAGTCTGCACAAAGTTCGATTAAATCCTGGGGACGCCGGGCGAAATCCTCCGCATTCCGTTTGCGCAAGTCGTTCATCAATGCGGAGGGATTATCCACACCCCTGGTGCTGGCAAACTGCATGATTTGTGCGTCGGATAGCGGCATCAATGCCACTGTTCGCCAATCAGGCGTGGTTGTTTGTTTGTCTTCGGCCTGTTGGCTCAGGCCATCACGCATGGCGATGTTGGCGAAAGTCTGTTCGCTGGGTTCAGGTGGAGGCGTTTGGGGCACGGGTAAAAGACGGTGCGCCAATTGTTCATCAAATGGGGTTGGCCGGGTTGTGATGACAATACGCGCCCGGCCCAGTTGGCCATTAATCGCCTTTTTCAGGTTGGTCAGGGCTTGCTTAAATGAACGGAGGCTGATTTTTAGTTCGTCAAAAGAGTCCAGAAAAAATGTGGCTTCATCGTTTTGTGATGCAATCCATGCGCTCAGGCGTTGGTTTTCTTCATCATCCAGCAGACTGGGCAAGTCCAATGATGCCAGGCTTGCCAGTTCAATAAAAAAGGCCGATTTTCCTTCATTGCATAAGCGTTCTGCTTGTTGTTTGCATTCATGCG
Organism: Candidatus Thiobius zoothamnicola; assembly: GCA_030826945.1. Classification (GTDB taxonomy): domain Bacteria; phylum Pseudomonadota; class Gammaproteobacteria; order Chromatiales; family Chromatiaceae; genus Thiobius; species Thiobius zoothamnicola. The sequence continues at coordinate 40,640 of JAPQLC010000008.1, forward strand.
TTTTGCCCGTGCCTGCTTCCGAGACCAGCAATACGCGCTTCGATTGCAATAAATCGTTCCATGTGACGCCACCCAACCAGTCCATATCGATCAGGAAAGGTTGCTGATCAGCCTCGGATAATTTGCCTTCGGGTATATCTTGGAAAGTTCGTTCGGTCATCAATGTCTGGCGTTTAGTGGATGATAGGCGGATTCCCTTTCTTCACTGGTTCGGGGTAGTCACTCAAGCGCAAGCCAGAACGAATGGCAGGCTGTGTTTCCCAATCTATATGGATCATATTATGATTTCCCGGCTCCAGGTGCTAGACAGTGCTTGGCGTTGGAAAGTCAGGTTTCAAAACATATTTCTAAATAAAACCCGGAGGATTTATGAGTCATCAGGCGATTGTGATTGATGCGGGTTCTGGCATGGTCAAAGCTGGATTTGCTGGCGACGATGCGCCAAAGGTGGTTTTTCCTTCCATCGTTGGTTATGCGAAAGATGGCACCCGTTATGTCGGAGATGAGGCACAGAAAAGGATCGGTTTGCTTGACATGAAAAGACCTGTCCAGCATGGGATTGTGCAGGACTGGGGTCATTTTGAGCTATTGCTCGGTCATGCGTTTGATGAACTGGGGGTTGATCCTGCGGGGCGGGCTGTATTGTTGACCGAAGCGCCGTTGAATCCCAAAGCCAATCGCGAAAGAATGACCCGAATGTGTTTCGAGACTTTTAAAGTCTCTGGCATGTATGTCGCCATCCAGGCCGTGCTGGCGCTGTATGCGAGTGGTCGAACCACGGGTATCGTGCTGGATTCCGGGTATGGGGTTTCTCATACGGTGCCAATCTACGAAGGATATGCTTTGCCACATGCGATTATCCGGTTGGATCTGGCCGGTGTGGATTTAACGGATTATCTGGCGCAGTTGTTAAACGAAGCCGGGCATGGTTTCCATACCCAATCGGAGCTTGAAGTCGTTCGTGACATCAAGGAGAAATTGGGTTATGTCGCACTGGATTTTGAGGCGGAGAAGGGAGCTGGCAAAACATACTCATTGCCTAACGGGAGTGATATTACGGTTGAAAGTGAACGTTTCCGTTGCCCGGAAACTTTGTTCCAACCGGCTTTCATTGGCATGGAGTCTGCCGGGATACATGAGACGACCTATAACTCCATCATGAAGTGTGATGTGGATATCCGTAAGGATTTGTACGCCAATACTGTGCTGAGCGGGGGAACCACCTTATTCCCCGGTATGGCAGATCGGATGCAAAAGGAAATCAGCGCTTTGGCACCACCGACGATGAAAATTAAAATCATCGCGCCACCTGAGCGTAAATATTCTGTCTGGATTGGCGGTTCTATCCTGGCGTCATTGTCAACATTCCAGCAAATGTGGATCAGTGAATCAGAATATGACAAGAGTGGGCCGAGCATCGTGCATCGGAAATGTTTCTAAATCGTGTCGTCAAGCGGCTGCGTTTCGCTTGTTGTTGTTTTCTTGCTATAGCCTGAGAGGATTTAACCATGCCAGACAAACTGGATTTATCCGAACTGATGTCGTTCGATAAAAGCGCTTTGCAAAAAGCGCAAACCGATGAGAAAAATTCTTTGCCGACGCAAGCGGTGATTGAAGAAGAAAAGCGGCAGGGAGGCGGTTCTTCGGACTCGACGCCGTAGCGGGAGGGGAAAGCCAACTATGGCAACAGGATGGATTTATTCTGTTGCCATCAAATCTGCTGCGTCAATGCGCCGATGGGTTGTTGATTTCCCATTTGTCGGCGCTTGGCACAAGCTGGTTATTTGGCTTCTTTGCGTGCTTTCACTTCCTTGATGACCTCTTCAGCCACATTAGTTGGGCAGGGCGCATAGTGGGAGAACTCCATGGAGAATTGACCACGCCCGGAGGTCATGGTGCGTAGATCGCCAATGTAGCCAAACATTTCAGACAGCGGCGCATCTGCTTTAACCCGTACGCCGGTGGTGCCGGCTTCCTGGCCTTGAATCATGCCGCGACGGCGATTCAAGTCGCCAATCACATCGCCGACATGATCTTCCGGCGTGAACACGTCCACTTTCATGATAGGTTCCAGCAATTGCGGCGCGGCTTTCGGAATGGATTGGCGATAAGCTGCTTTGGCCGCAATTTCATAAGCCACCGCCGAAGAGTCCACCGGGTGGAAGCCGCCATCCATCAGGGTGACTTTGACATCCAGCAGGGGGAAGCCCGCCAAGGTGCCTTCCTGCATGCTGGTGCCAAACCCTTTCTCCACAGCAGGCCAGAATTCACGCGGCACGTTGCCGCCAGTGACTTTCGATTCAAATTCAAAGCCGCTGTTGGTTTCGCCTGGTTCGATGGTGTAATCAATTTTGGCGAATTGACCTGAACCACCGGTTTGTTTTTTATGCGTGTAGCTGTCTTCGACCGGACGGGTGATGGTTTCGCGGTAGGCCACTTGCGGTTTGCCCATTTCCACGTCCACGCCATGGGTGCGTTTGAGAATGTCCACCTTGATATCCAGGTGCAATTCACCCATGCCTTTGATGATGGTCTCGCCGGATTCTTCGTCGGTTTCGACGCGGAATGAAGGGTCTTCCTGCATCATTTTGTTCAGTGCGATGCCCATCTTTTCGGTGGAGCCTTTATCTTTGGGCTTGATTGCGATGGAGATGACCGGATCGGGGAACACCATGGGTTCAAGCGTTGCCGGTTTGTTCGGATCACACAAGGTGTGGCCGGTTTGGGTGTTCTTCAGACCAACCAGCGCAATGATGTCGCCCGCTTGTGCCGAATTCAGTTCTTTACGGTCATCCGCATGCATTTCGACGATACGGCCAATCCGCTCGGTTTTACCGGTGAACGTATTCAGCACGGTCATGCCTTTTTCGAGGCGGCCCGAGTAGATGCGGGTAAAGGTCAAGGCGCCAAAACGGTCATCCATGATTTTGAAGGCGAGCGCGCGTAAGGGGCCGTCTGGGTCAACAATGGCTTTTTCGCCAGTTTCGTTGCCTTCCATATCCACTTCAGGTTGGGGATCCACTTCAACCGGGTTGGGCAAATAATCCACCACGGCATCCAACACTAATTGGATACCTTTATTTTTAAAGGCTGAGCCACAATAGGTTGGGAAAAAGTCCAGCTTGCGGGTGCCTTCGCGGATACAACGCTTGATGTCTTCAATGGAGGGTTCTTCGCCTTCCAGATAAGCGCCCATCAAGTCATCATCCTGTTCCACGGCGGCCTCAATCAACTGCTCGCGGTATTCTTCGACTTTATCGGCCATATCGGCGGGTACGTCCTGAATTTCATATTTGGACGGATCGCCGGAATCATCCCAAATCCAGGCTTTACGGGTCAGCAAATCAATGATGCCGGTGAAATCATCTTCAGTGCCGATTGGCAGTACCATGACTAAAGGATTGGCACCAAGCACATTGGTCACTTGGTCCACCACCCGGTAGAAATCAGCGCCCAGACGATCCAGCTTATTGACGAAGATAATACGCGCCACTTCGGATTCGTTAGCATAACGCCAGTTGGTTTCAGATTGAGGCTCCACGCCGCCTGAGCCACAGAATACGCCGACACCGCCATCCAGGACCTTCAATGAACGATACACTTCAATAGTGAAATCCACGTGCCCGGGCGTATCGATAATGTTCATCTGGTGATCTTTCCAGAAGCAAGTCGTCGCCGCTGACTGAATGGTGATGCCACGCTCACGTTCCTGATCCATGAAATCCGTAGTCGCCTCACCGTCATGCACTTCACCAATCTTATGCGTCTTACCGGTCAGATTGAGAATACGCTCGGTAGTGGTGGTTTTACCGGCATCAACGTGGGCGAAGATGCCGATGTTGCGATACAAATTGAGGTCAGTCATCGTGGCTCTCTGTGGGATAGGGAGATAATAAAAATTCCTGGTAGGCGATAAAGCAGTAAATCTTTGATTTATATAAAGATTCTAACGAAACCAGAATAAACAGGCGCGCATTTTAGCATTCACTGATGAAAAACACCCAAGAATTTTAATCGCATAACCGGAATTCACATCGGCGCTAGCCAATTCCATCCGCCCTGATAAAATCCCCCGCCATGATTCTTTGTTGAATGGTTTTATGACGATCAAAACCCGCTTTGCGCCCAGCCCGACCGGTTATTTACATGTCGGCGGTGCGCGTACTGCTTTATTTTCCTGGCTGCATGCCCGCCGTCATGGCGGCGATTTTGTCCTGCGCATTGAAGATACCGACCTGGAGCGCTCAACCCAGGCATCGGTGGATGCGATTCTGCAAGGCATGGACTGGCTCGGGCTGGATTATGACGAAGGCCCTTTTTATCAAACCGAACGGTTTGACCGGTATAACGCGGTCATTGATCAGCTGATCGAACAGGGCCTGGCGTACCGCTGCACCTGCTCCAAGGAACGCCTGCAGCAACTGCGCGAACAGCAAATGGCGGCCAAACAAAAGCCGCGCTATGACGGGCACTGCCGTGATCGTGAGATTGGCCCGGATGAACCGCATGTGGTGCGTTTTCGCAATCCACTGGATGGCGAAGTGGTATTCAACGACCTGGTGCGTGGGCCTATCCGTGTCGCCAATCAAGAACTGGATGATTTGATTATCCGCCGTACCGATGGCGCGCCGACCTACAACCTGACTGTGGTGGTGGATGATCACGACATGGGTATCACCCAGGTGATCCGTGGTGATGACCATATCAACAACACGCCGCGCCAGATCAATCTGTATCAGGCATTGGGCTGGGAAATACCCGAATTCGCCCATTTGCCAATGATTCTGGGCGATGACGGCGCGCGCCTGTCCAAGCGGCATGGCGCCGTCAGCGTGATGCAATATTTTGAGGACGGCTATTTACCCGAGGCGCTGTTGAATTACTTGGTGCGTCTGGGCTGGTCGCATGGCGATCAGGAAATATTTTCCCTCGCCGAAATGACCGAATGGTTTGATCTGAGTGCAGTCAATAAAGCGCCCTCCAGTTTTAATACTGACAAGCTGAACTGGCTGAACCAGCACTACATCAAATCGGCTGATCCGGCGCGCATCGCTGAATTGGTGTTGCCGCACATGAATGCGCTGGGTATTCAAACCAATGTGGATGACAAACTGATCGCCGTGGTTGAAGCGCAACGCGAACGCGCCAGCACCTTGGTTGAGTTGGCTGAAATCTCTGCGTTTTATTACCAGGATTTTGCTGAATACGATGCCAAGGCTGCCAAAAAAGCCTTCAAAGGCGATGCGGCAAAATGCTTGCAACATGTCGCCGCCAAGCTGGCTGAACTGAGCGATTGGCAACGTGAGCCGATTCATCAAGCAGTAGCCGATAGTGTCGGTGAATTGGATGTTGGGTTCGGTAAGGTCGCCATGCCATTGCGCATTGCGGTAACTGGTGGATCACCCTCGCCCGATTTGGATTTGACCTTGTATCTGGTAGGGCGAGAGGCTGTGTTGCGGCGGGTGGATCAGGCCATTCGGAAAATTTCTCAGGCTACTTTAGACTGAAGTAAACTATAGTTTTGCATCACTACCTTTGTTTTGTCGGGGCGAAGTCTCACAAAATGGGTTGTTAGGCAATCAATATTTAGCAAAGGGGAACTATCATGGCACGTAGAGCTTTTTATAGTTTCCATTACAAACCCGATAACTGGCGAGCTTCTCAAGTACGAAATATGGGTGTAGTGGGAGGGAACAAACCAGCAACAGATAATGACTGGGAAGATGTTAAAAAAGGTCGTGATAAAGCCATCAAGAATTGGATTGATGGTCAAATCAAAGGCAAATCAGTTGCAATAGTTCTCATCGGAGAAAAAACTGCTGGTAGAAAATGGATCAAGTATGAGATCGAAAAGGCTTGGAGTGATGGGAAAGGCGTAATGGGAATATACGTTCACAATTTAAAAGACAGTGACGGAAATCAATCAAGCAAAGGAGGCAACCCATTTGATGCTGTTAATATTGATGGCAGGTCGCTATCAAAAATAGTTAAAGTATACGATCCGCGACGCTCTAGAAGCACGTATGTCTACGATCATATAAAAGAAAATTTATCTGATTGGATAGAAAAGGCTATCGAGATAAGAGAAAAATATGACTGAAGAACAATCTCAGCCTTTGCTATCCGAGAGTTCGCCTTCTGTTCAAACCCATCTTGGTATTATCCAGGGCGTAATTGAGCGTATGGCATCAAATAGCACTTCATCAAAAGCATGGTGCATAACGATAGTGTCTGCTGTTCTAGTCATCGTGGCTGATAAAGGTAAACCAGATTTTGCTTTTATCGCTTTAATTCCTATACTGCTATTCTTGGCGCTGGATGCATACTATCTTGCAATGGAAAAAGGGTTTCGCAATTCATATAACCAATTCGTTAGAAGGTTGCATCAGTCTGAACTGACTCCAGAAGACTTGTATTCAGTAAAGCCTGAGGGAAAGCCATCTTTACTACAAATAGAAGCATTAAAGTCGTTCTCGGTATGGGGTTTTTATCTTGTTCTAGGTTTGCTAGTGGGTATGACTCGGTGGCTTGTGTTAGGCTCATATTAGGAATACAGCATGCCATTTGTCCAAATCACGCTAAAAACAGGGTACTCGGAAGAGGCTATCAAAACCATAAGCAATTCAGTCCATTCATCTCTGGTAAACGCTTTTGGTATTCCGGTCAATGATAAGTTTCAAACAATACGAGAAATAGACAAATCCCATCTCGTATTTCCTGATTCATACATGGAAATACCGCACTCCGAAAGAATTGTATTCATTCACATCACAGCCAAGGAAGGAAGAACCACGGAAATGAAAAAAAGGTTATTCTCCGAAATTGCATTATCGGTCAGCGGCGGAATAGGTATACCAATTGAGGATGTCTTTATTGTCCTTGTGGAAAATAAGGCGGAAAACTGGTCTTTCGGTTGCGGAGAAGCCCAATTAGCCTAACAATAGCCGCACCGGAAAAATACTCGCTGCGCTCGCATTTCTTCAGTGGGTTAGGTGTTATGCTGATAATGTGATATTGAAATATCAATCTTTAGGGGCTGATTATGCCAATAATATCGATGTTTTACGGAATAATAATCCGTATGTACCTTCTTGATAATAAGCATCATAACTTGCCGCATATTCATGCTAAATATACCGAATTTGAAGCTTCAATAAGTATTGATAATGGAGAAATCCTCGCAGGTAAGTTGCCTAGGAAACAATTAAGGCTGGTCCAGGCTTGGATTGAACTTTATCGTGATGAGCTAATGGCGAATTGGGAAATTTCAATTAGCGGTGATAATCCATATAAAATTAATCCTTTGTGAGGTCCTATATATGTATTGGGATGTCAAGGTTGTCAGACCAAAACCAGATTATCAACTATATGTTGAAATTGAAGATGGTCGTAAAGGCTTGTTTGATATGAAGCCATACTTGGAACATGGCGTATTTAGGGAGCTTAAGAATATGAATTATTTCAATCAGGTTGGGATTTTCTTTGGTGCTGTAACTTGGCCGCATGAACAAGATATTGCGCCAGAGACATTAATTGATGAAATGCAGATTATAGCAGAAGAGCCAGAATAACAAAGCTTGGCGTTACGCTTTATAAACGAATGAAAAAGAAAAAGGACAAGAAGCAATACAATGAACATTCAATTAAGTCAATATAATCCTCTGGATTTTCTGCAAGATGACAATGAGATTGCTGCGTACCTTAATGACGCTTATCTGGATGAAGATCCCAGGATGTTTCTTATCGCATTGGGTCACATCGCCAAAGCAAAAAATGTGTCATATGTTGCCGAACAATTCGGATTAAACTAAAGAAAGCTAAGCAGTCCTCAATATGTCAACAACCACACCCACCAACTTCATCCGCCAAATCATTGATCAGGATTTGGCATCAGGTAAAACCACTCAGGTGCATACGCGTTTTCCGCCTGAACCGAACGGCTATTTGCACATTGGTCATGCCAAATCGATTGTGCTCAATTTCGGCATTGGCGAAGACTATCAGGGTAAAACTAATCTACGTTTTGATGACACCAATCCGGCCAAAGAAGATTTAGCTTTCGTTGAAGCCATCAAATCGGATGTGCGTTGGCTGGGCTATGCATGGGATGAATTGCATTTCGCTTCGGACTATTTTGAGCAACTGTATGCTTTCGCCGTACAGTTGGTTGAACAGGGCAAAGCCTATGTGTGTGATCTGGATGCCGAGCAGGTGCGTGAATACCGTGGCAGTTTGACTGAACCCGGCAAGCCCAGTCCGCACCGTGAACGTAGCGTGGCGGAGAACCTGGATTTGCTGGCGCGGATGCGCGCGGGTGAGTTTCCGGATGGCAGCCGTACTTTACGCGCCAAGATCGACATGGCGGCGCCGAACATGAATTTGCGCGATCCAGCTCTGTACCGGATCCGGCATGGGTTGGTGCATCACCAGACCGGTGCTGCCTGGTGCATCTACCCGATGTATGATTTCACTCACCCGATTTCGGATGCTTTGGAAGGCATTACGCATTCGCTGTGCACACTCGAATTTGAAGATCACCGTTCGTTGTATGACTGGCTTTTGGACAACATCGCTATTGATCGCCATCCGCAACAAATTGAATTCGCCCGGCTGAATCTTGAGTATGCCGTGATGAGCAAGCGCAAGCTGACCCAGCTTGTCAATGAAGGTCATGTGCAAGGTTGGGATGATCCCAGAATGCCGACTATTGCCGGATTACGCCGACGCGGTTACACGCCGCAATCCATTCGCCAGTTCTGCGCCATGATCGGCGTAACTAAATCGGACAGTCTGGTTGAAATGGGCATGCTGGAAAGCGCCATCCGTACCGATCTGGATACGAATGCGCCACGTCGCATGGCAGTGCTCAAACCGCTCAAGGTGGTGATCACCAATTACCCAGCAGATGGCACTGAGCCGCTGCAAGCACCGAATCACCCGAAAAATGAAGCGATGGGTACGCGCGAAATCATCATGAGCCGCGAAATTTATATCGACCAAGGTGATTTCCGCGAAAGTGCAAATAAAAAATACAAACGACTGGTGCTGGATGGCGAGGTGCGTCTGCGCAACGGTTATGTGATTCGCGCGAATGAAGCGATCAAAAATGACCAGGGCGACATCGTTGAACTGCGCTGTACTTATGACCCGGACACGCTGGGCAAGAACCCGGAAGGGCGCAAGGTGCGTGGTGTGATCCATTGGGTATCCGCCAGTCATGGGCTGCCTGCCGAAGTGCGTTTGTATGACCGGTTGTTTAAATCGCCTGAACCCGGCAAGGATGGTGATTTTCTTGATGACATTAACCCGGATTCGCTGCAAGTGTTGTCAAACTGCGTGGTTGAACCGGCTTTGGCGAGTGCTGAGGTCGGCGAGCGTTTCCAGTTTGAGCGCGAGGGTTACTTCTGTTTGGATTTGGATAGTCGGCCCGGTGAACCATTTGTGTTCAATCAGATTGTAGGGTTACGGGATCTTGGTTTGAAGTGAGGTGAGCTGACAAACAACAATACACCCGACGAGAACGTCATTGCCGTATTGATGGGCGGCGTGGCGCAAGGGTTAATTTTGTATGCTCCGCCCATAATAAGCTGCTTATACGAAGAAACCGGCCTTTGCCATGCACATTGAACGAATCTGTCTGAAGAATTTCAAATCCTTTAAAGATGTGACCATCAAAAATATGCCATCTTTCATGGTCGTGGTTGGCGCAAATGGAACCGGAAAAACCACATTATTTGATGTATTCGGTTTTTTGCGTGATTGCCTTACCTACAATGTTAAAAAAGCCCTGCAAACCAGGGGTGGATTCAAGGAATTACTCAGTCGGGACGCCAGGGAAAAGCAAATCGACATTGAAATTAAATTCCGCCTGGAAATTGCTGGAGTAGGGCGTTTGGTGACCTACCGTTTATCGATCACCGAGGAAAAAGGCAGGCCTTTGGTGAAACGTGAGATATTGCGTTACAAGCGTGGCCCTTATGGATCGCCTTACCATTTCCTTGATTTCGCCAAAGGGCAAGGCACGGCGATTAATAACGAAGAAGATTTTAATTTACCGGACCACGCATTAAAGCGGGAATCCATCACTTTGGATGCTCCCGATTTATTGGCGATTAAAGGACTTGGGCAGTTTTCGCGCTTCAAGGCGGCCAGTGCCTTTCGTCAACTGATTGAGCATTGGCAGGTGTCCGACTTCCATATTGATGTGGCGCGTGGCTCCAAGGACTCGACCGGCTATGATGACCATTTATCGATTACGGGTGATAATCTGCAATTGGTTGCGCGTAATATCAAAGACAATCATCCGGAGATATTCAAGCACATTAAACAGGCGATGCAACGCAGAGTGCCGGGTATTGCGGATATTCAGACGCTGGATACAGAAGACGGGCGCTTATTGTTGTCCTTTCAGGATGGCGCGTTTAAGGATCCCTTTATTGACCGCTATGTATCCGATGGCACCATCAAGATGTTTGCTTATCTTGTACTGCTTTACGATCCCAAACCCCATCCATTGCTATGCGTGGAAGAACCGGAAAACCAGCTTTATCCCACTTTGTTATGGGAATTGGCGGAAGAATTCAGAGCATACGCCAGACGGGGCGGACAAGTTTGCGTATCGACCCATTCGCCCGATTTGTTGAATGCCGCGCAATTGGAGGAAGTCTTCTGGCTGACGAAAAAAGAGGGATATACCCCAAATTGATCACGCCGGATATTCAGGTGGTTTATCTGGTTTTTGAAGGTAAGCAGGATTTGGAAAAACGTTTGCTCCGCAGGTTGCGTGGCTGGCAGTTGCCTGATACCCAATTTGTGGTGTTGAGAGATAAAGATGCGGGAGACTGCAAGGCGATCAAACAGCATCTGATAAGTAGTATCGCGCATCAGGCAGGTCGTGCCACTGAAACGCTGGTTCGTATCGCCTGTCATGAAATTGAAAGCTGGTATCTGGGTGATTTAAAGGCTGTGGAGCAAGGACTCGGTGTCGCTGGATTAGCCAGGCAGCAAAATAAGCGTCAATATCGGAATCCTGATGACAGGGTGGTGAAACCCTCTAAAGAACTTGTTGATTTGACCAAAGGAAAATATCAAAAACTGGCCGGATCGCGGGAGATTGGCAGCTATCTGGATTTGGATAACAATCAATCAAAGAGTTTCCAGGTTTTTGTGTCCGGCCTGAGAAAGTTGGTTGGCACAGACAAGATGTCACCTAAAGAGCAATTTGAAACAGTAAAGTGTAATTAAATTCATGATTCATAGTCTAAAAATCACTAACTTCAAAAGTATTGACTCGCTTGAATTGAAATCGCTTGGCCCGTTTTCAGTGTTTGCAGGGCCGAATGGTGCGGGTAAAAGTAATTTTTTTGATGCATTATGTTTTGTTAGTCACTTTATGCAAAGTGGACTGGATTCCGCTCTACGTGCGTATGGTGGATTTCATAACCTGCATTCACAAAAACGCCGTAAGGGTTATTCAAGAACATTTCAGTTTGAAATTGATTGTGATCTACTAGATGAAGAAAAGTCTGCTCCAAATCGTTATCATTATAAGCTGAATATAAAAAGAATGAATAATGATCCGCAAATTGAGGAAAATTTATCAGTAAACAAAAAACATCTACTGACTAGAAAACCAAGTGAAATATCAGTTTATGGGAAAGAAGATACATATGTTACTGATCATTTTCCTAGTACATACTCACCGTTAATTCTGTTTGAAGAACGTGCCTTAACAAAATTTATTCATAACTTCCAACCCTATCGGATTGATCCGCTGGGCGCAAAGGAGTCTGATGCATCAGACGCTGACCCGAGCAAGCTATCACATCATGCACATAATTTAGCAAGCGTACTGAAGCGCATTGAAAAAGATGGCAATAAACGCCAAACCATCATTGAATGGATGGAAGCTATTGTGCCGGGTATTGAGTCGGTGCAGACTGAAGCGAATCGTTTAGAAAGTAAAACTACTTTGTTATTTAAAGAAAGTGGCACACGTAAACGGTTTCCAGCCCGCATGATGTCAGATGGCACTGTGTATGCGCTAAGCTTATTGGTTGCCGTGCTTGATCAAGCGCGGAATTTTGGTTTAACCATGATTGAGGAGCCGGAAAGAGGCTTGCATCCCAAGGTGATTTTTGAGTTGGTTGAATTGATGCGGGAGCAAGCATCATCTAGCCATCCCATCTGGTTGACCACGCACAGTGAATCCGTCATACGTGTGTTGAAGCCGGAAGAACTGATTCTGGTTGATAAGGTGGATGGCCGCACCCGGATGAAACATGCGAATGAAGGAGGATTGACGGTGGAGCAATTATCTCCTCTCAATCTGGATGAGGCTTGGTTATCCAATTTATTGAACGGAGGCGTACCTTGGTAAGTGTGGGTTTTGTCGTCGAAGGGCCATCGGATAAGAAACTGATTGAAAATAAAAAGTTTGAAACATTTTTACGCGATGAATGCAATTTGGCGTTAAAACGTCCTATTGTTGATGCAGGTGGTAATGGTCAAATGTGCCAAAGAAAAATTGGCGACTATGTTGAGCAACTGCGAAACCTTGTAGCGCCTGACAAAATCATTGTGTTGGCTGACCTGGATCCTGAAAAATGTGCGCCTTGCATTGCCAAGCGTAAAGCAATCATTGGTGAGGAAAATATTGATCTGGTTGCCATTGCGCGCAAGGCAATGGAGGCTTGGTTTTTAGCTGATACTCAGGCGATGCGCGCATGGTTGGACCACGCTGATTTTTATGAAGAGTGTCCTGAGGAAACGCCCAAAGCGCCTTGGGAGCGTTTAAAGGCAATCGCCAAAGCACGAAATCGACGAGGGCCGGGGCAAAGTAAAAAACTGTTCGCCAACCGATTTATACGGGACTACGATTTTGACCTGCTACGCGCCGCTGAGCACCCCAATTGCCCCAGCGCACATTACTTCGTTGAACACTTGCGTAAGCTGGCATGAAAACCCTCACCCAACTGACTTTCAACAATACTTTTGCCGCCTTACCGGCTGATTTTTACCGCCAAGTCGCGCCAACGCCTTTATCCGATCCCTATCTGATCAGCTTCAGCCAGTCGGCGGCTGATTTGTTGGATATTGATCCCAACGAATTTCAGCATCCATTCACCACTGAGTTATTCAGTGGGGTGAAGTCGTTGCCCGACATGCAGCCGTTGGCCGCTTTGTATGCAGGACATCAGTTTGGTCATTATGTGCCTCAGTTGGGCGATGGGCGCGCCATTTTGCTGGGCGAAGCAGTCAATGAGCGCGGCGAACATTGGGAGTTGCAGCTTAAAGGCGCTGGGCAGACGCCTTATTCGCGTGATGGAGATGGCCGGGCTGTGTTGCGTTCGAGCATCCGGGAGTATTTGTGTTCCGAAGCGATGGCCGGTCTGGGTATACCAACCACCCGGGCGTTGTGTCTGGTGGGCAGTGATGAAGAGGTGTATCGGGAGCAAATCGAAACCGGGGCCATGGTACTGCGTATGGCACCGAGTTTTGTGCGTTTTGGTTCCTTTGAGGTGTTTTTTTATCGTCGTCAGCATGATCAGTTGCGTATTCTGGCTGATTATGTGATCCAGCATGATTATCCCGGGTTGGCGGATGCTGAAACGCCTTATCTGGCCTTGTTGGAAAAGGTGATTGAGCGCACCGCCAAGTTGGTTGCTCAGTGGCAATTGGTTGGTTTCGCGCATGGCGTTTTGAATACCGATAACATGTCGGTGCTTGGTTTGACGTTGGATTATGGCCCCTTTGGTTTTCTGGACGCCTACGATCCGGACTTTATCTGCAATCACTCGGACTATCAGGGACGTTACGCTTTTGATCGCCAACCGAATATGGGTTTGTGGAATCTGAGTTGTTTTGCGCAGGCGTTATTGCCTTTATTGGATGCCTCAGGAGAGGCGGCAGCGGAAAAAGCCAAGTCGGCTTTGCAAGGTTATCAAGGCATTTTTGTGGATGCCTTCGCTCAGGGCATGCGCGCCAAGCTGGGGTTGTCGGAAGCGAAGGAGAAAGATCAACAACTGAGCGCCGATTTGCTGGAGGCGATGCAGAAAAATCAAGTCGATTACACTTTGTTGTTCCGTAACCTGGGGCAGTTGAAGGTCGCATTCGAGCATCCGAGGCAGGATGCGGTGATGCGCGATTTGTTTCTGGATCAAGCCGCATTTGATCGGTGGGCAATTGATTATCGTGCTCGATTACGGGCGGAGAATCGTCAGGATACAGCACGCCAGACACGCATGAATCAGGTCAATCCGAAATATGTTTTGCGTAATTATCTGGCTCAGCAAGCGATCGCCAAGGCTGAGCGCAAGGATTTCTCTGAGGTGAATCGTTTGCTCAAAGCGCTCAGCAATCCTTATGCGGAAGATCCAGAAAATGCTGATCTGGCCGCGTTGCCGCCGGATTGGGCCGGTAAAATTGAAGTCAGTTGTTCTTCCTGATCCCTATCAGGTTACCAAACAGCGCTATCGACTATAGGGATTGTCATCATGCCTGCCAGCTTATTCATCACCGGAACCGATACCCATTGCGGTAAAACCTATGTTGCCTGTGCTTTGATACGCGCCTTGCGCGCGCAAGGTGTACGGGTCGCGCCGTACAAGCCAGTGGCCGCCGGTGCGGAGTGTGTGAACGGTGCTTTACGTAATGAAGACGCTTTGCAGTTGATGGCTGCTGCTGGCGGCGATTGGCCGTATGCAGCAGTCAATCCGTATTGTTTGCCAAATCCCGTGTCGCCTCATCTGGCCGCGCGTGATGCGGATGTTGATATCAACCCGGAGGTGATTTTACAGGGTGCCAGTCGGTTAGCAGATCAAGCGGATTGCCTGATTGTGGAAGGTGCTGGCGGTTGGCTGGTGCCATTGGCAAACGATCTGGATATCGCTGACATCGCACTGGCTTTGAAGCTACCGGTGGTATTGGTGGTCGGCTTGCGTCTGGGGTGTCTGAATCACGCGCGCTTAAGCGCGCAAGCCATTGAACAGACGGGAGCGCCCGTCGTCGGCTGGATTGGTTCGCAAATTGAAACGGCTATGCCGCATTTGGGAGACAATCTGGAGACATTACGCCAATGCCTGCCGATGCCCTATCTGGGCTTTCTGCCAAGCCATGCACAACCTGGCGATCTTGATGTTTTGGCGGCTGACATGCTGCGAAGGATGGCGCATTCGGATCTGCGATAGTGGTTGCCAGAGCGGAACGCTGGATCATTGAGGAGGCACGCCAAGTGGGGGATTGGTAGCAAGGGGCGGATTTGAACCGCCGACCCCCGCATTATGAGTGCGGTGCTCTAACCAACTGAGCTACCTTGCCATACGGTATGCGTCGCCGATGCGGTTGGCGGACTTTAGGAGGAGGCGGAACTCTACGCAATGAAGCTTGTATTGTCAATAAAGAAAACGCATGGAGAGTGAAATGACATGATCTATGCATTAACAAATCATTCATGAACCGTTACAATGACCTGTTAATTTGCAAGTGGAGTAAATCACTCAATGGCTCGAATCACTGTCGAAGACTGCTTGGAGAATATTGATAATCGCTTTGATATGGTGCTGGTCGCCGCCAAGCGCGCGCGTCAAATCAGTAACGGCGTTGATCCGCTGATTGAAGCGGATAATGATAAACCCACTGTTATTGCTTTGCGCGAAATCGCTGATGGGCTGATTGGCCGTAATATCCTGGAGCAGGAAGAAGAAGTGGAGGAGTCCATTGATGATGAGTTGGCCGCAGCGCTGGCTGGGGAATTATTACCCGCGGAAGATGAGGTGGCTGGCCAGACCGTCGCCAATTCAACGGTTGGCGGGAAAGCGGCTGGATAAAGCATGATCGCCACGCCAGCTTCATTGTTCCACGCTGTCCTGATTTAACCCGGTCAGGTTTCCAGTGACAGGCGACGTCCGCATCAATCGCTATTTGATCAGCGATCTGTGTGACGAACTGGAGACCTACCTCACGCAACACCAAGTCAGCGAAGTCTATCGCGCTTATCTCTTCAGTGCTGACGCGCATGCCGGGCAAACGCGTTTGTCTGGCGAACCTTATATCTATCATCCGATTGCGGTCGCCCATATTCTGGCGCAGATGCACATGGATCATAAGTGTCTGATGGCTGCCATTCTGCATGATGTGATTGAAGATACCGGAACGGGCAAAGCCCAACTCAATCAGGTTTTTGATCAGGAAATCGCCGATCTGGTGGATGGTGTCAGCAAACTCACTCATCTGACTTTCGCTTCCAAAGCCGAAGCGCAAGCGGAGAATTTTCAGAAAATGATGCTGGCGATGACGCAGGATATCCGGGTGATATTGATCAAGCTGGCAGACCGTTTGCACAATATGCGCACGCTTGGGGTGATGCGGCCCGCCAAAGCTCGGCGTATTGCGCGTGAAACCATTGATATCTATATTCCGATCGCTAATCGTCTGGGAATTAACAATGTGCGCCATGAACTGGAAGAGTTGGCCATGCAGGCGCATTGGCCCTGGCGTCATGCCATCCTGCAAAAGGCGGTCATGAAATGCAGCGGTAATCGTCCCGAACTGGTCAGTAATATCACCGAAATGATCACCAGACGCATTCAGCAGGAAGACCTGCCGGGCGCGGTGGATGGTCGTAAAAAGCGGGTTTACAGCACTTATCGCAAAATGGTGGTCAAGCGTTCCCGATTGATCGATTTGGCGGATGTTTTTGCCTTCCGCATCATTGTCGATACGGTTGACGCCTGTTACCGGATGCTGGGCGCGATGCACAATCTGTACCGCCCCATGCCGGGAAAATTCAAGGACTACATCGCTATTCCCAAGGCGAACGGCTACCAATCCCTGCATACGATCTTATTCGGTCCACAAGGCGTTCCCATTGAATTGCAGATTCGCACGCGCGACATGCATCGGGTTGCGGAGCAGGGCATTGCCGCGCACTGGCATTACAAAGATGAGCCTGGTGGTTCCGTCACCTCGGACGCGGCGGCGGAATGGCTGCGCAACTTGCTCGAAGTGCAAAAAAGTTCCGGCGACTCGATGGAGTTTCTGGAGCATGTCAAAATCGATTTATTTCCGGATGAAGTCTATGTATTCACGCCGCGTGGCAAAATCATCGTGTTGCCGCGTGGTGCCACCATTATTGACTTCGCCTATGCGGTGCACTCGGATGTTGGCAATCAATGCGTGGCCGCCCGCCTGGATCGTCAACTGGCTCCGTTGCGCACGCGATTGAATAATGGGCAAACTCTGGAAATTCTGACAAAAGATGATGCCAAACCGAACCCGGCCTGGTTGAATTTTGCCATCACCGGCAAAGCAAGGGCGACGATCCGCGCTTACCTGAAACGCCTGGAGAGACAAGAAGCCGCTGAGCTTGGACGCCGTTTGCTGGGTCGGGAACTGCAAGAGATGGGAGTGTCGCTGGATGCGATCAGCAAGGCTGAATTACAGGTGATGGTGAGTGAACTTGGTCATGCGGATTGTGACGAATTGTTACAGCAGATTGGTCTCGGCAACCGGGCTGCCCGGCTGGTCGCACGACTCCTGGTGGTGCCAGAGAAACAGGATGAAGAAACGGGTCTGGACAGCAGCCAGGGTTCGTTGGTGATCAAAGGCAGCGAACGGATGGTCGTCAATTTCGCCAAATGTTGCGGGCCGATTCCGGGTGATCCGATTGTTTCGATTTTCAATCCGGGGCGGGGCATGGTGGTGCATCATCAAAGTTGCCCGAATCTCGGGGATTTCCGCCGTCAAGGTAAAGACTGGCTGGACGTACAATGGGCTGATGACGTGCAGGGTGAATTCCACACCACGATCCGGATTGATGTCAATAATCAACGTGGTATGTTGGCGACCGTGGCGGCGCTGATCGCTGAAGCTGGCTCTAATATTGAGGATGTGCGCAGCGAAGAGCGGGATGGTCTCAGCTCCAGTCTGCGCTTTACGCTGGTGGTGAAAGACCGTAAACATCTGGCGACCCTGTTTCGCTGGATTCGCGCAATACCTAATGTGTTAAAGGTTGCCCGACTGATCGGTTGATCGACGGATTCACTGGAGTGGATGCCTGTCAGTAAAGGACGCAAAAGCCTGATTCCCCCTATGAACAAATGGCGATTCCCAAATGAAGCCACGCCGCCTGGTTCGGCAAATTACTATATCGCGCGCTTCGCTGCGTCCGCGCAACGTGATCGCATTGCTGCTTGGTTCGCTTGGTTTGCGCACCTGGATCAAATCGTTGAGAAAGCCAAGGATCCGGGGGTGGCGCGTCTGAAACTGGACTGGTGGCGCGAAGAAACGCATTTCATGCATCGACAAGCAGCGCGTCATCCGTTGGCCCAGGCACTCAGTCAATACATCAATGCTGATTGGCAGATAATGCCCATGCACCGGATACTGGATGCGATTGAACAACGGATTCTGAAACAAATGCCGCACGATCTGACGGCTTTTCAGCAACAATGCGCCCAACAAGGTGGCAGCCGCGCCATTTTGTTGGCAAACAGCGCAGACCCAGACAGACAAAACCAGGCCGAATGGTTGGGTGGCTATCACGCGATGGTGTTGCGGATACAGCATCTGGGCAAAGACATCCAGCAACATGACCTAAGTTTGCCGCAAACATGGCTGAATCAGCATGGCATCCAGCGCATTCAACTGGAAAACGGTGAAGATATACCAGCATTGGCTGAAGCTGTTCAGGCGTTATTACCATCGGTTGAACAAAAGCTGCTGGATGAGCGATCCAGGCTGAAACAGCAGATCGCATTGCATACGCCGCTACGCATGGCAGTTCAGGCTTGGTATTTATCCCGTCAGATGCGTAAAAAAGGCTACGCCAGCCATCAGCATGAATTTGAGTTGACGCCGTTGCAGTATTTATGGGCGGCGTGGCGCATGGGTTAATTTTCTGCTTGGCGTTGATAGTGCCATAGCAATCCTATTGCAATGCAGACCAGGCTGCGCGCAGGTATTGCATCATCGACCATAGGGTGAGTAATGTGGCTGCGTATAAGGCGATCAGGCCTATGGCGTAAATTGGCGATCCGGCGATATCCTGCCCATAAATCAATAACGTGATGGCGATCATTTGCGCGGCGGTTTTGAGTTTGCCGACATAAGCGACGGCGACAGTGGTTTTTTCGCCGATGCTGGCCATCCATTCGCGCAAAGCGGAGATGATGATCTCGCGGCTGATGATAATGATCACCGGTAGGGTGATCGAAAGCGAGGGATCGGATTGCACTAACATGACCAGAGCGGCGGCCACGATCAGCTTGTCAGCGACTGGATCCAGGAATGCGCCGAAGCGTGAGGCGGCTTGCCAGCGGCGTGCCAGATAGCCATCCAGCCAATCGGTAATCGCGGCTAATACAAAGAGGGCAGCGGCGACTTCGTTATGCCAGTGTACTGGCAGATAGTAGACCAGCACCAGTACCGGTATCAGTAGGATGCGCATGATAGTCAGTTGGTTAGGCAGTTTTTGCAGGTTCATCATTCACCATGAAATGCGACGTAGATGTGTTGCGCCAATGTGTTGCTGATGCCGTCAACTTTGGCGATATCTTCAATACCGGCGCGCGCGAGTCCTTGCAGGCCGCCGAAGTGTTTGAGCAGTTTTTGGCGGCGCTTGGCTCCGATCCCGGCTATGTCCTCCAGCGGCGATTGTTTTCTGGCCTTGCCGCGTCTTTGGCGGTGTCCTGTGATAGCGAAGCGATGCGATTCATCACGAATATGTTGGATCAGGTGAAGCGCAGGGGAGTCGTTTGGCAGTATCAAAGGGCGTTCCTGCCCAGGCAGGATCAACATTTCCATACCGGGTTTACGATCCGGGCCTTTAGCGACGCCAAGCAGTGGGAGATCGTGAATGCCGAGTGCTGCCAATATCTGTTGCGCGGCATTGAGTTGTCCTTTGCCGCCGTCGATCAACAGCAGATCGGGCATTTTCGCGCCTTCATTTTGCAAACGCTGGTAGCGTCTTTGCAGGGCCTGGCGCATGGCGGCGTAATCATCGCCGCCAGTGATATTTTTGATGTTGAAGCGTCGATAGTCGCTTTTATAAGGTTCGCCTTGTTGGAATACGACGCAGGAGGCGACTGTTTCCTCGCCTTGAGTGTGGCTGATGTCAAAGCATTCCATGCGGTTGGGGGATTCGTCCATATCCAACGCAAGGCGCAAAGCGTCAAGGCGCTGTTGGTTGGCGGTTGAGCTGGCCAGGCGGGCTTCCAGCGCCATGGCGGCATTGGTCGTTGCCATGGTCAACCAACGTGCGCGTTCGCCCCTTGGCTTGTGTTTGATGCGGACTTTGCGCTCGGCTTGGAGGCTGAGGGTTTCTTCCAATGCGGTTTGATCTTCAGGCAAGACATTCACCAGAATTTCCGTCGGCGCGGCTTTCGCCAAATAGTATTGTGCGATAAATGCAGAAATCAGTTCAGCGGATTCGGCGCCTTCTCCCGTACGTGGGTACAGAATTTTGTTGCCCAAATTATGGCCGTGGCGCACGAAGAAAATCTGCAAGCAGGCCATGCCTGCCTTGGTGGCGACAGCAACGATATCCAGATCGCCGCGTTCGCCATTAATGTATTGTTTTTCCTGTACGCTGCGCAACGCATTGATCTGGTCACGTAGTTTGGCAGCTTGTTCAAATTCCAAAGCGTCTGAGGCGGTCTCCATTTTATGGATCCAACGTTCAACGACGTGGGATGCCTTGCCCTGTAGAAAAAGTTTGGTGTCTTTCACATCCTGTGCATATTGTTCCGTGCTGATGAAGCCGACGCAGGGTGCGGTGCAACGTTCAATTTGATATTGCAGGCAGGGACGCGACCGGTTGGCGTAATAGCTGTTTTCGCACTGCCGCACCGGAAACAGTTTTTGCAGCAGTCTCAAGGTTTGACGAACAGCATTGCTGCTGGGGTAGGGGCCAAAATATTGCCCTTTTTGATGACGCGAACCACGATGCAGCGTCAAACGGGGGAATTGGTCAGCGGAGAGATAGAGGTATGGATAGCTTTTGTCATCCCTCAACAGCACGTTATACCGTGGTTGATGGGTTTTGATCAGATTGTATTCCAGCAGCAGGGCTTCGGATTCGGTATGGGTGACCGTGATGGCAATGTCGGCGATCTGCGCCACCATAGCCGCGATGCGTTTATTGGTCGCGCGGGTGAAATAGGTGCTGACCCGTTTGACCAGATTTTTAGCCTTGCCAACGTACAATACCCCTCCGTTTTTATCCAACATCCGGTACACCCCCGGTCTGTGGGTCAGGGTTTTCAGGAAGGCCTTGGCGTCAAACGTGTTATCCGTGTTGTTCATCAATCCATTGACGTGCGCGGGCGAAAACTTGCTGGAACATCTCAGGGGTCAGGCGGCGGGTTTGGGTGTTATAACGACTACAGTGATAAGAATCCAATAAGATGCCGCCATGTGGCATTGGGTGTTCAGCGGCGTGGGCGAACGGATAATCTTTCTGTTTCAGATGGAGTGCGGCAATGACGGATTTGTGAGCAATGCCGCCTAATGCAATGATGAGGCTACGCGGCTCCAGGGATTTGAGTTCGGTGGTCAGGTATTGACGGCAGGTGTTGATTTCGGGTCCCGTGGGTTTGTTTTGCGGCGGTACGCATTTGACGGCGTTGGTGATGCGACAGTCAATCAACTTTAATCCATCGTCCACGGATATGGATTCTGGCGCACTGGCGAAGCCGAATTGATATAACGTCTGGTAGAGCAAAATGCCGGCATGGTCGCCGGTGAAAGGCCGACCTGTCGCATTTGCGCCATGTAAACCCGGTGCGAGGCCGACAATCAATAAAGCCGGTTGGTCTGCGCCGAAGGGCGCAACAGGCCGGCAGTGATAATCCGGGTATTGTATTTGGGTGTGATCAAGAAATTCCGCCAGGCGAGGACATTGACGGCATTGAATATCAAAAAACGGATCAGATGACATGGTGTGAGAGCGCGAGGTGAGTGAGTTCGACATCATTGTTCACATCCAGTTTGTCATATAAACGACGTCGGTAGGTTGAGATGGTTTTAGGGCTTAAAAATAAAGCCTCGCAGATTGTTGGGTTACTTCTCCCCTGAACGATCATCAGCATGACCTGCATTTCGCGGGCTGATAAGGCGTTAAACGGGTTCTTTTTGGCATCATCCCGGCCAGTTGTCCGGTTTAATGCGATTTGTTGGGCGACTTTGTTGGAAAGATACAGGTTGCCGACCATCACGGTACGGATGGCGATAAAAAACTCATCAGCCTGACAGTTTTTGGAAATAAATCCTTTTGCGCCAGCATTGAGCAGTTGATTGGGAAAAGGGTCATGATCAAAAGCGGTGACCATCAGGATTCTGTTGTCAGGGTTTTGCTGGAAAAGACGGCGTGTGGTTTCCAGACCGCCCATACCTGGCATCTTGATGTCCATCAGGATTAAATCGGGCGACAGCTCGCGGGCTTTTTCCAGCGCGATTTCACCGGTTTCCGCTTCGCCAGTGACTTTAATGTCTTTGGTTTCGTGGAGCACGCTACGCAATGCGGCGCGAAACAGCGCATGGTCGTCAACCAATAAAACGCGGATCATAAAACGGTCAGCATTGGATAGACTCTATTTTTTTTCTGACTTGTAAGGCGACTTCCAAAGCGCGTAGACCGGTGGCGCCATCCACTATCGGCGCTTGACCTGTTTTGACTGACTGAATGAAAGCATCAATTTCCACATCCAGCGGCTTAACCGGCTCAATGGAAATTTGTTCGCTGATGATCTCCGGCCAGTCTTCACCCGCTTGTTGTGCCGGATAGGCGGTTTCCAGCGTTTGCCCGATAAAGTCCAGTGATTGGTAACGCCGATGTTCAAATACCCGTATCCGGCGAATTTTTTCACGCGATATGCGACTGGCGACCACATTCGCCACGGCCCCATTGGTGAATTCAAGACGTGCACTGGCGATGTCGATATGCGGCGTCAATACGCTCGCGCCAGTCGCTGAAATTTGTTGGATATCACCGCCAATCAGGGACAGCACAATATCAATATCGTGGATCATCAAGTCCGAAACCACATCCACGTCCGTGGCCCGTGCGACGAACGGACTCATGCGCTGGGCCTCAATAAAACGCGGTGCCTGAATGCGTTCGCTCAACGCCATCACACCAGCGTTAAACCGTTCCAGATGGCCGACTTGCAGGATGACGCCAGCCTCTTCCGCCAGCCGGACGATTTCCGCGCCTTCTGTTTGGGTGCTGGCGATGGGTTTTTCCAATAGTACGTGTTTGCCGGCGCGTAAATAAGGGCGGGTTGCCGCTAAGTGCGCCGTTGTTGGGACGACAATGCTGATCGCTTCAACTTTTTCCAGCAATACTTCGGGATCTTTATAGGCGGTGCAATTTGCTTCCTGAGCGACTTTTTCAGCAGCGGCTGAGTTGATGTCTGTGATGCCGACCAATTCAACCCCAGGGTGCCTGGAATAAATCAATGCGTGGAAACGACCCAGATAGCCCACTCCCACGACGCCAACCTTGAGTCGTTCAGACATTGCCCCTTCTCCTGCCAGGATTCAATTTGCTGGTGAAGGCTAGCATATGTGCTGAAATCAGCAAGTGCGCAAGGCCATAGGGTCAGGGCAATCGGGCTTAAATTGTGTTGCAAAGAGAAACAAGATGAGGTAATGGGG
>JAPQLC010000009.1 GCA_030826945.1 Candidatus Thiobius zoothamnicola
GGGACAACCAGTATTTGCTTAAAATCCTTGGCCTAAATTAAGTCCGATTGCCCTGGCCATAGGGGGTGATCAGCGATCCTGACTCCCTACGGTTTGCGCGTGGCAGATCTTTGCGGGTTTTTTTGATTCTGCACCTCCCACGGGAACATGGTATGGTTCCGCGATTATCTGATTTTCTCATTTGACGATTATGAACCAACATCAAATCGATATCGGTGTGGATACGGTTTACATTGAGCAGCAATCTGATCCCGAATCTGATCGGTATGTATTTGCGTACACCATTACTGTCAGTAATACCGGTCACGAAGCCGCAAAATTGATTAACCGGCATTGGGTGATTACGGACTCCAACGGCAAGGTGCAAGAGGTGCGCGGCGAAGGTGTTGTGGGTGAACAACCTTATTTACGCCCCGGCGAGCAATTCCAATATACCAGCGGGACTGTTTTGGAAACACCGGTGGGCGTGATGGAAGGTGAGTATGAAATGGTGAAAGATGATGGCGAGGCGTTTTATGCGCCAATTAGCCAGTTTACGTTGTCTATTCCCCGCACATTACATTAAATCCCTTTCCAAAATGGCTGTTTACGCTGTTGGTGATATTCAAGGTTGCTATGATCCATTGCGCCATGCTTTGGATCAGGTAGGTTTTGACCCATCCAAAGATCAACTGTGGTGTGTCGGCGATCTGGTCAACCGGGGTCCTCACTCACTGGATGTCTTGCGTTTTATCAGCGGACTGGGTGAATCGGCGGTTTGCGTACTGGGCAATCATGATTTGCATTTGCTGGCATTAGCGTTTGGTTATGGTCGCCGGTCTGGTAAAGATAGTTTGCAAGCGGTGTTGGATGCGCCGGACAGTAGTGAGTTGATCTATTGGTTGCGCTATCGGCCATTGTTGCATTGGGATGCCGGACTTGGTTTTGCCATGTTGCATGCTGGTTTGCCGCCCCAATGGTCTGTTGTAAAGGCCCTGGAACTTGCGCATGAGGTTGAAGCTGTCTTACGTGATGAAAAGGCTGCGCCAGATTATTTCGCGCAAATGTACGGTGATCAACCCGCTTGCTGGTCTGATGACCTGGGAGGTATATCGCGACTGCGTTTTATCACCAACTGCTTCACCCGCCTCAGATTTTGTACGCCTGAAGGTCAACTCGAGCTGCGAGAAAAGGGCGCGCCAGGTTCGCAAACGAATCCGCAGGCGCAACCCTGGTTTACTCTGCCTGACCGTCAAAGTCTGGATACCCGGATTGTGTTTGGCCATTGGTCAACACTGGGGTACTGTGCTGAACATAATGTCTGGGCGCTAGATACGGGATGCTTGTGGGGAGGCGAGCTGACTCTGTTGCGGATTGGTGCTTCGACGCCACATAGATTCAGCTATGCTTGTGATCCATCCCAGGATCCAGCGCGATTCTTATCAGCTTAGCCCCTGTCTGTTTCTATAAGCTTTTTGCGCAGACCAATAAAGGATCAATGCGGTCTTAACGTTGAGCGGGGCAGGTCTGATTTATTTGATCAGATTTAAAAACTCCTGACGCGTGTTTTGGTTGTCTTTAAAGGCACCTAGCATTATGGATGAAGTGGTCCATGTGTGTTGTTTTTGAACGCCGCGCATCATCATGCAAAAATGCTGGGCTTCAATAACGACGCCAACGCCTCTCGCATCCGTCGCTTCTTGCATGGCTTCAGCAACTTGCTTGGTCATCTTTTCTTGAATTTGTAAGCGTCTGGCGAACATATCCACCACCCGGGCGACTTTGGACAGTCCCAGTACTTTTCCTTGTGGCAGATAACCGACATGAGCTTTACCGACAATAGGCAAGAGGTGGTGTTCGCATAGCGAGTAAAATTCGATATCTTTCACGATCACCATCTGATCACTATCGGATTCAAAAACAGCGTTATTCACCACTTCATCCAGAGTTTCGGCGTAGCCTTTGGTGAGGAATTCCATGGCTTTCGCCGCGCGCTCCGGTGTTTTCAATAATCCTTCACGTTGTACATCTTCGCCCAGGTTAGTGATGAGTTTTGCATAAAGTTCATGATTTTCCACGGAATAGCCTTTAATTAAGTTTTTGCCTGTAATGCCCGGATTTTCATTCTTGGGTGGGATGATGCATCCTGTAATGGCTCTTGGGGCGTTATGCTGATTTGGATGTTGGTTATCAGCCTGGCGTGGGTCAAGGGGTATTTTGTCAATAATGAGTTGGGATAGAATGCTTCCCTACCGGAAGCTAGGATATGCAATGTATTGCCTGACTAAAAGGGTAAAGATTTTAGGGAAGAAGATGGCGCTTGGGATGCAATATTCGTCTTAGATGGCTGAGGGTTTGACGTTGAGTCACAGAGAGTCGAACGCTTTATGGGGCGTCCAGCGAATTCGTCGTCATGCGCGTTGAGGTTTCCTTGTTTTTTAAAGACTTGATTGCTTAAATCCAGGTTGTATATTCAAATCCATACTTGCAACTGACTGATAGGTTACATCACTTGAAACTTACCACCAGAGGTCGTTACGCTGTCACCGCCATGTTGGATTTGGCGATACATCAAGCTGAAGGTCCTATCACCCTGGCTGATATTTCCCGGCGTCAAGGGATTTCGCTGTCTTACCTTGAGCAGTTGTTCGCCCGTTTGCGTAAACAGAGTCTGGTGCTCAGCGTGCGGGGGCCGGGTGGTGGTTATTCATTGCCACATAAAGCGTCGGATATCTCTGTTTCCCAGGTGATTTCCGCTGTTGATGAGAATGTGGATACGACCAAATGTGGCGGCGCACATAATTGTCAGGATAATGAACAATGCCTGACGCATGACTTATGGCATGAACTCAGCAATAAAATTCGTGAATACCTGGGGCAAGTCAGTTTGCAGGATTTGATCGATAAGCGTGATTTGCGACGGATTACGGAGCACCAGGAATCGCGTGCGCCATCTGTTCCGGCTAATTCATTATCTGTGCATTAAGCCAACAGGCTCTGAACGGCACCGATGATGAATCGTCGAATATTACGCAGTTATGTTTTGCGTCAGGGACGGCTCACCAAAGGTCAACAGCGTGGGCTGGATGACTATTGGACCCGGTTTGGGTTGCCCTATCAGGAGCAGCCGCTCAATTTATTCACCGTATTTGAGAATCATCATCCGGTTTATATAGAGATTGGCTGTGGTAACGGTGAAGCGCTGGTGACCATGGCGCGGCGGCATCCAGAGAGAAATTATATCGGGGTTGAGGTGCATACGCCGGGGGTCGGGCATTTGCTGCTTAAACTGGCGGAATATGAGTTGACGAATGTGCGTGTCTGCCAACATGACGCCATGGAAGTGTTGGAAACCATGGTGCCGGATGCGGGGCTGGCTGGGGTTTATTTGTTTTTTCCTGATCCATGGCGTAAAAAACGTCATCATAAAAGACGTATTGTGCAACCGGCGTTGATCGAGTTATTGGCGCGTAAAATTCATGCGGACGGTTTTTTTCATGCCGCTACTGATTGGCAGGATTATGCCGGGCATATGCTGGAAGTGTTGGATGGCTGTCCGGCATTATTTCGCAATGCAGCGACTGAGGGAGGTTATGCGCCGCGTCCGGCGGAGCGTCCGCTTACCAAGTTTGAACAGCGCGGTCAAGGTTTAGGTCATCCTATCTCGGACATTATCTTTATTCGCCGTTGATTTTGGGGTGATTGAATGATGCTCTGTGATTCTTGTTTTTAATTGCTAGAATCCAGCTTGGTTTTCCAATTGCGGCAATACTTTGGTGAGCATTTTCCACGATTTGCGAGGGTTTCTCCGACTTGCGTTTATTGGCGGGAGTCTGTCTCTGTCAGCTTGTACTGATAGTCAATGGAACAATCCTTATCCGGCAGGCGAAACCGAACAGTCGGTGCTTTACGGCTCTTTCAGTGAGCGCCCTAAACATCTTGATCCGGCGCGTTCATACAGTGCAAACGAGTGGGCCTTTATCTCGCAGATTTATGAGCCGCCGCTGCAATATCACTTTCTCAAACGTCCTTATGAACTGACTCCGCTAACAGCGACCGCGATGCCGACCGTGCAGTATCTGGATATTGCGGGCGACCCGTTACCAGAACATGCTGACCGGCAAACCATTGCTTTCACGGAATATCGGATTGAACTGAGGCCCGGAATACAATACCAACCTCATCCCGCCTTTGCCCGTCAACCTGATGGAACGCCGGTTTATTGGCCGTTGACCCAGAAAGATTTGGTTAACCGTTTTGACTTGGCCGATTTTGCACAAACCGGTACGCGTGAGTTAGTTGCCGACGATTATCTTTATCAGATCAAGCGGTTGGCGTTTACGCCGAACCATTCACCAGTGAGTGGTCTGATGTCGGAACATATTGTCGGGTTTGCTGACTTCGCCGAGCGCGCCGCTGATCAATATCAGCAAAACAAGGCAGCGGGAAAGTCATGGACGGATCTCAGACCCATTCCCATGGAGGGTTTGCGGCGTATTGACCGATATAGCTTCAGCATTCGCATCAAGCGTGTTTATCCGCAGTTTACTTACTGGCTGGCGATGAACTTTTTTGCGCCGATGCCTTGGGAGGCGGAACGTTTTTATGCGCAGCCCGGTATGGCGGAGAAGAACCTGAACTTGCATTGGTATCCGGTTGGTTCCGGGCCTTTTATGTTGACCGAGAATAATCCGAATTTGCGCATGGTGCTGGCGCGTAATCCGAATTTTCATGGTGAAGCTTATCCGGTCGATGGTACGGATAATGTTGTGCTTTTAAAGGACGCTGGTAAACCGATGCCTTTTATCGATAAAGCGATTTATAGTTTGGAAAAAGAGGCCATTCCGCGTTGGAACAAGTTTTTGCAGGGATATTATGATAATTCCGGTATTGCCTCGGATAGTTTTGATGAAGCGATACAGTTTGATGCGGAGGGCGAAGCCGAGTTGACCGAAAGTTTGCGGAATCAACAGATCCGACTGAATACGGCGGTTGAAACCTCCATTTTTTATACCGGGTTTAATATGGTCGATCCGGTGGTGGGCGGCAAACCGGATGATCCGGCTGATCAGGCACGCGCCCGAAAATTGCGTCAGGCCATCGCCATTGCGGTGGATTGGGAGGAATACATTTCCATTTTTCGTAATGGTCGCGGAGCTGCTGCGCATAGTCCTTTGCCTCCTGGTATCTTCGGGCATTTGTCTGGCGAAGCTGGCATGAATCCGGTGGTTTATGAGTGGCGTAAAGGCCAGGCCCGGCGACGCCCAATCCGTGTCGCCAAGCAATTACTGGCGGAAGCGGGTTATCCAGATGGTCGGGATCCGGCGACCGGTGGGCCATTGATTCTGTACTACGATACGTTGGCATCCGGCCCCGGGAGCAAGTCCATGCTGCAATGGTATGCTCATCAGTTTGAGAAATTGGGTATTCAATTGGTGGTGCGCACAACGGACTACAATCGTTTCCAGGACAAAATGCTACAAGGGACTGCGCAAATCTTTAGCTGGGGATGGAATGCGGACTACCCGGATCCTGAGAATTTTATGTTCTTGTTGTATGGCCCGAATGGCAAGGTTGCGCATCGTGGTGAGAATGCAGTCAATTTCCAGCATGCGGGGTTTGATCGTCTATTTGAGCAAATGAAAGACATGCCGAACAATGCAGAGCGTCAACACATTATTCATCAAATGGTGAAAATTCTACGCGTGGAGTCTCCCTGGTTGTTTGGTTTTTACCCCAAGGCATTCAGTCTGCATCATGCTTGGTATCACAATGCCTTACCGCATTTGATGGCGAATAACACGTTGAAGTACAAGCGCATTGATGGTGCAATACGCGCCGAGCGGCAGCATGCCTGGAATCAGCCTGTATTGTGGCCCATTGGTGCGTTGTTTCTTGTCCTATTGCTTTTGATGCTGCCTGCGATTCGCCATTACCGGGCGCGTGAGCAATGTAAGGCGACCTTGGATAAAGCTTAGCGGATGTGATGAGCTTGGGCTGTTCAAATCTCATGAATCATCGATTGTTGTGCGTACTGATTGCTGATTTGAAAATGGCAATGAATTTTTATTGGCACAAGAATTAGAATTTAATGGAATATTAAATATTGTATATTCATCATTAATCATGGTTAACGATTCTATCATGGCAGTTCTGTTAATAAAAATGTCATGTAAAAAGTCATGAGTTCTGGTGGATTTCTCATTGAAAGGTCATGTTATTTGGCATACAGTTAGCGCGGTTTATAAGAGAACGTAACAGCGTGTTTCAACAAAGCTGGCAGTTTAGAAAATTTTAGATGATTGTCGCCATGCTTGGGTGATGCGCGTTTTAGTCCTTATCTATTACTTTCAGAGCAAATTGAGGAGAGTACTGAGATGGCAAAAGATGGATCCGTCGCACCTAAAGAGCGTATTAACATTAAATATGTTCCAGCTACTGGCGATCAACAGGCCGAAATTGAATTACCCCTTCGTCTTATGGTTGTGGGTGATTTCAAGGGGCAGGGTGAAGAAGCTGCGCTGGAAGATCGTCGTGCCGTGCGCATTGATAAAACAACGTTTAATTCCGTCATGCAGGAGGCTGACCTTAAGCTCAACCTGACCGTTGATGATCATTTGACGGATAATGCGGATGACGATGCGACTTTACCTGTCGAGCTTAAATTTGCGTCGTTGCAAGACTTTTCTCCCGATAACGTCGCCGCTAATGTGCCTGAACTCAACAAATTGTTAGAGTTGCGTGAGGCATTGGTTGCTTTGAAAGGACCTTTGGGTAACGTGCCCGCTTTCCGGACCAAGCTCCAGGAATTGTTGGATGATGATCAGGCGCGTGAAAAACTGGCCAGTGAATTGGATTTGGTTTTGCCGGATGGTGGTGATGATAAACCGGATGGCGATAAAGAAGACGGTGAATAACTTCATCCGCCAATTTCATATCACTTGATCCAAGCACCACAGTTGAACGTAATTTAACGATTTCGAGGAGTAAATCATGGAAGCCACTGAAGAAGTAGCTGCGCCAGAAAGTCAATCCAATCTGGGTTTGTTGGAAGAAATCATGGCCCAGACGCGGATTGGCCGCGAAGAAGAAAGAGAATACGCTATTGCTGAGAAAGGCGTAACGGAATTCATCGCTGAAATGCTGAAAACGGACAGTCGTGAAGAGCCTGTCAATAAGCGTTTAGTGGACAGAATGATCGCTGAGGTCGATAAAAAGCTGAGTAATCAGGTTGATGCCATCTTGCACCACCCAGAAGTGCAGAAGCTGGAGTCATCCTGGAGAGGCTTGAAACTGTTAATTGATCGTACGGATTTCCGGGAAAATATTAAAATTGAAATCCTGCATGTCACCAAAACGGAATTGATAGATGATTTCGAGTTCTCACCCGAAGTTGTCCAGAGTGGCTTGTATAAGCAGGTTTATTCTTCTGGGTATGGTCAATTTGGTGGCGAACCAGTGGGCGCTATCATTGGCAATTACACTTTCGGCCCCTCATCGCCAGATATCAAATTGCTGAACAATGTTGCGGCGGTCAGCGCGATGGCGCATGCGCCTTTCATTTCGGCGGCGGGACATGAGTTCTTCAATGTAGACAGCTATATCGAACTTCCCAATCTGAATGATGTGAAGGATATTTTTGAAAGTCCGCGTTTCACGAAATGGCGTGGCCTGCGTGAGAACGAGGATGCCCGTTATCTGGGTTTGACGATGCCGCGTTTCCTGCTGCGTACACCGTATGATCCGGTTGAGAATCCGATTCGTAATTTTGATTACACGGAGAATGTGACTGATGATCATGAAAGCTATTTGTGGGGAAACACGGCTTTCCTGATGGCGACCCGCTTGACCGACAGTTTCGCCAAATACCGCTGGTGCCCGAATATTATCGGCCCGCTGAGCGGCGGCGCGATTGAAGATTTACCCGTTCACCTGTATGAGTCCATGGGTGAGCTACAGGCCAAAATTCCAACGGAAATATTGATCACGGATAGAAAGGAATTTGAAATTTCCGAAGAGGGCTTTATTCCACTGACTATGCGCAAGGATAGCGATAACGCCGCATTCTTCTCGGCGAATTCGACTCAGTTGCCCAAAATGTTCCCAAAAACGAAAGAGGGTCAGGAAGCCCAGACCAACTATAAGTTGGGAACGCAATTGCCTTACATGTTCATCATCAATCGTCTGGCGCACTACATCAAAGTGCTCCAGCGTGAACAGATCGGCAGTTGGAAGGAACGTCAGGATTTGGAGCGCGAACTCAATGTCTGGATCAAGCAATACATTGCGGACCAGGAAAACCCACCTGCGGATGTCAGAAGCCGCCGTCCACTGCGCGCTGCGAAGATTGAAGTCATGGATGTCGAGGGCGATCCAGGTTGGTATCAGGTTTCGCTGGCGGTGCGTCCACACTTTAAATATATGGGCGCTAATTTCGAGCTTTCTCTGGTTGGTAAACTGGATCAGGCTTGATGTGACGATTCTGCATGATTGATGGAGAATCCGTCGGTTTGTTTGGGCGTCTTAAAGCAACGTCCAAACAATTGCGCCGTAAGCCACGGGGTGAGAAAAGGGTGGCTGAGCAGGTTACTGCAATCAAGCAGCAAATCCGGATTTTGCTGAATTCGCGTAAGGGTTCGTCGGCCAGTACGCCTGAATTTGGGTTGGCGGATTTTAACGATGCGGCGATTGGCTCATCTGATATGGTTTCCACGATTGTTGAGGATGTTCGCCATGCGATCGCGCGTTATGAACCGCGGTTGGTGGTTGAGCATATTCAATGCGCGCCAAATCAGGATTTGCCGTTGGTGCTTGATTTCCATATTACCGGCCACATTCTGGCTGAAGATGCCGCGCAAAAGGTTGAGATTGATATGGTGTTAAATGGATTTGACCGTCGTTACACTGTGCTTTAGCAGCTTATCGGCAATCATTAAGAGGATTATTTTGCTAAGTCGCTTTTGAGTAAGCGAAGTATTTTTTGCGCCAGAGATAGGGCGATTCCCTGGAGGCGATTTCAGCAGCTTAGGATCAAGCTGCTTATCAATGTTGTATGGCCTGCCGTACTCATGGTGGGCGACCCATAAATTGTGAGTGGCTTGGCTACAGGGGTATTGAATGTCGGTGACATTGCAGCAATTGTATCGGGATGAACTGGCATTTTTGCGCTTGCAAGGTAAAGACTTCGCTAGCCGCCATCCTCAATTATCCCGTTTTCTGGCATCTGAATCCTCAGATCCTGATGTTGAACGTCTTTTGGAGGGTTTTGCCTTCCTCACTTCCCGCCTCAGAGAAAAAATTGAGGACGATTTCCCTGAATTGACTCGCTCCTTGCTGACTTTGTTGTGGCCCAATTATTTACGCCCTGTGCCGTCGATGACGATTATCCGCTTCGACCCGGTGGTGAATGGTTTGAGTGAGCATCAGGTTTTGCCTAAGGATACCTTGCTCATATCGCAAAGGGTTGATGGCGTCAGTTGTAAGTTTTACACGACCAGTGATGTGGATGTTTATCCATTGCGGATTGCGCGGGTGGGTGAGCAACATAGCCGTGAAAAGTCGGTGATCGCCTTATCTTTGCAGACGTTGGATCAACAGCCTATTCGACAAATCGGGTGCGATAGCCTGGATTTATACCTGAGCGGCGACGATTATACGGCGTTGACGATTTATCTCTGGGTGTTTCGTTATCTGGATAAGATCGTGATCCGCAGTGGAGAGGAGGAAAAGCAACTTGGCTCTGATGTGATACAGCCGCTTGGTTTTTCTCCGCAGGAAGCAATTTTGCGATATCCCCCGAATGTCTTTGATGGTTATCGGATTATTCAGGAGTTTTTGGCTTTTCAGCGACGTTTTTATCATTTCCGGTTGACCCGTTTGCAACACGGCTGGCCAGATAGTGATGCGGATGGCGCTGTGGTTGAGTTCCATTTTAATCGCGCCATGCCGGATAATATTAAGGTGCGTGATCATGATTTCGCCTTGTTTTGCGTGCCAGCGGTGAATTTGTTTAAGCATACAGGCGAACCGATCCGCCTTGATGGAAAACGTCTGTCCTATGCATTAAGGCCTTCGGGCAATCCGATTTTATCCGAGGGGGAAGCGCAATCCGGTGATCAGGAGGCGGCTGGTGGTCAGTCTGATGACAAGGGCGACCGGTTTGAGATATTCAGCATTGAGAAGGTCGCTGGCACACGACAAAAGGGTGGGTCAGACCGCGAAAGGATTTACTCGCCTTTTGAATCCTTCCAGCATGAAATTGAGCGCCAGCATGGCCGTAAGGAGTTGTATTACCGTCAGCATGTCAGGACTTCGTTAAAAGATGATGTTATGGAACATGCGTTGTCGTTCATTCGTAGCGACGAAAGCCTTTATGTTGGCAAAGATGAGATTATTTCAACCGACTTGTATTGCACGAATGGGACTTTGCCTGAGGCGTTAGGGGTTGGTGATATTAATGTGTCAACCGATGCGATGCCGTCTTATGTCACTTTCACCAATATCACCAAGCCTACGATGACGACTCACCCGGTGATTGACGATAGTTTGCATTGGACGTTGATTTCCAATTTGGCGCTCAATTATCTTTCCATGCTACAGCCGGAGCCGCTGAAAAATATTATTCGCAGTTATGATTTCGCCGCTTTGCATGACGTGCAGGCGCAACGCCGTTCACAGCGGCGTCTGGATAGCATCAAGGCGATTCATACCAAACCGGTTGACCGGCTGATTAAAGGTTTTCCTGTAAGAGGCTTGCAAAGTCGGTTGGAATTGGATCATGAGGGATTTTTGTGCGATGGGGAAATGTATTTGTTTGGTACGGTGCTATCGAAATTTTTCTCGCTGTATAGCAGCATCAATTCATTCCATATTCTGGAAATGAAAAATCTGGGCAATAACGAGCGCTATTTATGGAATCTGGAACGCGGCAGCCAGCCGGTGATTTAACCGGGGAAATACTGGAGGAAGCCAGCAGACACCAATTTTATCAATTGGTTGAGCGTATTCATCGTCTCAATCAGGATGATTTGGAGCAGCCGCTGGATATCCAGCCGTGTCGTGAATTGATTCGCTATGAAACGGATCCTTCTCTCGGGTTTCCGAAAGCGGATGTCTGTCAAGCCGGGGTTGAGCAGCGGTGTGAAATGGAACGCTATTTCATTCAGATTGCTTTTATGGGCATACATGGTGGCAGCTCGCCGTTGCCGCATCATTATTTGGAAAAATTGGCTTACGAGGGCTATCAGCAGATCGGTATTCGAGTGCCGTTTTTTAATTTTTTTAATCACCGTTTGATCACCCTGTTGCATCGCGCCTGGCGAAAGTATCGTTATTACATTCGTTTTTCCCCCGAAGCCAAGGATCGTTTCTCGCAAGATATTTTTTCTCTGGTTGGCCTCAATGATGTCGATTTAAGGGGTGAAAATCCGATTCCCTGGAGCCGCTTGCTGACTTATGTCGGCATGGTGGCGACGCGGAGTCGTGCGCCTTCGATGGTGGCCGGCATCATAGCGCATTGTTTTGACCTGGAGCGGGTTGAAATTAAAGAATGGGACAAGCGTTATGTTGAGGTATCGGTCGCGCAGCAAAACAGACTGGGTTCGTGCAATGTGATGTTGTCGGAAAGCTTTATCGTCGGCGAACGGGTGTTAAGCATCAGTTCCAAGTTCGTGATTTCCATTTTGGGGTTAAATCGTGAACGTTTTGGTGAATTCTTACCGATAGGCCATTCTTATCGACCGCTGAACAGCTTGGTCGAATTTTTATTGCGTGATCAGTTGTCCTATGACCTGGAGTTAGGTTTGCTTCAGGAAGAGGTGCCGCCTTTCCGCTTGAGTCAACAGGACAGCCCCAGGCTGGGCTGGACATCTTTTCTCGGGAAAACCAGCTTGCAGCGTGAGTCAGCGATCAGGATTGGGGTGCGCAAATAATGGCTCAGGATGTGCAAGAGAGATTATTTTTGCGGGTTAAAAACCCTCAGGAATTGGGCCATGGCTCCTTGCCCTCATTTTCGCTGGATAAAGACAGGGCGACGATTGGCAGTGGCGGAGTGGATTGGCGTTTGTACGATCCGATGGGAACGGTTGAAGCGCTGCATGCGGAAGTCGGCAGAATGGATGGTCAATTCACATTAGTTGATTTATGCGGAAAAACCTATATTAATGAGCATCAGGATGCGTTAGGGAAAATGCATATCGTTGCGCTCAGGGATCTGGATCTGATTCGTATTGGCAAGTATGAGATCACGGTGAATATTGGCGATGGAGCTATCGCAGCGGTTTATAACGTCAACCATTTGCGCGAACTGGAAGTAGGGCAATTGTTTAACATTGAATCGGGCCGTGATTGGTTGGATGCCATGCCGTCGATATCCGCCGAAGGGCGGGGGGCCGGGCAGCCCGATGAATATGGCGTCCTGCAGCAATTATTGGAATATCGGGAGGCGTGTGATGGCAATGATTTTATCCATGACGCCAGTGCACTTGAGGCTAAGCAGGCGCAACAACAGCAGCATGAGCTTGAAACTGTTTTCGCCACCCGTTTTGCCGCGCAATCTCAAAATACGATTGTGAACTCTGCGCCTGAGCTTGTTGATTCTTCCAGGCGGTTTACATCACCATCTAACGAGCATTTAGGAGTTGAAGCCATGGCGGACCATGCACAAAAAACCGATCAACAACCCCTCCACCAAACTCAGGAGGTTGATCATATTGTCAGCGGCCCTTTGATTAACAGCCTGGGCGCGCCGATGGAGGAAATGGATACCGAACAGGCACATCATTTTTTGCATCAATCGGGTCGCGCGTTGCAGGCGGCAATTCAGGGATTGTTAGCGCTTTATCAGATGGATAAGGAAAACAAGGTTGACCTTGCTTTATTGGGGCGCAGCTACCAAGCGATTGAAGATAATCCGTTGCGGATGGATATGTCCTATGAGGAAACCGTCAAAGCCCTGTTTTCGCCGCATAAAAGCCGGGTGCATCTGGCACCTGAGCATGCCATTGAAGAGAGTATGCAGAATATCCGGGACAGCCAGTTGGCGTTGATCAGCTCCATTCAGGAAAGCCTGCGGCAGTTATTACAAGCGTTTGACCCAGAGAATCTGCAACAGCGCTTCGATCATTATCGTCGCGAACAGGATGCTGAAACGGCAGATGATGCTTGGTCATGGAGAATGTATCAGGATTATTACACGGAAATGGCGTCTTCTCGCCAGACCGGTTTGGAGAAAATGTTTTGGGAGATTTTCGAGCAAACCTATGATCGCAAAATGAGAGCAGCCGAGAAGGTATAGTTTCATGCATAAAATAATGCTGCTATCAGGCTTATTGCTGCTCAGCGGCTGTTCCTCAATTGTCGATTTGGCGACCAAAACGGTTGAGGTGTGGATGGATCCGTCAATTCCGGTTGGCGAACCGGAGGATCAACCATCCACCATGACGCTGAGTATGAATGCCTCAGCCAATGTGAATCCGAATATTTATAACGACAATGAATTAGTGTCTCCAGAAGAAGTGGCTGAGCCTCCAGTGGAAGCTCAGGAAACGCCGGTTTTGGATGAAGCGGCGTTTCTGGCGGAGGTATATCAAGAGATCATGTCAGACCCGCCGCCGATGTCGGAGGATATTCCGTCAGTTGATGACATTCTGCGGATACCCGATCCGCCGAAACTGGAGGTTGCTGTTGAGGCGGTTTTCGATCCGGTGGAGGAAATTGCGGTGGATGGCGCAAAAAAAGTGGATGCGTCACCCGAACCGGAGGCGACCCCCATTGCGTTCAAAGTGATTCAGTTAAAGGATAATTCGTTGTTTTTGCAGGCAGATTTCGAGAGTTTGTTCGCCGATCTGGAATCCGTGCTGGGCACCACTTATCTCGCACATGATGATTACACCTTGATGCCGACCGAATTCAAATTTATTGAGCCTTTTGCGCTACAGGAAGAGACGCGCTATGTCGCTGTGATCGCAGCTTATAGCGATTACGCCAACAAGGAATGGAAGACATTCGTCAAGGTGAAATCCAAGGGTAGTGAATATTCTTTGCTGCTTTATTTTGATGAAGCGCAAGTATCAGTAAAAAAACAGGAATTGTAATTATGGCGGTAAACAATCGGGTGGTCTGGCATGAAGGGTTGTTTGTGCGGCCACAACACTTCCAACAGGAAACACGTTATCTTGAGCATTACGTCAACCAGCGTATTGATAGCTATAACGAGTTTCTGTACGGGCTGACGGAATTACGGTTTGACGAGAAATTGCTCAGAACTGGCAAATTGGCAATTGAGCGGGCGCAAGGTGTCATGCCGGATGGTTCCGTGTTCGACATCCCTAACGATACCCCCCAGCCAGAGCCATTAAGCATTCAGGATTTAACGGCGGTCAATCAGATTGTGTATCTGGCATTGCCAATCCGTACGCAAAGATCGGAGATGAAGTGGTCTGAATCCCAATCGAATGCCCGTTACGTGATTGAAGATCACGAGATTAAGGATTTGCATTCAGAGGATGGGGATTTTAATCCGCTGAAAACCGCCACATTCACGTTCAGCCTGAAGCTGGAGAAGGATGACATCAGCTCGTACAGCACTTTGGCGATTACTCAGATCAAGGATAGATTGGACAATAATACTGTCATTCTAAATGAAGACTTTTATCCCACCAGTTTTGCGGTGAGTGCCATTCCCAGGCTGGAACGCTTCATGGATGAAATCACGAATTTGATCAATCAGCGGGCGAAAGATTTGTCTGCGCGGATTGGTTCGCCGGATCAGGCCGGCGTCGCGGATGTGGCTGATTTTCTTTTGTTGCAAACGTTGAACCGCCTACACCCCAGAATCAAGCATTTATCCAGCTTGCGTTTACTGCATCCAGAACGTTTGTATGCCGCGTTGGTGGAGGCTTGTGGTGAATTGGCGACTTTCAAAGACGGTGATCAGCGGTTTGCTGAGGAATATCAGGCTTATCAGCATAATGAACCTCAGGCCTGTTTTACGTCGCTCGAACGCCTGTTGCGTGAAGCCTTGGCCCGTGTCGGACAACCTAATGCGATCTCGATCACAATCAAGAAACAGAATTATGGTGTCTATCAAGCAGTGTTGCCGAATGCTTCCTTGATCAAGTCGCATGACTTTATTTTTGCGGTGAAAGCGCATATGGAGCTGGGTCAATTGCGCGATCAGTTGTTGCATCAAGTCAAAATATCCTCTTTGGAGAAGGTGTCTGATTTGGTCAGCCGTCAATTGCCAGGTATTCCATTGCGGCCAATTCCTGTTGCGCCGCGTCATCTGCCTTACCATGCCGGGTTTATTTATTTTGAACTGGATCGCAGCAGTGAGGAATGGCATCAAATGATGCAGGATACGGCGGGATTTGCGTTCCATATCGCGGGTGAGTTTCCGGAACTCGCTCTGGAATTCTGGGCTTTGCGAAAAGAGTAAGGGGACAAACCGATGCAACAAGCGTTACCGGCTCAGGGAAACAGTGATTCGCATGATGTCGTGCCGGCATCCAATGATCATCCTTCCGCCGATGAAGAAAAAGCGTTCTTCACGCAGCAGACGAAATTGTCTGATATATCGACAGGCGCTAAAGAAGCGATCGGTTTTGAGGGCATAGAGCAGATTGACCTGGATACGGACCTTTGGTTCAAGCTGCGCGGCGATAGCCTTAACCCACTGATCGACGCCGCCACTCCGTTGTTTGGTCTGATTCTCCGGGTGCGCGATGTGCAGCAGTATGCGGATGTTCAGCAATTGTACAACCGGGTGCACAGTGACATCGCGGCGATTGATGAGGAAGTGCGCACGCTGGATTACGATAATTCCATCCAAGTGGCTTTTCGTTATTGCCTGTGCGCCTTTGTTGATGAGGCGGTCATGTCAACTTCCTGGGGCGTTCAATCCGTGTGGGCAGAACGGTCAATGCTCAGTTTGTATCATCAGGAAACCTGGGGGGGGGAGAAGTTCTTCACCATTGTGTCTCGTCTGATGATGGAGTCGCAAAACTATCAGGATATGCTGGAATTTTTGTATTTTTGCCTGGTACTGGGTTTCAAAGGCAAGTATGGCGTTATGCAGGATGGGACGCAGCAATTGGATGCATTGATTGGGAAATTGCATCGTTTGCTACGCGAACAACGTGGCAGCAAAACGGAACACCTGATCGATACCAAAGGGAATGTGTGTAACAAGCAATATCGTCTCGGCCAACAGATTCCGCTTTGGTCAATTTGGGCGGGTTTGGCGGTGGCACTCGGCGTTATCTATGTTTTTTATGCAATGAATCTGTCTGGGGTGACGGAAGATGTCCTCAAGCAGTTGGATTTGATTTTGCAGCAATAACAATCCATCAAAGGGCAGATCCATGATTCATATTGATATCGCCACCGTCATTGGCAAGTTGAACAAATACTGTCGGCATTCTTTGGAAGAAGCTGCCAGTTTGTGCATCAGCCAGCAGGGTGACGAAGTCACGGTGGCGCATGTGTTGTATAAACTGGCGCAAAATCCTTACACGGATTTACGTTTGATTCTTAAACAAGCGCAAATTACCCATCAGGATTTTTTACGTCACTTGTCAGACACTTTTGTCAGCCGTGCGGATGCGGGAGGGCAATATCCGGCTTTCTCACCGCTCCTGATTGAGGCTATGCAGGAAGCTTGGTTGTTAAGTTCACTGGAAGGCGAACAAACTCAAATCCGCAGTGGCAGTTTGTTCCTTGCCGTTTTGTTGAATGCCGGGCGTTATTTACCGCTGTCGGTGCTTAAGCTGCTGGATAACATCAACCGCGAAACACTGCGTAAGAACTTCTCTCAAATACTCAGTGAATCCTCGGAGTCTTCGGTCACTCAGGTGACGGAAAGCGCCTCGTCTGAGGTGGTTTCTGAAGCCGAAACGCCATTAGATCAATACGCGATGAATTTCACCCGGGCGGCGCGTCATGGAAAAATCGATCCGGTGCTGTGTCGGGATGATGAAATTGATTTGATGATTGATATTTTGTCCCGGCGCAGAAAAAACAATCCGATTGCGGTCGGCGATGCCGGGGTTGGTAAAAGCGCCTTGATTGAGGGACTCGCGTTGCGGATCGTCGCGGGTCGGGTGCCTCAGGCGTTGCAAAAAGTTGAAGTCTGGGGATTGGACATTGGCGCGATGCAGGCGGGCGCTTCGGTCAAGGGTGAATTTGAGAAGCGCCTTAAAGCTGTGATTGATCAGGTGAAAAATGCGTCGCCTCCGGTGATTTTATTTATTGATGAAGCGCACACTTTGATTGGCGCAGGTAATCAGGCTGGTGGCAGTGATGCGGCCAATCTGTTGAAGCCGGCGCTGGCACGCGGGGAATTGCGTACGATCGCGGCCACCACGTGGTCGGAATATAAAAAATATTTTGAAAAAGATGCGGCATTATCCCGTCGTTTCCAACTGGTGAAATTGGATGAGCCTTCAGTTGAGGACAGTATTCATATACTGCGTGGTTTGCGCAGCCTGTATGAAACATCGCATCAGGTATACATTACAGACGAAGCTTTGACGGCCGCCGCTGCGTTGTCTGCGCGTTATGTATCCGGCAGGCAATTACCGGATAAAGCAATTGATGTGCTGGACACGGCGTCGGCGCGGGTCACCATGGCGCAGGACACGGTACCCAAGACTTTGGCAAGGCTGGATAACCGGCAAACACAAATCCGCACGGAACTGGACCTGCTGCAAAGAGAGCGCCAACATGGACGAATGGTCGATCTTGAACGGATTCAGGGCCTTGAAGATGAGCAACAAACCATTCAGGCGCAAAAGGCGGATATCCAACAACGCTGGGAACAGCAAAAGGCGCTGGTGGAAAAGATCATTGCGGCGCGTAAGGCCATCGAAGACCCAGAGGCGCAAGCGGTGGATGATGCTGAGCAGCAGGATTTGGGTGAATGGATTCATGAACTGGAAATTTTGCAAAAGGATGATCCGCTGATCCATTTGGAGGTGGATGAAACGCAAATTGCGGCAGTCATTGCGGATTGGACTGGCATACCGGTGAATACATTGACTGGGAGCAGCCTGGAACGTTTGCGTCATCTGGACCAATATCTGAAAAGCCGGATTCTTGGACAAGACCGGGCGATTGACAAAATACACCGCCATTTATTGACGGCGATGGCGGATCTGAAGCGTCAAGGTACCCCGTTGGGCGCTTTCTTGCTGATTGGGCCGAGTGGCGTGGGTAAAACGGAAAGCGCTTTGCAGATTGCCGACTATTTGTTTGGTGGCAAGCAGTTTCTGACGACCATTAACATGTCCGAGTATCAGGAAAAGCACAGTTTGTCGCGTTTGATTGGATCGCCGCCAGGCTATGTCGGTTATGGCGAAGGCGGCGTGTTGAGCGAAGCGATGCGTCAGCATCCTTATTCGGTGGTATTGCTGGATGAGGTTGAGAAGGCCCATCCGGATGTGTTGAATCTGTTTTATCAGGCGTTTGATAAAGGTGAGATCGCGGATGGGGAAGGTCGTGTTATTGATTGTAAAAACATTTTGTTCTTTTTGACCTCTAATCTGGGTTTTGATGGTGCCAGTGCGCATTTATCCGAACAAGACATCAGTGATGAGGCATTGAATCAACGTTTGCGCCAGTTTCTCAAACCGGCTTTGCTAGCGCGCATGCAAATAGTGCGTTTTGATTATCTGGATGATGTGTCGATTGACGCTATCGTTGACATGCGACTGGCCAAGCTCAGTCAACAGTTCCTGGACAAATATAAAGCGCCTTTGGCGTTTGATCCGCAGGTTGCTGACGCATTACGCGCTCAATGCACACAAAGAGAAAATGGCGCCCGGATGTTGGATGCCAGTATTGATGGCGAATTATTGCCGCCACTCTCATTGGAGGTGCTTGGTCATGTGGCTCGCGGCGATGCGGTCGCCAAAGCCAGATTGTCCTATGCCGAACATCAATTTAGCGCTGTCGTTGAATAAATCAGGTTCAGGTTGTGCAGGCCGGGCAATTACTTGACGAGTTGGCGGATATCCTGAGTCAGGACACCAAAACGGACCTGGTGAAGCGATATTTGCAGCAAATTGTCGATGACTTGGTTGGACATGGCTGGTTTGTGCTGTACGAACCGGATGCCACTTATCGTTTGTTTGAGCCGTTAGTGCAGTTGGCGACGGAGGAGAAGTACGCCGCCATGCGCGCCGAATCTGTGGCGATCAATGACCTGGAACACCCGGTCAGTATGGCGTATGTCATGCGTCAGCCTCAGCAATTTGAGTTGCATCAACGGGTCGGGTCCAGTCGCGCTTTTAAACGTTTGCAAGGTATGTTCCTTGATAACCCCGATATCCTTATTGCGCCGCTTGGCATTCAGCCCGAAATGCCACCGCTGGCGATTTTGATGGTATGTCGTTCTCAGGGCGAAAAATCTCAGTTATCGCCATTGTGGCGGAAAACGTTACATTTATTGGCGATTCTGCTTGACCGACAGCGGGAGCAAGAGGATAAAAAACGCCAACAGCACAATTTGCGCCATCAACTTAAGCAGGCATCTGATCAGAGTCGTCAACAAGCCCAGATTGAAGCGGTCAAAAGACGCTTTATTGGCGCTGATCCGGCCAGCCGGAAAGTGCAACAGGGCATTGTTAATGCCGCGCAAAACCAATTGTCCGTATTGATTCGGGGTGAAACTGGCTGCGGCAAGGATTTGGTGGCCGTGCAGATTCATCAGCTTTCTGTTGACCCGAACACTCCTTTTGTGGCGGTTAACTGTGCTGCAATACCGGCTGATCTGATTGAGGCCGAATTATTTGGCAGCAGGAAGGGGGCTTATACCGGCAGTACGGAAAGCCGCGCCGGTTTGGTCGAAAATGCGCAAGGGGGCATATTATTTCTGGATGAGATTGGCGACATGCCACAGGCTTTACAGGCGGTGTTGTTACGCGTTTTGAATGAGAAAACTTATCGCAAGGTTGGCGAAAGCCAGGAGCGTCGCGCGGACTTTCGTCTGATTTGCGCAACCAATGCGCCTTTGGAGGAAATGGTTGCGCAGGGACGGTTTCGTAAAGACTTGTATTATCGGATTTGCCAATTGCAACTGAATGTGCCTGCGCTCAGGCAGCACCTTGAAGACGTGCCGGAATTGGCGGCCCATTTCGTCAAACAGTACAGTCTGGAAACGGGACAATATTACCCGCCATTGCACAGTCGGCAGATTCGTCTGTTGAAACAGCATGATTGGCCCGGCAATGTCAGGGAGCTGAAAAATTTTATTTTCACCTACTTAGCTCAAGCTTCGGCGTCCACTGAAGATTCGGCAGAAACGCTCAAGGCTTTTTTAGGTGAATGGCGGCAACCCAGCGGGTCGCCAGTTGTCGCCACAACCGATATTGATGACCTGTTTGGCGGCACCGACTTGCGTCAGGCCAGCCAATTGTTTGAGAAACAAATGATTGTCGCCCGATTAAAAGAATCCGGCGGTAACCGAAATAAAGCAGCGCAAAGCCTTGGCATCCCGAAAAGGACATTGGCTTATAAATGTAAGAAACTGCAAATTGATGTGGAGGATGTATGCTGATGAATATCAAGTGGATGTTTTTGTTGCTGGCGGCGATTAATGCCAATCTGCTGTACGCGGCGAATTATGACGACCGGCTGATTCAAAGATGTACGAGCACTGAGTTAGCGCGCGAAAGGTTAGCCTGTTTTGATGAACTGTTCGGGACGCCAGTTTATTTAACCCTGACGGCTAACCATGCTTTATCTTTCACGCGGATGGCAAGTCCTACCACTTACCTTATTCTACAGCAGGAACAGGAGCGTCCCGCAGACAGTTTCGATTTGATCATGACCAGCCGACTGGAGCATGAAGACACCGCTCAGCAGCGCGTGGTGCTCAGCACCCCGGCGATCGGTGCGGTGGCTTATGGGCGGCCAGTTTTCGCCTTAAGCTGCATTGATAAAATCACCCGTCTGCAAATTATCCTGCCGCAAGAAGTGTTGGAGGCCCGCGCTGTCGTGACGGTCCGGGATGAGAAAAATCGTCAATTACTGTCTGATCGCTGGCAGGTGATTGACAATGGCTATGTCGTGGATGCCGGGCGCGGCATTCCCAGTATTCGTATCGCGCAAAAACTGAAACGGCACAAACGT
Source organism: Candidatus Thiobius zoothamnicola (assembly GCA_030826945.1). Lineage (GTDB taxonomy): Bacteria > Pseudomonadota > Gammaproteobacteria > Chromatiales > Chromatiaceae > Thiobius > Thiobius zoothamnicola. The sequence goes on from JAPQLC010000009.1 coordinate 21,109, forward strand.
ATTAGCCTGGAGAGCAATCTGCCCGTATTGGACGGTTTGACTTTCGATTTGGAGAAATTATCGGAATATGTCGTGCCGCTGGCTAAAGCCTGTCAATGGAGGGGGTAGAACACCAAGTAAGACAGGCTGCTTTTGTCAGACACCGACATTCCTGAAATGTGGATGAAATCACCCGAGGATTGCTATTGCATCATGAAAGTCTATTCCAATCCATAAATGTCCCTGAAGGAAGGTTTCAAGAGACCAGCTTGC
>JAPQLC010000010.1:0-177500 GCA_030826945.1 Candidatus Thiobius zoothamnicola
AAACGGCGAGCTGGCCGAGGAAGGGTTCGGATAAATGCTCCTGCCAGTCGAAACGGATGACGGGCGTTTCGATCCCGGCCAGTTGCGCCGTGATCCGGTAGTCCGGTTGGCCGGGCATGATTTAGCTCCTTGGAGGTTATTTCAATGCAATCAGTATAGTTATTTTGCGGATCAAAACCAGTAAAAAATCCCTTTTAGCCAATATCGTCCACGCTCAATGCGTTAGCTTAAAAAGTTTCATTCCTGCCTGACATGCACGCGCATAATAGTGCAATAAAAGCACTTGTGAATTCAGAGTTCATTTTAGTGGATTGATGCGGCGTTGACCGGCTGCCTGAGCGGCTTGACCGTCAACCAGAATGTGCGGCGTCACAAAGATCAGCAATTCATGTTTTTCATCTTGCACCTGATGTTGACGGAACATCACGCCCAGCAGCGGCAGATCGCCCAATAACGGTATTTTGGCGATGCGACGTGCCTGAGTCCGCTCAAATATGCCGCCAAGCACCACAGTCTCGCCATGATCAACCAACACAGTGGTTTGCAATTCACGCGTGTCCACAGGCGGCACACCGAGTACGGCGCGGGTGAAATCCGGATTATCCTTATTCACCTTCAAATCCATGATGACCCGATTATCCGGCGTAATATGCGGGATCACTTCAAGTTGCAGCACGGCTTCTTTAAACGAGACCGAGGTGGCCCCATTGGAGGTGGCTTCCTGATAAGGAATTTCCATGCCTTGTTTAATGATCGCTTTGTTTTGATCTGAGGTGATCACCCGAGGGCTGGAAATGATTTCCCCCTGACCTTCCTGCTGCATGGCGCTGAGTTCCAGACGGAGCAGGTGTTGGCCCACTTTACCCAATACGAAGTTCATCGCCCCACCACTGCCAGTCGCTAACGTTTGTGGCAAATTCACCAATAATGCTTGATTACCCGAGCCGGCCGGGTTTTCAATCATTGTTTGTCCGACCTTGGGATCCCAGGCCATATCGCCCGGTAAACCACCGCCCAGACCAAGATTGGTGGAACCGCCAGCATAATAATCCGCCCCTAAACGAACGCCCAGATCCCTGGCGAAATCGTCATTGGCGATGACAATCCGCGATTCAATCAATACTTGGCGGATCTGCACATCCAGTTCACGGATCAACTGGCGGATTTCCGATAATTTGGCCGGAATATCCTGCACCAGTAATGTGTTGGTGCGTTCATCCATGCTCACATTGCCGCGCTCAGAAAGTAAACGATTGTCGGTTGATTTCAACAGCGCGGCTAAATCACTCGCTTTGGCGTAGCTGACCGGAATCAGCGCCGAACGCAATGGCACCAGATCTGCTTTTTGAATCTGTGATTCCAGCTCCAATTTTTCCCGCGCCGCCAATTCTTCCGTGGGGGCAACGAGTATCACGTTGCCTTCGTGCCGCATCGACAAGCCTTTGGTTCGCAAAATCATATCCAAAGCTTGATCCCAGGGCACGTCCCGCAGACGTAAGGTGATATTGCCAGTGACGGAGTCATTGACGATGATATTTAATCCCGTGAAATCAGCCAGTAGTTGGAGTACGGAACGCAATGGAATATCCTGAAAATTCAGGGACAACGGCTCGCCGGTATAAGTGCCCTCAACGATTGGCTGGTCAAGCTGGACGACAACCGGTGACGGGCGAAATGCCAATGTATGAATGTGGTTACGCTGATAAGCCAGATAGGTGAAATTCGCCATTGTCTGGATAACCACGCGTACGCCATGCGCCCCGGTTTGCGCCGTGATTTTACGTATGGGCGGTATAAAATCCGTCTGAAGCACTTCATCCAACCCGGCAGATAAACGCGTATTGAATAAATCCACCGCAATTTCCTGACCTTGTTGATAAATATGCGTCGGCACGCCGCCACGGCTCAGATGGATTCGCACTTTGCCGCCACCCTGTGAATCAGGTTTGAAATCAATATGATGCAGCATCGCCATATCCGCTAAATCCAGATTCGGGATTTGATGTGCTTTTTCCGACGCAATCTGAATGTGGATTTCACGACCCTGAACACTGACCTGATGCACCGTCGGTTTGAGCAGGCTAATCACCACACGCGTCATTCCGTCGGCTTCGACGGCACTGATGCGGTGTACCAAGTCGTTCGTCATCCATAACGTTTTCTGTTTTAACCCGCTCTCGGTTTGTGGTAAATCAAGCACTATGCGCGGCGGATGATCCGTGGTGAAAGTCAACGGACGCACTGCCTCATGATCCAGTAGCAAACGAATCTCCAACTGATCCGCCGATGATTCATGATGATGAATGGCTTCTAATTGGGCCGCCTGAACTTGTCGGCATGCGCCCAACCAGCCAAGCCATAAAATCAAAAAGATCGAGAGGTGGCGATAAAACGGCCCAGGCATGCTTAATTCCCCAAACGAAGCACAACCATTTTCTCATGCAAACGATGCCCTAATGGCGCCCGTTCAACCAGCCTGATTTGATCGGCCTGGATATCAATGACCTGCCCCTGCTGCTGCCCCATATAATGCCCAACAGCCACCCGATGAATCACTTGGTTTTGATCACGCACCAAAGCCCAACGCAGATCATCACGCAGGATACTGCCTACCATACTCAGGCTATCCAAAGCATAACTTTCCAATACGTCCTTTGACCGCTGTCGCTCGGGTTGCACCGCCTGTTTTGGGGAGTTTAGCTGTTGGGTTGTCAGGAATATCCGGTCCGCCGTAAATGGATCACGTCGATCCTTGGCTTCGTAGGTAAAAGCAGGTATTGGCGAAGGTTTGATTGGCGTTTCGATATCACCTACCGCCGGACGTGAATGAATCCGCTCGACGTAGGCCGTCAAATCCGGCATGCGTTCTTCCGCACAGCCAGCCAACCATAGCAACGAAAGCCCATAAATGCGTATGCAAATCACCCGTTATTTTCATCCGGCTGGTAACGATAGGTTTTGACTGTCGCCTCCATCACCAGCAAATTATGCGCCGTTCGATCCACAGATTGCGGCTGGATCGTCATATCATGCAAAGTGATGATCCGAGGCAAAGCCGCCAATGCGCTGATGAACTGGCCCAACTGATGGTAATCGCCAAGCACGCGAAACCGGAGTGGCAATTCAACGTAAAACGCGCCGGTGACAGCATCCAACGGCTGAAAAAAGACAAACTCCAATCCCGCTGCCAAACCTGTTTGCGACACATCGGTCAATAAATCAGACACATCCACCTGTTCCGGCAACTGCTTCAGCATGGCGGCAAAGGTGGTTTCCTCCCGCCGTAATTGCGCGCGGCGGCGCGCTAGATTCGCCGCCTGGCTTTGTTGCGATTCAAAAGTTTCGCGCAGCACGCCTTCCTGTTCGATCAGTTGCTGTAATTGATGCTGTTGCGGTTGAATCAGCCCGAAATAAGCCACCACCAATAACCCCAAACACAACACCATCATGAATAACCACTGCGCCGACTGCGGCCAATCAGCCATCTCCCCCAAATCCAACTCGTTCAACGCTGGTAAGTTCATTGATCAACCTCATTCAGCGGCATCGTTTGTCGCAAACTCAGACTGAAATGATTGATCATGGGGTGGAAATACGCATCGGCAACTTTTTTCTGTTCAATCAATAATAATTCAGGGTCGGCCAACCATGCCGACAGCTCAATATTACGCATCAATGCTGAAACATGCGCATCCGTTTCCGCCTGACCAGTGAGCGTGATCAATTGACCCGTTCGCACCAAACGGGTCAATCGCACACCTTGAGGCATGACATCCACCAATTCATTCCACCAATGCGCCACTTGAAACTGACTGAACTGCAGGCGATCAATTGTCTGCAAGCGTAAAATCAAGGTTTGTCGCCTCGACACCAAACGCTGAACTTCCTGAATATCACGATTCGCCTGATCAATGACGCTTTGCAAATATTGATTACGTTGTTTTTGGTGACGCGCTTGCTCCAGGCTATACCAATACCAAAAGCAGGTCGGAAGCAGCATCAGTATGCCGCCGGTCAACAAACGCATCAGCGCCTGTCTTTGCCGCTGCACGCGCGCTTGTTCGCGCCAAGGCAGCAGATTGATCTGCGCCATCAATCAACACCTCGTAACGCCAACCCATAAGCCAGGAACATCGCTGGTGAGTGATGCTGAAAGCGAATCCGTTCCGCTGGGTTACGGATACTCATCCGCTGGAATGGATTCATCAAAGTCACTGGCGTTGAGATTTGCTGACGGATAGCCTGAATAGCACCTGACAATAAAATGCCGCCGCCGACCAATATTAATCCCTGCAACTGATGATACGAACCATACGATTGTATCGCCCGGTTAATTTGCTGTGTCATTTTATGGACAAATGGTTTTAGTAGGTGAAGTGGGTAATCACCCTGCCGTTTCGCCAGCTCAGCTTTGTCATAGGGCAATCCATAATGGTGCTGGATTTGTTGGGTAAGCTGTTGTCCGCCAAACCCTTGATCACGCCGATAAGTCAATTGACCATTCCGCAATACATACAAACGGGTGGTGTAAGCGCCGATATCCAACAAGGCGACATGTTGACGTATGGACGATGGCAGCAAGTATTCACAAGCTCGCTCAATCACCAGATTTTCCAAATCCACAACCTGTGCTTGCAAGCCCGCCATCTCCAACGCCGCCACGCGCTCATTGACGTGATCCGTACGCGCCGCCGCCAGTAACACATCCACTTTGTCCGCCTCATCAGGACTCGGCCCGAGCACAACAAAATCAATGTTGACTTCATCCAGTGGAAAAGGAATATGCTGCCCAGCTTCCAATTCGATCAGGCTTTCCAACTCCCGTTCGGATAACCCTTTGGGCAGACGAATGGTTTTCGTCATAGTGGTGGAACCGGCAACGGCAATCGCCGCATGGTGGGCTGTCGTCCTGGATCGTCGTAATGCACGTTTGAGCGCCATGCTGACCAGCGGCGCATCCATAATGCGGTTCCCGGCGATAGCACCTGTCGGCAAAGGCTCCACGGCATAACTCTCCACACAATAAGGCTTTCTATCCCGCCGACTTAACTCCAATAATTTGACGGCACAGGCACCAATATCAATGCCCAATAGCGGAGGCTTTTTATGGAAAAGGAATCCCATGACGACCGTATAGATGGCGGCTGAAGTAATGCCGCCAAATTCACCAAACCAAACTGGCCGGTTGACCAGCCTGCAATATGAAGTCATCCGGTTGATGAAAGGCTGCGGCCAACCGGTACAGTGGCCCCTTTGCGCTTTGCTTGGCGGGTTCCGGGCTGAATTGCACATTCACCACATTGAAACGCTCACCTTCAATCAAAACGGCGACAGGCGCGGCGCGTTGAATCGCTTTCGCCGTCCCCAGATCAACATATCCAGTAAAATGCATCGGGTCATCATCCGCCAGCACCAACAATGTTTGGCTTTGTTGCGTATTGACCACCGATTGTCCAACAACCGCATCAAGCTTGACCACCACACCGTCAAATGGCGCTTCCAATACACGATATTGCTGGCGCAAACGCGCCTGGATCTGATTAGATCGAGCTGCCTGATAGGTGGCCAAAGCTTGTTTTAAAGCGATATGGGTCTGAGTGCGTTCATGTTCAGAGAGTACGGTGCGATCATATAGCTCCATCGCGCGCGCCTCTTCACGTTTTGCCTCTTCCCATAATGCTTCGGTATATTCCACCTGGGCATCCGCTTTATCCACTTCCGCCTGAAAACCTCGTTGATCCAACGCCAACAGCAAATCCCCGGTTTTAACGCGCTGTCCGATTTTGGCCGGAACCTGAGTGACCACCCCGGAAACCATCAACCCCATCGGTAACCGCTGAGACCAATCCAGCCTGCCGCTTAACTCAGCGGCCTGCACAAGACCACCCATTATGAGACTTGACAGACCGATAGCCGCCAATATTGATTTCATCGCATTTCACCCTCTTCGGCAGACAGATTGCGCGCATAGACTTCAGCACCACTTAACGCCCGCAACCGTGCTTGATTGATCGCCCAGTTGAATAACGCATCCATCAATCGCCAATGCACCGCTGTGGTCTGCGTCATCGCATCGCCCAGATCCGTACGCACCTCCAGTTCATAAAGCGCCCGACTACGATCCAGATACAGATCGCGATAATCCCCCAAAGCCTTAAAAGCTTCGATATCCACCAGAATTTCCTGGCGTCGCATCCAAATCTCCAGTGCTTCTTGGCGAAGACGCAACTCAGCCGTCAACAAATCCGCTCGCGCTTGCTGCAAAACCGCATTTGCTTTGGCGATACCGGCCTCCTTGGCACCGCCGCTCAGAATAGGCAACTCCAGCAACAATCCAGCGAAGACAGGATGAGTGGAAGCGGTTGAACGATTATGCGCCGCTACGCCCAACTCAGCACTCAGAACTGGCCCATAAGCGGCGCGCGCGGCATCCGCCTTTTTCTGTGCGGCAACGATAGAAGCACGCAGCTTGATCAGCTCAGGATTATTCTCAACCAGCTGCCGCCAATACGCTGAAAAGTCATCCTCCAACTTTGCCGGTAACGGAATCTCCGGCATCACCAAATTATTCGCCAGATCGTCTGGTCGTCCCATGGCGATCGCCAATGCCGCCCGGGTAAGACGCTGCTGGATGGCACTGGAGGAGCGTTGCCGCCTCGCTTGCTCGTAATGTGATTCAGCCGCTAACAAGTCCACATCAGACAACACCCCCAACTCATGCCGATCACGCGCCTTATCAGCGGCGACAAATGCGATTGACATCGCTTCATTGTCACGAGCGAAAGCAATGTCCGCCAGCAATACATCATAAAAGGCCCGCATAATCGCCAATTGATACTGTTGCCTGGCGATCAATGTCTGTACGTTATGGGTTGATTGCGCCATTTCCGCCGCCGCTTGCAAATGATCAGCATAGCCGGAGTCATACAAAGGTTTTTGCAGAATCAGGCTGGCATGGCTGTCATTACGATCCTCATTAACCGATTTATAGGATGGCTCAATCCAACGCAGGCGACCTTGAGCGGTTAAACGAACACCATCCAATGATGCGGCAGCCAAAGCCTCTGCATTAACCGCCTCAATCGCCGCCTTGACATGGGATAAAACCGGGATTTGCCGACTGCTGAAATGCATGGCATCATCCAGCGATAAAGGTTCTGGCAACACCGCCAAACCGGCACGCGACTCAATGGATAAGCACAACAAAACCATCAGTACCGAGTAATGATGCGCCATCAGTTTTTCCGTTTAAAGCGCGCAAAGGTCTGTTGTTTATAATGCCCCTCCACCACATAGCGGCCCAGCCGCATAAACTCCGCTTTATTGCGGGTGGCTCCGGTATAACGCGCGCGCTGAATATAGCGACCCTGTAAATCGAAAAAAGCAAAAACCGGCGTGGCACGAACCCGGTATTCCTGAAAGGCGAAGTTTTTCATGGTGGTCTCTTCACCCTGAAAATTACTTAATTCAACATCACCTTCAATATCAATCGGCAAAATCAGAAAATGCCGCTTAAAATAATCTTGCACTTCCGGCTGATTAAGCACGGTGGTTTTCATCCGATGACAGAATGGGCACTCATCCATTTCAAACATCAGTAAAATCCCTTTTTTCCCAGCTTCACGCGCAACTTCCAGTTCCTCCTGCAAATCCCAGAAAGACTCATCAAAAAAGTATTCGTGCGGATCGCGTGGTTTTACTTCAGCGGCTGATAACCCCATGGATATTAGCAGCATGCTGGCGAATAAAAGATACGTTTTGGCTATCATGCGAGCTTTACCCTCCCTCATAATGATCAATAAATTGACGGATGGCTTCCAGGGTGACGGGGCCAACCTGACGCGCCACAGCTTCACCCTGTGGCGACACCAAATAGGAAGTTGGCAAACCAGGAATATCACCGAGACGTTGATCAGCAGGCAAAAGCGTGTTCGCTCTGAGTATGGGAAAGGAGAGAAATTGATCGTCAACAAACGCTTTTAGCGCCTCCTTGCCAATATCTTCCATGTTAATGCCGAGTACAACCGCTTTACCTGCGGATTCGCTATGAAACATTTCCAATTCGGGCAATTCCTCCAGGCATGGGGGACACCAAGTCGCCCAATAATTCACCAACACCCATTGCTCCCGGTAATCCGACAGGCGATGTACATGATCATCCAAATCCGGCAAAGTGAAGTCAGGCCGGACTCCAGCGAAGCCAAGTTGGTGAAACAGGAGGAATAAAAGCCCGATCAAAGCATAAGGGTTTCTATTTACTGAAATACGCATATCAAAAAATAGATAAATTCAGCTTGCAATAACAAGCGCAGAATATCAGCAAAACAACATAACGGATATGGTTGATGAAACATTAAGATCTATTGATATTTCAAGATATGCTGATGTTTGCGCGATTGCTTCATTATCAAAACAGAAAATATGTTCAATTCCGCAAATTTTGACGCAATTTAAAAACCGCCTCTCAGATTAATCTCTATGTCTTCAAATACCCCTACCGAGTTACAAACTTTTTTTGACTACCTGCGTTTCGAGCGTCGTTTGGCGGCGCAGACATTGGCAGCTTATGAACGTGATTTAGGCGATTTTACGACTTGGTGCGAACAATCTGGTTTGTCACCATGGCGAATTACGGAACAGCAGCCTATTCGCTTATACCTTGCCGCCAGTCACCGGCAAGGGTTGTCACCCAAAAGCTTGCAGCGCCGTCTATCCTGCCTGCGAGGTTTTTATCGTTTCCGTTTGCGCGAGGGTTTGGCCACATCGAATCCGGCTGAAGGAGTACGCGCGCCCAAAGCAGAGCGTAAGCTTCCAGTCACCTTAGATGTTGATCAAATGACGCATTTACTGGCGATTCCTGGTGATACGCCATTGGACCGGCGTGACCGGGCAATAATGGAGTTGTTTTACGCGGCTGGTTTACGCTTGGCTGAACTGGCCGGTTTGAATGTCAGTGACGTACAGACATCAGATCACTGGCTGCGCATCCTTGGCAAGGGCAGTAAAACCCGCCAAGCACCAATGGGAAAAATGGCCGAACAGGCGATACAAAACTGGCTAAGCGTCAGAGGGCAATTAGCCGCATTGGAGGAACCCGCATTATTCGTCAGCCAACGCGGGGGACGCCTGGGTCGCCGGGCCATTGAGCAACGTATTCAGCAACGCGCCATTCAGCAAGGCATGCCGCGTCATGTGCATCCACATATGCTGCGCCATGCTTTCGCCAGCCACTTGCTGGAGTCGTCAACGGATTTACGCGCCGTACAGGAATTACTTGGTCATGCGGATATCAGCACCACACAAATCTATACCCATCTGGATTATCAACATCTGGCGCGGGTCTACGATCAAACCCATCCGCGTGCGCGCAAAACCCAGTCCAAATGAATTTGAGATTACTTGACGACCTTTAATGCCGGACGTGCACTTTTTTTCTTTTTGATGGGAGAAGGCTTAGGCGGTGGCGGCTCATCACCGTTATCTCCAGTTGAAGCTTCTTCATCAGGAAATAACATGCCTTGTCCATTTTCACGCGAATAAATACCCAGAACAGCCGCCGATGGAATATAAACCTGCATGGGTTGTCCGCTGAAACGGGCGTTAAAGCTGATGGCTTCATTATCCATGTTCAAATCACGCACCGCTGTCATGCTGACATTCAGCACAATGCGTCCATCCTCGACATAATCCAACGGGATTTGCACATCGTCGTATTCAGCATTGACCAACAGATAGGGCGTTTGATGATTGTCCGCCAGCCACTCATAAAGCGCGCGAATCAGGTAAGGACGATTAGAAGTCATAATGATAATTCCTGACGCATATCTTGTTCCGCCTGAGTCAGGCTTTTGATGAAGCCAGACCGGATAAATAATCGTTTGGCATAGTGATCAATTTGTTGTAGCACCGCACTGCTGAGCGGTAATTTCAATAATGGCAGACGCCAGAGCAAAGGGGCCAGATCAGTGTCCAGTAATGAATGAACATCGTTCATGAAAAAAGCTTTTGCGTTAAATATCGGAGCGCTGGCGGTCAAAGATTCAGACAATCCCTTGCGTGCTTCGACCGCTCCAGAACCATTCGATAGGATCATTTCCGCCGGGGCTATCCAGTCACGTTGAATACGATATCGATATAAACGCATCGTCGCACGAGAAACCGGATCAGATGGCATCAGCGAAGGTTGTGGGAAACGTTCATCCAAATATTCGCAGATGATATGCGCATCATATAGCGCAAGTTCCCGGTCAGCGAATGTGGGCAGACTACCATAGGGATTTAAGTCCATGACGTCATCCGACAGGTCCAACGGATCAACATCCATCACCCGACAGTTAAGATTTTTCTCCGCAATAACCAGACGGACTTGATGGCTGGCCAAATCAACGGCATCAGAAAATAATGTCATCACCGCTGGATTACTTGTCGCCATAGAAACTTCTTGGAATGCTGTGATTAACGCTTATTCAGATTTCAGATGAATGGCGTCTGATGAAGTGATAAATCATATCAATGAAACTGAATATTTCAGCAAGCTGGCATAGATAATAGCGTGCAAGGCTCCAGGCAAAGACATTATGCCCATTTGGCCTGGAGCGAGCCAATAACGCTATTTCGGCGTCTCTGGCGTCATCACAGGTGGTTCGACAGTCGGATTATATCCTGTCGGCTTATCCACTTTGGGGGCGCTTTTATTAGGCATAGGAGGCCGCTTAAATGGCTTATAACCTCGTGGCGGTGGAGGCATATAACCGGGAGGCGGCGCATAATAGGGATATCCGCCACCATAATAACGGTTGGGGCCGTTATTTCCCCATAAGCCATTATTTCCCCAGGGGCTGTTATTCCACGGCATCCACCCATTGCCCCGTGGACCATCCGTCCAAGGTCCCCAACCACCACCGTTAGGACCATTTCCGCCCCAAGGCGTCCAGTTAGAACCACGCCCTCCCCACGGGTTATTCCAATTGGAACTGTTCCAGCCCATATTCCAGGGTCCATTACTATTGCCGCCCCACGGCCCTCCGCTACCCATATTCCAAGCAGCGTTGGCTGAACCAAATGACAAGGCGGCGGCCAAGCCCAATACGATCAGTGATTTTTTCATTGGCACGATAGTGCTTCCTCATGGTGAATGTTTATGGTTTTGTTTTCTGGCATGGTTTGCACGCCGGTCTGACGCACTACATGCTTTTTCCTCATGCTGAAAAATATCTTTTCAGCCGAGTCAGTCCGTACTCTAGTGGAGTTTCCACTTTACCGCAAAATCCATGCGGTCAAATCCTTGATTTTGATGGCGTATCTTCAACAAGGCATCAATATCAATCGGTGATGCCCACATTCAGCAGGCGGGGTGAATTGTGTTGTGGTCGCACTTTAAGGCCAGGCAATAGGCCATCCAGATTACCCAGCAAGATACGCTCACCAGACCTGAAGGGTGGAAAATAAACTTGATCAACACCAAGGTATATCGGTTTGATCTGACGAACAAGCAAAGCATCTTCGTCATCAACCAACCAAATACGCTGATTGTCGCGCCAAACCGCATAAGGTGCTGCGACCGTATTGGGCAACATTCCGGCCTCTATCTCCGCGCGCAGATGACCACCAATCAAGGGTATGTGATCTACAGGCAGATCGGTGAATTCGGCCACAACTTCAACCATATGCCTCTCAGGATCCAACTCAACACTGACTTGAATCACCTCCGCCTGATAACGCTTTTCGCCTTGCTGAATATGCACGATGGAGCCTGCGCGAGTCGGCGTACGCTTCTTGATGCGGCGAATCAGGTGTTGCGGCACATGCAACTGCGCTTGGTACTGATCCGCCAGAGCGACTTTTCCCAAAACATCCTGCGCCCCAATCACCTCACCGACGACGCGCGCTTGTTCCAGCACAATCACGTCATCAGATAAACTGGCCTGGGTGCGCTGCAGATCGATTTGCGCTTGCGTCAAGCTGTTTTGCGCCTGCCGCAATTTGGCGCGCGCCTGGCGTAATTGAGGTTTTCGTAACACCAGCGCGCGTGATTGGGCACTTAATGGGATGGCTCCTTGCAACAACTGGAGTTCTTTGTCGGCAGCCTGATGCTTTCCCTGCTCAAGGGCAACCTCCGCTTTCGCCAAATCGACAGCAGCCAGCGCCGTCTCAACCGTCAATTTGTAATCTGTTGGATCGACAGTATAGAGGGTTTCGCCAGCTGGAATACGCTCGCCTGGCGCAAACCGAGGATGCACCGCCAAGAGTTGGCCGCCGACCTGTGAGCGAATCGTCAATACCTGAGCAGCCTGAATAACACCGAAGGCTTCAATTCGCAGCAAATGATCCGCCGCTTCGGCAGACATCACTTGCACAATGGGCGGCTGCGCTGGCGGGCGTTGTTGTCGTGGTTGGACGTCAGTTTGCAGGATCCGCCAAACTCCCCAGGCAAAGACCGCCAGCAACAAGCTGATGATCAGCAGGCGCAACGCCATTTAGAGGGTTGATAACTCAGTGATAGGACCGGCGTTTTTCTGCTCTACCTTACGATAAAGATCTTGCAGCGCCGCTTGCAGCGCCTCCTCCATCACTGGATGGTAAAAAGGCATTTGCAACAACTGCCCCACAGTCAAATTCAGTTGAATACACCAAGCCATCAAGTGAGCCAAATTCTCACCTTTGACGCAGACCATTTCAGCACCCAGTAATTTGCCACTGGCTTTTTCGGCATATACGCGGATCAAGCCTCTATTTTTCCCCATAATGAGCGCACGGCCTACGGGTGGAATCGACATTTCACCAATAACAGCAGTTTCCAGATCCAATTCATGGTGGCGTAAGCCAACTTGTACAATATTAGGATCGGAAAACACGATATTGATCGGCGTCTTACGTTTAAAGGCCAGTATTTTGTCCCGCGATGCATTGTAACCGGCAATGCGACCTTCATCCCCAGCCTCATGTAACAATGGTCTCTCACCATTCGCATCGCCTGCAATATAAATGGATGAATCACCAATTTGCAGCGTGTTGGGGTCATAAACAGGAACACCGCGCACATCCGTATCAATCCCGGCGGCGGCCAGATTCAGTGCATCAACATTAGGGACACGTCCCAAACTGGCGAAAATCTTATCAACCACAACCTGCTTATCACCGGCGCTTACTTGAATACGCCCATCTTCAGTACGTTTCAATTCAGCGGCTTGTCCCAACCATAGTGGAAACTCTTTGCCGAAAATGTTGATCGCCTGTTGCGCAATAGCCGGATCACTGATGCCGCCAAGGGTTTCCGCCATATCAATACCGGTCACCTGCACACCCATGCGATGCATGGTCTGGCCAATCTCCAGGCCAATCACGCCCAGGCCGATCACGGCTACGGATTCGGGTAAAGATTCCAGCTCGAAGAATTCATCCGAAGTGATAATGTCTTGCTTGAATTCATCCCAGGCAGATGGAATCAACGGACGTGAGCCGGTAGCGATAATGATGCTGTTGGCGCGGATACGCTGACCATCTTCCATCTCAAGCAAATCAGGTCCAATAAAGCGCGCACGCCCCTCAATCAACAAACCTTCCGGGAAATTATCTGAGCTGTTAGAAAGGACTCGATCCACAAAGTTATCCCGTAAATCACGGACATACTCCATGGCTTCAGCGGCATCTAACTGTAATTGATACCCACCACTCAAACCAAAACGTGGATAAATCGCTCGACGGTGGAAATCCTCAGCGACCTGGATCGCTGCCTTGGACGGCATACAACCTACCCGCGCACAAGTAGTGCCCAGATGCCCATTGTTAATTACCACGACACTTTTGCCGGAAGGACGTACCTTACCCAAAGCATACAATCCGGCACTGCCTAACCCGATGATCGCAACATCAACTTTGCGTTCTGCTTGCACGAAATTCTCCTGATAAATTTTAGATGTGTGGATTGTTGGCAACTGGCTCGCCAACAATTTGCAGATGATGCGAAAGATACCAGTTCATGCGGGAAAAAAGACCTTGCTTGCCACTGGTTTCAGAGAAGCTGGCAATTCTGGATAAAAATGCTTTATCCCATGTGTCGTCATGAAGGCGATCGTCACGACAACATGCAGAACGCAACTTCCCAATTCAACAGGCGGCGACATTGTCAACAGAATGGATGGGCTATCACTTCGCAATCTGCGAAACCAGAGTTCCACAAACCCTCTGCTTAAGACTATCCATTTTTCTGGATAAGTAACGTTGGGGTACGGTGAGATACGTTCACAGAATAAGATGAAGTGTTAGCTCGTCGCCTGTTTTCCATCACTGACCGAGTCCCGTCCGCCATTCGATATCCGATGCAAAGGCAAATCAAATTTAGATCGCCGATGGAGTACGCACCCCGCCGCCGACTAAAAGGGAAAACCGCTCCTCTTTGGAAACACCATCGGCTTTGCACCCGCCGCAAGCGGCGGAGAATTGAGATTGAATCAAAAGGCTCAGAAAACAGGTCAATCTGTGCCATTCTACGGATTTACTAACCAAATGCAGCCTGGCAAACACCAAACAACGCAGCAGGAAAAATACCGAGCAATAAAATCGCCATGCCATTAACGCTAATCGCTGCCTGACTATCAAAGGAAACAATTAATGGCTGATCAGATTCGGGCTTATCAAAGTACATCACCTTAACGGCGCGTAAATAATAGTATGCACCGATAATGGAGAAGAACACGGCGACGCCAGCCAGCCAGACCATATCGACACTGATAACCGCTTCCAACACAAATAATTTCGCAAAGAAACCAACGGTAGGGGGTACTCCAGCCATAGAGAACAAAATGAGCATCATCATCCCCGCCAACCAGGGGCTACGATCATTCAAGCCTTTTAAATCATCAATGTTTTCTGCATCAAATCCGTGACGGCTAAGCATAGCCAGTACGCCAAAGCCACCCACGGCAGTCAACGCATACACCACGCTATAGAACAAAGCTGCCGCATAGCCTTTATCATTTGCAGCCAGCAAACCCAAAAAGATGAAACCAACATGCGAAATCGTCGAATAAGCAAACATACGCTTAATGTTAGTCTGCGCAATGGCGACGAGATTACCCAACCCCATCGACAATACCGCCAAAATCATCAGCATATCCTGCCATTGCGCCGCCAAGCCACTCATACCATCGACCAATAAGCGAATCGCCAAAGCAAATGCAGCAATTTTTGGCGCGCTGCTCAACATCAAAACCACAGCTGTCGGCGCACCATGATAAACATCTGGCACCCACATATGGAAAGGCACTGCGCCAAACTTAAAGGCGACACCAATGACAATGAACACCAGACCAAACACCAATAAGGCTTCATCAGCCTGCCCACTGTTGATAGCGGCTGAAACATCGGTAAACGACAAGGCACCCGTCGCGCCATATAACATAGAGATGCCATAAAGCAACATGCCGGAGGCTAATGCGCCCAGCACGAAATACTTCATACCTGCTTCAGAACCCGCTTCCGAATCGCGTTTAAACGGCACCAAGCTGTACATGCTGAGAGCCAACAATTCCAATCCCAGATAAACAGTCAAAAAACTGTTGGCAGACGCCATCACCAACATACCTAATGTGGCGAACAACACCAAAGTAAAATATTCGCCCCGATAGATATCCTGCTGAATCAAATAATCCTTAGCATAAATCAGCGCAAATAAGGTAACGACTAATAAACCGATTTTCACGACATCGGCGACCGGATCCCGTATATAGGCACCATCGAACAGAATCTGCGTCTCGCTATTGCTGACCCCAATCGCCACCGCAATAGTGCCCAGAATGGCGGCCAAGCTCAAACCATAGGTAAGCAAACGGGTACGCTTGTCCAAGAAAAGATCAATCACCAGAATCAGGCAAGCCGCACTAAGCAGGAAGATTTCCGGTAACGCCGGTTGTAATGTGGTGAGGTTGTATTCCATAGTTTAGAGCTTACTCATTCCAATATGCTGAACCAGATTGGCAATTGACGCATCCATAACTTCAATCAAAGGCGCAGGCCAAATACCTAAAATCAACACGGCGACCGCCAAAGTTCCCAATATCCAGGCTTCACGTCCATTAATGTCTTTTAAAGCAGCGACTTTGTCAGATGTTACTTCACCAAATACAACCCGCTTGACCATCCATAAGCTATAGGCGGCACCAAGAATCAAAGTCGTGGCAGCCAGCACGGCGAACCAAAAGTCTGCCCGGAATGCCGCCAGTATCACCAGAAACTCACCCACAAACCCTGAGGTGCCAGGCAAACCGGCATTTGACATGGCGAAAAACACCATAAAAGCAGCGAACCAAGGCATGACATTCACCACACCGCCATAATCAGCGATTTGACGACTATGTAATCTGTCATACAACACGCCAATACATAAGAACAAGGCTGCAGAGATAAAGCCATGCGAGACCATCTGCACCATACCGCCCTGCATGCCCAAAATAGCGCCAGTTTCAACATCTTCACGCGCAACAATCATGAAAACAATGAAAAAGCCCAGAGTCACGAACCCCATATGGGCGATGGAAGAATAAGCAATCAGCTTCTTCATATCCTGTTGCACTAAAGCGACAAAACCAATATAGACCACGGCGATCAAAGACATACCGATAATCAACCAATCCAGCGTCGAGCTGGCATCAGGCGTAATCGGCAAGCTGAAACGCAAGAAGCCATAGCCACCGATTTTCAACATAATCGCCGCCAGAATAACCGATCCGCCAGTTGGTGCCTCAACATGAGCATCGGGCAGCCAAGTATGCACCGGCCACATGGGCACTTTGACCGCGAAAGCCAACAGGAAGGCAACGAAAATCAGTATCTGTTCCTGCAAACCCAGCTTGAGGTCATGGAACATAAGAATTTCCATAGAACCGCTTTTAAAGTACATATAAACCAAAGCGACCAGCATGAAAACTGAACCCAAAAAGGTGTACAGGAAAAACTTGATTGTGGCGTATACCCGGTTTGGGCCACCCCATACGCCAATAATAATAAACATGGGAATCAACATGGCTTCCCAAAACACATAGAACAGCATGGCGTCCAAAGCGGCGAACACACCGACCATCACACCTTCCATGATCAGAAAAGCCGCCATGTACTGGGAGGGTTTATATTGAATAACCTCCCAACCAGCGCCTATAACCAGAATCGAAATAAAAGTCGTCAGAATGATCAGCGGCATGGAAATTCCATCCACACCCAAATAATAGTTCACCTCAAACGCAGGTATCCAAGGCGACTTTTCAACAAATTGCATCGCCGCAGTGGAAACATCAAAACCAACATACAAAGGTATGCTCAACACAAAGGTTAATACCGCAAATGCAAGCGCCAACCAGCGCGACACATTAGGCGCACGATCACCACTCATTAACACTAAAGCGCCGCCAAGAATCGGCAACCAGATGAGTATGCTTAAAATCGGCCAATCAGTCATTTGATTAACATTCCACTTTTGCTATTCATATACGCCTTGACAGAAATTCCCGAAAACCAGTATTTCCGCTCAACTAAAGACATACGGTAACCAGAGATCACTCCGACTTGCTCAGATGAGAAAGCGAATTCCGTACAACATCATCGTGAGATAAAAACCCCACTTTCATTACATGACAAACCAAACTAACAGACCTAACAGGCCCAAGATAATGGCGATCGCATAATGGTAGAGAAAGCCAGTTTGCACCCAACGCGCAACAGACGCCAACCAACCAATTGAGCGGGCTGAACCATTCACCGCCAAGCCATCAATTAATTGTCGATCACCGGCATACCACAAACCTTTACCCAGCAATTGGCTGCCTTTAGCGAATACCACTTGGTTGAAATCATCAAAACCATATTTCTTATCCAGAATGAAATGCAACCAACTCAAACGTTCGCTCAATACCTTCGCAATACCAGGTTTCCAGGTATAAATAAACCAAGCCAACGCTAAACCGCCCAAAGCGAGATAAAGCGGCAAAGTAAAGAATGCATGAGTAACGAAGCCAAACGCGCCATGAAAATCGATATGGCCTAGCGTGTCATGTATCGCCGCCACTGTAATAGCTTCATCAAAGAAATCACCGAAAACCATCGGCCCTACCGTAAAGTAACCGATGAATACTGAAGGAATAGCCAACAATATAAGCGGCACGGTAACGACCCAAGGTGATTCATGTAGATGCGCCTTGGCATGTTCATCACGCGGGCCTTGACCATGGAAAACCAAGAAATACATACGGAAACTATAGAGAGCCGTGACAAAAACCCCAGCAACCAACAACACATAGGCGTAAGTCGCGCCAGCGATATGCGAATGATGCACGGCTTCAATAATCGCATCCTTGGAGAAAAAGCCCGAGAAACCTGGAAAGCCAATCAAAGCCAGGGAACCCAGCAAAGCCGTCCAGTGAGTGATCGGCATATATTTACGGATACCCCCCATATTACGAATATCCTGATCATGATGCATACCCATGATCACGGAACCCGCCGCAAGGAATAACAAAGCTTTAAAGAAAGCATGGGTCATCAAATGGAACAAACCAGCCGCGTAAGCCGAAACACCCAACGCAGCAATCATGTAACCCAATTGTGACAATGTGGAATAAGCCACGACGCGCTTGATATCGTTTTGAATGATCCCGATCAAACCCATGAAGAAGGCGGTCGTCGCTCCAATGACCAAAATGAAAGTCAGCGCTGTTTCAGACAATTCATATAAAGGCGACATCCGCGCAACCATAAATATGCCTGCCGTAACCATGGTCGCCGCATGAATCAATGCGGAAATTGGTGTTGGGCCTTCCATCGAATCCGGCAACCAGACATGCAAAGGCACTTGCGCAGACTTGCCCATGGCACCAATGAACAACAGGATGCAAATCACCGTCATCAAAGACCATTCAGTCTGACCAAAGATACTGATCGTGGTTTCAGCAAATTCAGGGGCTTTTGCAAAAGCCTCCTTATAATCCATGGTACCGAAATACATGGCAATGGCAGCAATGCCTAACAGAAAACCAAAATCACCGACACGATTAACAAGAAATGCCTTCATATTGGCGAAAATGGCGGTTTCGCGTTTGAAGTAAAAGCCAATCAGTAAATAAGAAACCAAGCCAACCGCTTCCCAGCCAAAGAACAACTGCAGGAAGTTATTCGACATCACCAACATCAGCATGGAGAAAGTAAACAGCGCGATATAACTAAAGAAGCGCTCATAGCCCTCCTCATCATGCATATAACCAATGGTATAGATATGCACCATCAGAGAAACGAAAGTAACCACTGAAATCATCATCGCAGTGAGCCGGTCCACCAAAAAACCGATCTCAAACCGCAGTCCATCCGTCACTAACCAAGTGTATACCGACGCGTTATAAGTCGGCGCATTATTAAAAGCGTATTGCCACAAGACATACAACGAAAGTACGCATGAAATACCCACGCCAGTGATCGTGACCCGATGCGCGCCAGCGCGTCCAACTTGACGCCCGAACAAACCGGCAATAATAGCACCGACCAGCGGAGCCAAAACTATGGTGAGAAAGATGGCTTCCATCATCAGCCCTTTAAGGTGTCCAAATCAGCAACATTAATCGTGTGTCTCGTACGGAACAAGACCACCAGAATAGCCAGACCAATCGCCGCCTCGGCAGCAGCCACCGTCAGGATGAAAAAAACAAATATCTGTCCCTGCACATCACCGAGAAAATGTGAGAATGCAATGAAATTGATATTCACCGCCAATAACATCAATTCGATGCACATCAACAGCAAAATCACGTTTTTGCGATTAAGAAAAATACCAGCGACGCTAATCGCAAATAACAGCGCAGCAACAATCAGATAATCGGACAAAGCAATCATTGTGTGCTCTCCGCCTCCATTTTGACGATCCGCAGACGGTCTTTTGCCTTGACCACAACCTGTTTACCCGGATCTTGATATTTATTATCAGGACGACGGCGCATCGTCAGACTGATAGCGGCGATAATGCCGACCAACAAAATAACCGCCGCAATTTCAAACGCATATAAATGCTGAGTAAACAGTGCCAAACCCAGCTCTTCGGTATTACTGTAATCTGCCGACTTAGGTTCAGGCGCAGGCATACTGCTTAAACCAAAGCGATCAGCACCAACCACTAACACCATCTGCACACCCATCAATAAGGCAACCAGAATCGCCACCGGCGCGCTCTTGACAAAACCAGCGCGTAATTCAGCCAGATTAATATCCAGCATCATAACCACAAACAAAAACAACACCATCACAGCGCCGACATACACCAGCACTAACGCAATAGCCAGAAATTCCGCTTCCGCCAACATCCATAACCCGGCGCTGTTAAAAAACGCCAATACCAGAAACAAAACCGAATGCACCGGGTTTTTCCGGGTAATGACCATCATGGCCGACCACACCAAAATACCAGCGAATACATAAAACAGAAATTTCTCAAAACTCATCAGCGCACCCCTGCCTGAGCCAGACGATCTTCGGCAAGTTGCTCTTCATATTTATCACCGATCGCCAATAACTTTTCCTTGGTCATGATCTGTTCGCCACGCTGCTCAAAATGATATTCATACACCCGGGTTTCCACAATCGAATCAACCGGACAAGACTCCTCGCAAAAACCGCAAAAAATGCATTTAAACAAATCAATATCGTAGCGCGTCGTACGCCGCGAACCATCACTCCTCGGCTCAGCTTCAATAGTGATCGCTAATGCGGGACAAACAGCTTCGCATAATTTGCACGCAATGCAGCGCTCCTCGCCATTTGGATAACGGCGCAACGCATGCAAACCACGAAAACGCGGAGAAACCGGTGCTTTCTCTTCTGGATATTGCAAAGTGAACGATTTGGTCCACATGTATCGCCCGGTCAGCGTCAAACCACGAAGCAGTTCGAACAAAAACAGGCTGCGAATATAATTAATGACTGTTTTCATAACCAACTCAACTAAACCAAATTGGCGCTTCGTAAACCTTCATCAAGGCAACGACAACTATCCATACGATGGTAATCGGGATAAACACCTTCCAACCCAAACGCATAATCTGATCATAACGATAGCGCGGGAAAGTGGCCCGGAACCACAAGAAACAGAACATAAAGAAGAATGTTTTGGCTAACAGCCAGATAATGCCTGGTACCCAGGCGAACCAGGACTCCAACGCAGTGCCTTGGAATGGCGACAACCAACCGCCGAGAAACATCAATGCCGTGAGCGCCGCAATTAGAATCATATTGGCGTATTCAGCCATGAAGAAAACGGCGAAAGTCATACCCGAATATTCCACATGGAAGCCAGCCACGATCTCAGATTCGCCTTCGGCCACATCAAAGGGCGCACGATTGGTTTCAGCGACACCGGAAATAAAATAAATCAAAAACAAGGGCAATAAAGGCAACCAAAACCAATGGATTAAACCACCGCTCTGCGCTTCGACGATAGCGCCAAGATCCAAACTACCCGAGGCGATCAGTACACCGACCAAGGCGAAGCCCATGGCGATTTCATAGGCCACAATCTGCGCCGCCGAGCGCATCGCGCCCAATAATGCATACTTGGAATTGGACGCCCAGCCAGCGATGATAACGCCGTACACCCCTAAGGAAGTCAACGCCAGGATATACAACAAACCTGCATTAATATCCGCCAACACCAAACCGGCATCAAACGGGAACACCGCCCAAGCCGCCAATGCGGTGGCAATCGCCAGTACAGGCGCAGACAGAAACAAAAATTTATTCGCCCCGCTGGGAATGATGATTTCCTTGAACATCAGCTTGACGGCATCAGCGATCGGCTGACCCAACCCCATCAAACGGAAACCAAAGAAACCGACCCGGTTCGGCCCCATGCGCACTTGCATATGCCCGATGATCTTACGCTCCGCATAGGTGTAATAAGCGACCAAAATCAATACCGGACCCATGATGGCAACGATCTGCAAAACAATCTGCACCACTAAAGGCAGGGCATCCCACAGTGCAATCAAGATTTCCATCAGGGTTTCTCCACGCTGACATTAGCAAAACCACAACCCAATCCAGCACTGGATGGTATCGCCCCAGGCAACCAGACACAGCCATCCGGCACGGCGTCATCAATCTGCGCCGTTAAAATGGCTGTCTGCTTATCTTGATTCAAACGCACCCTCTCCCCTTCCGCGACAGATAAACCAGCGGCCATTTGTGAATTCAAACGCAAGGTATCAGGCCATGCGTCGGGTGACTGTTGTAATGGCTTGGAACGACGCACAACAGCGTCTGATGAATACATGGGAACACCGCCGACGCGCTGTATGCCCCGCTTAACCAGATTGGCACGCAATGACGTACCGCCATTCAATTGATTATCCGGCCGCACTTCACCTCGTACACCCAGCAATTCATCCCGTATTTCAGGCGTGCTGAGATAATCAAATCCATCCAGATTCAACAGATTCCCCAATACGCGCAACACTTTCCAGGTTGGCCGGGCTTCACCTTGTGGTGAAGTCGCACCAACGAAACTCTGCACATCCCCTTGAAGATTCACAAAGGAGCCGGATGTTTCCGAAAATACGCCAATCGGCAACACCACATCCGCAGTTGCCTCTAATACTGGCGTCAAATAAGCACTTAAAGCTACAACCCGGGTTTGCGCCAATGCCTGAGCAGTCTGATAAGGATCAGCCACATCAGCTTCTGGCTCAATTCCCAGCAAAACCAGAGTATCGCAAACCTCATCCTGCTGCATGGCGGATGCATTCATCCCGGCAGTCGCAGAACCATCCGCCGCGCGATGCGGCACAGCACCCGCCAACCAAGCACCCGTGTCATTCGCGCCGAAACCCACCACACCCCAATCCAGGCCGGTTGCTTCAGCGATATTTGCTGTTAAACGACGCAATAGAGCGAAATCAGGATGCATCATCGCCGCTGTGCCTAAAATCAAGCTGCCCTGATCCGCCTGCTTCAATATATCCGCCGACGCTTTATGCGCGTCATCGGCCTTAACAGTGACGCTCTCCGTGGAGACACCCAATGCCTGCGCAATTCCAGCAAGCTCTGCCACCATTTCGGCTGGCGTACAGACAACATCAACATCCAGATCATAGTTGAAGTCATAACCAACCGGGTTGATCGCAATCACCGCGCCACCATTCAACGTTGACCGCCGAATTCTATGGTTCAATAACGGCTGATCTTTGCGCAACCAGGAACCAATCAGCATCGTCACCTGATTGCTTTCCAAATCGACAAACCGACGACCTAACCAAGGCAGTGCTGGATCAGCGCTATCCGCACGAAAATCCATTTGACGCAATCGATGGTCAATATTGTCGCTTCCCAAACCACGCATTAACTTACCGGCTAAATACAACTCCTCCAAGGTGGCGTTAGGCGAAGCCAACAAGCCCAGCTTTTCAGGCAGAGTATCCTTGATCGTTTTAGCGGTTATTTGCAGCGCCTCCTCCCAGGAGGTCTCACGCAATGCGCCGTTATCCCGCACCATCGGGCGCAATAAACGATCCTCACTATAAATACCTGCGTAAGAAAACCGATCACGGTCAGACAACCAGGTTTGATTACAGGCCTCGCTTTCTTTAGGCGCGACGCGCATCACTTGATCACGACGCAAGTGAAAGTGGATATTGCTGCCCACACCATCATGCGGCGCAATAGAGTCCTGCTGGGTCAATTCCCAGGCGCGAGCTGTAAAACGATAAGGCTTGGATGTCAAAGCCCCTACCGGGCATAAATCAATCACATTGCCGGATAGCTCGGAAGCGACGCTTTTTTCAATAAAAGTGCCAATACGCATATGCTCGCCGCGTCCTGTTGCGCCTAACTCACGCAAGCCAGCGATCTCACCGCCAAAACGGACGCAACGGGTGCAATGAATACAGCGCGTCATATCGGTAGCAATCAAGCTGCCGATATCTTGATCTTTAACAACCCGCTTGCGCTCAGTGAAACGGGACACATCGCCGCCATAACCCATGGCGACATCCTGTAATTCACATTCACCACCCTGGTCACAAATCGGACAATCCAGCGGGTGGTTGATCAGCAGAAACTCCATCGTCCCTTTTTGCGCTTGGCGAGCCAACGGCGAACGCGTGAAAACCTTCATTCCGTCATTACAGGGCGTTGCACAAGCGGGCAGCGGCTTGGGCGCGCCCTCGACTTCAACCAGACACATACGGCAATTCGCCGCCACAGACAAATGTTTGTGATAACAAAAACGCGGCACTTGCACGCTTGCGCTATCAGTGACTTCAATCAGCATCTGACCTGGCTTGGCTTGCAACGCCTGACCGTCAACTTCAATCGTGATGTTTTCTTGTTCAGCCATCTATTGTCTCAGTATTACAGACTTTGCTTAGTTCCCTGTTAAATCAGCCTTAACTCACTGACTCATCAAATGCCCGGCCAGCAATATGTTGCTGTCACACCATGCATTTTCGGTGCTCAACGTGATAAGCGAATTCATCACGAAAATGTTTCACGAAGCTGGCAACCGGCATTGCGGCGGCATCACCCAAAGCACAAATCGTGCGTCCCATGATTTTATTCGCCACATCATCCAACAAATCCAAATCTTCCGGCTTGCCTTGACCATGCTCAATCCGATGCACCACCCGATGCATCCAGCCAGTGCCTTCCCGACATGGCGTACATTGACCACATGATTCCTCGTAATAAAAATAAGAAATACGATCCAGTACCTTAACCATGCAATTAGCGTCATCCATCACAATGACTGCACCAGAACCTAACATCGAACCCGCGCCCGCGATGCTGTCGTAATCCATGGTCAAATCCAGCATGACATCGCCTGGCAAAACCGGTGCCGACGAACCGCCGGGAATAACCGCTTTCAGCTTATGTCCATCACGCACGCCACCTGCCATTTCAAGCAACTCGGCGAATGGCGTGCCCATTGGCACTTCAAAGTTGCCCGGTTTATTCACATTACCTGACACGGAAAACAGCTTGGGACCGCCGCTTTTTTCGACGCCGATCTCACGGAACCAGTCCGCACCCTGACGTACAATATCCGGGACAGATGCCAATGTTTCGGTGTTATTAATGACAGTGGGGCGACCATACAAACCAAACATGGCGGGAAATGGCGGTTTAAAACGCGGCTGCCCCTTCTTACCCTCTATGGATTCCAACAATGCGGTTTCTTCGCCGCAAATATAAGCACCCGCGCCCAGATGAGTATGCAACTCATAACTGAAATCAGAACCGAGAATTTTTTCGCCTAAATAGCCCGCTTCACGCGCTTCAGCCAGCGCCTCTTCAAATCGCTTGTAAGGCTCATGAAACTCGCCTCGGATATAGTTATAACCCGCGCATGCGCCAATCGCATAACCCGCAATGATCATGCCTTCAATCAAAGCATGCGGGTTATAACGTAGGATATCGCGGTCTTTACAAGTGCCAGGTTCGCCTTCATCTGAATTACAAACAATGTATTTGTCAACAGGTGCTGCGCGATTGATGAAGCTCCATTTCAAACCAGTCGGAAAACCTGCGCCGCCACGACCACGCAAACCAGACTGTTTGACTATTTCAATCAAATCTTCCTGCGGCGTCTGCTCGCGGATGATTTTCTCCAACGCCTGATAACCGCCTTCCGAACGGTAGGTCTCTAATGTCCAGGGCTTGTCTTTATGCAGCGTCCTGAAGCAGACTTCATTCGCCATCGGTCGCCTCCAGTTCATCCAAGATGTTATCCACTGACTCAGGCGTTAAATTTTCGTAATAATGTTCACCAATCTGCATCATTGGTGCACCCACACAAGCCCCGAGGCACTCCACCTCTTTCAGGCTAAACCGCCCATCTTCAGACACTTCACCAAAACCCACGCCCAAACGCGTTTTCAAATGCTGATAAATGGCATCAGAACCATTAATCATGCAGGACACATTGGTGCACAAACAAATCTTATGCTTACCAACAGGTTTATGCTCATACATGGAATAGAAACTGGCGACCTCATACACCGCAATCGGCGGCATATCCAGATAATCCGCCACTTTATCCATCAACTCCGTGGTGAGATGCCCACCATTATCCTCTTGCACAACCATCAACGCGCCCATACAGGCGGATTGTCTCCATGCCTCTGGATACTTGGCGATCCAATGATCAATCTTTTCGCGTACTTCAGCAGAAAACAAAGTGTTTTTATCTTCAATGCGGTTCGTACGCTGTATGGGTTCGCTACGCATGCTCATGTATGAACCCCTTTTTAATGAGATGAGTAAGACCGAAACCGCGCATCATCTGTCGATCTCCCCGAAAACAATATCCATCGTGCCAATAATCGCGACGACATCCGCCAGCATATGGCCCTTGGCCATTTCATCCATCGCCGCCAAATGCGCGAAGCCAGGCGCGCGCACCTTCAAGCGATAAGGCTTATTCGCACCATCTGAAATAATAAAGACGCCAAATTCACCTTTGGGCGCTTCAACAGCCGCATAAACTTCACCTGCCGGCGGACAAAAACCTTCGGTAAACAATTTAAAGTGGTGAATCAAAGCCTCCATGTCATCCTTCATTTCAGTCCGCTTTGGAGGCGTGATTTTATGGTCTTCAATCATCACCGGGCCGGAATGCTCGCGTAGCCACTGAATACACTGCTTGATGATGCGCGTGGATTGACGTAATTCCTCAATCCGCACCAGATAACGGTCATAGCAATCACCGTTCACGCCAATCGGAATATCAAAATCAACCTGATCATAAGCGGCATAAGGCTGCTTCTTGCGCAAATCCCAGGCGATGCCTGAACCACGCAACATCGGGCCGGAAAAACCCAATTGACGCGCCCGCTCCGGCGACACGACGCCAATTCCAACCGTACGCTGTTTCCAGATACGGTTATCGGTCAACAAGGTTTCGTATTCATCCACCAACTTGGGAAAACGATCCGCGAAATCCTCAATGAAATCCAGCAATGAACCCTGGCGAGCCGCATTACGATATTTCGCCTCTTTTTCCGAGCAAAATCGACCTGCCTGGAATTGCGGCATCTGCTCAGGCAAATCACGATAAACACCGCCAGGACGATAATAAGTCGCATGCATACGCGCACCGGAGACAGCCTCATAGCAACCCATCAAATCCTCACGCTCGCGGAAGCAATACAGAAACATCGTCATGGCACCCACATCCAACGCATGGGTGCCCAACCACATCAAGTGATTCAGAATACGGGTGATTTCATCATACAGAGTGCGGATATATTGCGCGCGAATTGGCACTTCAACGCCAAGCAATTGCTCAATTGCGCGCACATAACCATGCTCGCTACACATCATGGACACATAGTCCAGACGATCCATATAGCCGATGGACTGATTGTAAGGCTTGCTTTCAGCCAGCTTTTCAGTCCCCCGATGCAACAAGCCGACATGAGGATCAGCGCGATCAATGACTTCGCCGTCCATCTCCAACACCAAACGCAATACGCCATGCGCAGCCGGGTGCTGGGGTCCAAAATTCAACGTATAGTTGCGGATTTCAGCCATTTTGATTACTCCGCCTCTTCCGCAACGGCAGGCTTCCAACCTTGCTCATAACGGGAATCCTCACGGATGACGCGTGGCGTCAGTACACGGGGTTCAATACTGACCGGCTCATATACAACTCGACGCTGCTCCGGGTCATAACGCATTTCAACCTGCCCTGTCAGTGGAAAGTCCTTACGGAACGGATGACCAATGAAGCCATAATCCGTCAATATACGGCGCAAATCAGGATGACCCTTGAACATGATGCCGTATAAATCAAAAGCTTCACGCTCAAACCAATTCACCGCAGACCAGACGCCAACCATTGAATCGACCACGGGATAATCCGCATCCAGAAAACACTTCACCCGCAGACGCACATTGTAGGTTAATGACAGCAAATGATAGATCACAGCGAAACGATTTGCTGGATCAAACTCGGGGCGGTCTTCGTTACGTTCGACCCCGCGACCAAAACCGGAATTGGCTGCACCGCTGGTGATCCATTCAGATTCGCCATAAGCCGCATAGTCCACACCGCATACATCAATACACTGCTCCATCGCGATGTTTTTATTGGTGCGCAACAACTGCATCACGCCAAGCAGATCATCACGCGGCACCGTCAACGTCAATTCGCCACGCGCCAGTTCCCAAGCACAATCGGCGTAATCCTCTTCCAGATACTCTTCAAGCGCTTCTTCGAGTGTTTCGAGACGTTCTTGCAAACTCATATCGACACCCGATTAGCGCGCGATGGTATTAGTACGGCGAATTTTATTCTGCAATTGCAGAATGCCGTACAACAAAGCTTCAGCAGTGGGTGGACAACCCGGCACATAAACATCCACTGGCACAATGCGATCACACCCACGCACCACAGAGTAGGAATAATGGTAATAACCGCCGCCGTTGGCGCAAGAACCCATGGAAATCACCCAACGCGGTTCAGGCATCTGATCGTAAACCTTACGCAAAGCCGGAGCCATTTTATTCACCAAGGTGCCAGCAACGATCATTACATCCGACTGACGTGGACTCGGACGGAACACCATCCCAAAACGGTCCATATCGTAACGTGAGGCCGCCGCATGCATCATTTCAACCGCGCAACAAGCCAAACCGAAAGTCATTGGCCACATGGAACCCGTGCGCGCCCAGTTGATGAGCTTATCCGCCGTCGTCGTGACAAAGCCCTGTTCGAGAATACCCTCTACTCCCATTCCAGCGCTCCTTTCTTCCACTCATAAATAAAACCGACAACCAAAATGCCAAGGAAAATCATCATCGCCCAAAATCCCGCCATACCGATTTGATCCAGCACAACCGCCCATGGAAACAAAAATGCGATTTCCAAATCGAAGATAATGAACAGGATAGCCACGAGGTAATAGCGCACATCGAATTTCATGCGGGAATCTTCAAACGCCTCGAAACCACATTCATAGGGCGAGAGTTTGTCACTATCAGGCTTACGGGGAGACATAATGAAGCCCACTCCAATCATCGCTGCGCCAAACAACAGGCCAATGGCGATGAAGATCAGAATAGGTAAATAATTTTCCAGCATAATGCCGAGCACTCCAGGCTTGTCTTTACCAACAGGACATCATTGTATTCAGATCGGCGAAGCATAGCGATAGGCTCGCAGCCTGTCAAACCAGGCAACTTCATACTAAATCATTGTTTATATTAAACTAAAGCTCATCATTTTCTCTGCCATAAAAAATCAATATTACTTAATTCAATGCTTTATACAGAAACTTACCCCGTCATCATCGTCGGCGGCGGACACGCTGGCGCTGAGGCGGCACTCGCCGCAGCGCGCATGGGCATTAAAACTTTGCTACTGACGCATAACATCGACAGCCTGGGCCAAATGAGCTGTAATCCAGCGATCGGCGGCATCGGCAAAGGCCATTTGGTCAAAGAAATTGATGCGCTTGGCGGCATCATGGCGCATGCGACAGACCAGGCAGGCATTCAATTTCGTACGTTAAATTCACGCAAAGGCCCTGCCGTACGAGCGACCCGCGCCCAAGCGGACCGTTTACTCTACAAAGCCGCCATTCGCGCCGCCTTGGAAAACCAGCCCAATCTGGATATTTTTCAACAATCGGTTGACGATCTGATCATTGAAAATGACCGAATCGCTGGCGTCATCACTCAAATGGGGCTGAAACTTCGCGCTCAGGCCGTTGTCCTCACCGTAGGCACTTTTCTTGGGGGACGCATCCACATTGGTCTGGAAAACTTCCAGGGCGGACGGGCAGGCGACCCACCCGCCAATGCCCTATCACACCGTTTACGTGAACTGCCATTTCATGTCGCAAGACTGAAAACCGGTACGCCGCCGCGTATCAACCGTCGTAGCATTAACTACGACGATCTGGAAGCCCAATTTGGCGACACCCCAACACCCGTGTTTTCTTACACCGGCAAACGCGAAGAACATCCGCAACAAATCGCCTGCCACATCACTCACACCAACGAAAAAACCCACGACATCATCCGCACTGGCATGTCGCGCTCCCCTTTATACACCGGTATCATTGAAGGAACAGGGCCACGCTACTGCCCTTCCATCGAAGACAAAATCACACGGTTTGCGGATAAAAACTCGCATCAAATCTTTATCGAACCCGAGGGACTGACCTCCAACGAGGTATACCCAAATGGCATTTCAACCTCTCTCCCATTTGATGTGCAATGGGAGCTTGTACGCTCTATGCGCGGCTTTGAACAAGCCAAAATCACCCGACCCGGCTACGCTATTGAATATGATTTCTTCGATCCCCGCGACTTACGCCCTTCACTGGAAACCCAATTCATTCAAGGCCTGTATTTCGCCGGGCAAATCAATGGCACGACCGGTTATGAAGAAGCCGCCGCGCAAGGTTTACTGGCCGGATTGAATGCCGGTTTGCAAATACAAGAAAAAGCCCCTTGGCATCCACGTCGCGATGAAGCTTACCTCGGCGTTTTGGTTGACGACCTGATCACGCGCGGCACCCCGGAGCCTTACCGCATGTTCACCTCCCGCGCGGAATACCGTTTAATGCTGCGTGAAGATAATGCCGACCTGCGTCTGACTGAAACCGGTCACAACCTGGGCCTCATCAGTGATGCGCAATGGGCATTCCACGAACGCAAACGCGAAGCTATTGCTCAGGAACAACAACGCTTAAATCATATCTGGGTCAAACCCAAAGACCTGTCCGACGAACACGCCAGAAACCTCATCGGCGACGTATTACGCAAAGAAACCCGCGCTCTGGACTTGATCGCCAGACCACAATCCAACTACACCAACGTCATTCGCATCCCAACCGTTGGCGAAACGGAAATAGACGCCGACTTAACCGAACAAGTCGCCGAACAAGTCGCCGAACAAGTCGAAATCCAAGCAAAATACGCCGGCTACATTGAACGCCAGCACACAGAAGTGGAACGTGCGCGACGCGCTGAAACCATCAAATTGCCCACTGATTTTGACTACGGCGGCATTAAAGGACTCTCCGCCGAAGTCAGCGAAAAATTATCAAGGCACAAACCCGATACCATCGGCCAGGCAGGGCGCATACCCGGCATCACGCCAGCGGCAATTTCATTATTGATGGTACATCTAAAAAAGCATTCCACCTGATAAACCATTAACCCTGGGACACAACATGTCAGCAAAAAAAATCTATCAACTAAAAATCACCCTGGAAGGTGCCAAACCACCCATCTGGCGCAGAATTCTCGTGCCAAGTAACATTTCACTGGGTGAGTTACACCAAATCGTGCAAGCATCCATGGGTTGGTTTGATTGCCACCTGCACCAATTCACCTTCAACAATACCGATTACGGCATACCAGATGACGACATGGGGATAATGGGCATGCAGATACAGGATGAAAACAAATACCGCCTGGATCAATTACTGAAATCAGAAAAGCAATGGATGCGCTATGAATACGATTTCGGTGATGGCTGGCTGCATAGAATTGATTTGGAAAAAATCACACCTTATAAAAAAGACCAACCACTGCCCTACTGCACCAAGGGCAAACGGGCCTGTCCGCCGGAAGACTGTGGCGGAATCTGGGGCTACCAAGAACTCATAGAGATCTTGAAAAACCCAAAACATGAGCAACATGAAGAAATGATTGAATGGGTTGGCGAAAACCTGGACCCGGAAGCCTTTGATACCGAGTCAGTAAACGCGATACTTGCCGAAATGCGTTAAAACCTCACTGGCCTTTGCCATCCACTCATACCGAAGATTTTGAGCAAATATCGCTATCCCTTAAATATAGGACTTACGCCTTGACGGTGGCGTGGAATTGCGGGTTGAGATGGTCCTTGCCTTGGATAAAGGTACGAACGAATGCGGCGACCACCTCTTGATACAAGCCCTGCTTCCAGTGGTAAGCGTTTCGGATGAGATCATCGAATTGCATCTTTTGCCGATGTGTATACCCACATAACGCGGCAAAGATGTGATTGAGGATGGGCGTTTTGTTGCGCACCTGGAACTTCTCAATGGAACAGGCCTGCTTGATGACACGATGATACTGTTCGATATTCCAATGCTAGTCATGCAGTTTTTGAAAGTCATCCATCCCAAAGTGCTCGTTATCACTCGATTCAGAGAGCCAAACGATGTCATGGCGTGGCTGGTCTTTCAGCCACGTCCGAAACCACTTGACCTTACCGAAATCGCGTAACCAAACCTTCAGGCCGATATCGGCAATCTCCAGTTGCTGCACTTGGGTCCAAGTGCCTTTCTCCAACGAAACTGTGCGGTTGCTTTCAATCGCAAAGAGAAACCCCATCCGGTGTTTTTTGACCGTCTTGAGATTTTTCACCCCTGCATACCCACCGTCTCCGGTTACAAAGGCTGGTTTCAGTCCCCATTCGAGCACTTCGGCCAGCATGTCTTGGAAGTAGTCATTCTTGGTTTTGGCCTCGGACTTGTCGTACACCCGGTAATTCACCAGCAAGCTGCGCCCTAGCCATGTGTCGGCTGTAGGGCTTGTCCAACGTGCTGTCGTCCACATTGAGCGTCCCACCTTGTAGATTCAGGTAGCGACTTGCTTCTTCGAATAGATCGCCAGGCACATACGATTCGCGCAGCAGAAATCGATTCACGCTGTCATGCGAAATGCCCATCACGTCACTCAGGCGCGTGCAGGTCGGCGATTTCGATTCACTCATCAGCAAGCCCATGTACATGGGTAACGTGCACTGCGCACTCGGCAGGCGGGTCGTCGTTCGAATCATGCAGCTATCACCACGTTCAACTGGGGGAGTTTCATGAATATTATCTACATCTCTCCGTCAATGCGTAAGTCCTAAAATAGAACCGCCATGAGAACAATCACAGAGAATTTACGCCCAAAATGGATTGGGAGATCTTCCTGGAAAAGGATTTCACGGTAAAAGGCTGCGAAACAAAAGAAAATAAACCGAACAAATTAGTAAAGACCTTCCAAAACCCAAAGAACGACACCATAACATGTCGCCCCAACCAGCGAAGGAAGAGCCACCCCTCCAAATATCCTCTGTGTGAAAAACGTTCCTGCAAAACCTACAAAAACAACGACCAAATGACCAAACAACATATCATTGGAAAATAATGGAACACTCATCGCAATCAGCAAAGACGCAATTGCAGTCGGCCCTATCACTTGCGAGAATAGCGAAACAGACAATCTATCTGTTTCAGTTTTGGTATCATCGAATTTATACCAAATAGGAAACAACCTAATCAAAAATGTGCCCACACCGCAAAGCAATATAATCTGTAGAGTCGTTCCAGCATCAGGCATTTACTTTCTCCAAATCATTGAACTAAACGCGCCAGCCAGCATCCCAACAAGGATAGCAATATAGACAGGCTGAATTAACAAAAGAAAAGCGGTTAAAGCGGCGGAAATCGCAACAGATGCTGCATACTTATGCCAATCCATACTCAATAGCAACGATAAAAAAAGCGCTGGCAAAATAAAAGCCAACGCATCCTTAATAATCCAATTATCTTCAAGTAGCTCATACCCAGCGACAACCCCAATCAACGTTCCAACCACCCATGAGAGATAAGCACCTAATTGCAACCCAATTAACCAATACTCACGATCATTTGGAGCAATACTATCCATTCCCCCTACGGCGCTGGCAAAAACTTCATCTGTTAAACCAAATGCAAGCAGTGGCGCAGGCACTGTTCTTACCCCATCTTTAAGGCGATCAATAATCGCCTTACCATACAGGAAATGTCTTGCATTCATGAGTAATACAGTTGCCACAATGCCATATATGGCTCCTCCTGTAGAAAGCAAACCAATAAGAACAAATTGGCTTCCCCCTGCGAAAATCAACGCTGAAATAAGAATAACTTGATCAGGAGAAAGTCCCGACTGTAGCCCACTTACCCCAAAAGAAAAAGCAATCGGCAAATAACCCACAACGATTGAGAAACTACAAAATAGCCCTTTTATCACTGCTAGAAACATTTATCTTTTGTCTTAGGCTTACTGAATGTAAAAACATGAGTACCACTATCAAACTCATCACTCCCGCTAGTGGAAAAAACACGCCTGTGTCTCAATAAATTAAGTCCCGCCAAGTGCGCCAGTTCATTGAATCTACGCGAGTAGGTCTTTCGCTCCACCTCATAATCAAATCCCGCAACCATAGCTTGTAATTCAAGCCAGTAAAAACGCACAAAAAACCCAACCACATGCACTGGCTGCTTTTCAATGCCCTCATCCCGCAAATCCGTAAAAAGTTTTCGGCAAATATTCACCGCTTGCTCCACCTTAAATTCAGTTGCTGCAAGTTGAGCGGTAATCATTGCGCTCTTAATTTTTCGATAAAGTACGACATCTCTATTTTCAATGGGTAAATCCTCCCCCTCGACCCAAGCCATACTTGCAAGAATGTATGCACTATGGTGGCGAACAAGAGTAAGATTCCGTTCACTCTGATTGGAGAACTCAGATAAAAACTCATCTGCAACAATAAGTAAACCACCTGATTGTAGCAAGGTATAGGCTTTTTGCAGCATAAATGCTGTATTAAAATGGTGAGAAGCACCGACAGAAGTGATGACAGAAACCGATGAAGATTTTTTGCTAAATTCAAGAAAATCAATTTGCTGTACATCAATCATTCCAAGATTTTCTGTATTGTCTATTAGACAAGAAAAAGCATAGCTATCAGGCTCAATTGCTGTAAAATGAAGATGTGGATATAACTCTTGAAGCATCAACAACGGCACTCCAGGACCAGAACCAACATCTATTACTGAAGAAGTAATATGGAAATCAGCAAACTCACAAAGATCTTCTGCGAGCGCCACAACTTGTCTTGCATAAGCAGGATGAAGAAGTTCAAATGCATCATAATGTTCAACATTGATGCGACTTGAGAATGTTTGATCTGACATAAAAGAGCCCGCACTCTCTACCTTATTATCAGACAAACCAGTAAGTTGATGAGGCAAACGCAATATTCCACGCTGCTGCAAGACTTCAGATGCCAGGCTATTAAGAATCCATGAATCACCCTCAATATAATGTAAAAGTTCCTCTAACTTTTGTTCGTCTAAAGGAACTGATGCTGACTCAGCCAACCAAGCAAGCTCTCGTGTCGTATTCATCACTGAAACATTCGGCCAGTTAGTCCTAAAGTCACTCCGTGCAAAACAAGAAGTTATACCAAGTCGAATAATGGCCACAAAAATACCCTGTGAATCTGATTCAACTAAAACCAATAATGGCCATAAGAAATTAGTGGTTTTAAGACTTTGCAACTCCTTTATTAACGTTTTTTTATCAACAGATTTATCTCTAACGCCTCCTTCTCGGAAAGGCAACACACGCACAACAATTCCGTTTGCAACCTCAATCAATGCGCGATCTAGAGCAGAGCGAACCCCGTCCCATGCGGTAGCTGTAATTGGCCAATCAATATACGTGCTTAACACATAATCTGAATATGCCTTGGAAGGATATTCAATAAAAACAACAGCCCTAGTATTTTGGTCAGTTGCTGCATAAATATGAGGGATATCGGCATCAAACAAGTAAGACTCACCAGCCCTGATTAAACGTGGACGATCAGCATCACCAACCAACATAATGCCCGATAAGACCGTCACACGCTCCTTAACACCTCTGGGATGTGGAGCTGATTTTTTGCAATGACCAGCTTGAAGATCAATTGAATAAACTTCAATTTCAGGCTCTCCTGTTGATTTTTCTATAAAACAAACAATTTCTCCTTCATTTCGCAGCTTATCGCTCCCACCACCCTCCTCTTCAACAAGGCGACCAAAAGAAATATCAAGTGCGTTAGCAATCGCCCACAATGTTTCAACAGTAGGATTTCCTTCACCATTTTCCATTTGAGACAAAGTGGATTTAGCAACACCACTATGCTCCGACAGCCCCGTCAAGGTTAAACCACTCTGATTTCGGATTCGACGCAAATTACGACTTATTGATTCTGTAATATTCATTATAAACTACCATAATTCCATTATTTGTTCAATATAAAGAACATTAAGCCGATAATCAAGCATAATTCCAATGAAATTCGAAATAATGTAAGACACTGAATATAATAGAAAATTATATTTATCCGACTCTATTGCGCCACCTAATAGACAAAGAATAAGAAATAAAACGGGGAACAATAATTTCATATACAGGAACATCGCGCGACAATATACCCACAATTTTCTTGGCACGCCAAGCAGCCTGATTGAGTGGATATACCGCAACTAATTGCTTTATTTTGGCACCGTCAACCGAGATATCACATGCATCCACATGATTTTGCGCCAGATCCAATAATATCCGCTCCAGCATGGCTTGCACTGAAACCAAATCACCCACACTGCGTCACCAGATGGGGTTTTTTCGCAAGAACGCCTGGACCATTTGCAATATAACTTCAATTCTGAATAACACGAGATCACCGACAAAATGACATTGATACTCAAGTGAGAAATCCACTGCGCGCATCTGACGTTGGACAACTATTACAAAGTCATATTTCATATGACGGATAAAAAGCATGGCTATTCACTTAACTCAGGCTTCCAAATATTATCTATATGAAACAAATAGTTGGGAGAACTTTAAATGGCACGAGCGTTATGGCCTCATAAGAGGAAGCTTAGCGAGATTGCTTATCTTTCAAGGCGTTACCCAGTTTGGTGTAAATTAGCCAGCAATCTCTCCCAGATTAAAACGGATACCCATGGATAAAAAGTGTCATATTAAGTCCTCCATCATAAAGGGGCCACCGAGCTATGCCGGCGAAAAAATATCGCGTGGAATTGACTCCAGAAGAACAGGCGGAGTTGAACGATTTGTTACGTAAAGGGAACTGCGCGGCACACAAACGCCGCCATGCGGAAGTCTTGTTGAAAGCGGATGAGGGGACCGAAGGCCCGTCCTGGATGGACGCACAAATCAGCGAAGCCTTTGGGGTCAGTGTTCGCACGGTAGAACGTATCCGGCAGCGTTTGGTGGAACGGGGTCTGTCGGCGGCGCTGGAGCGTGCCCCATCAACGCGTCACCGCGCCCCGCGATTAGACGGAGAACAGGAAGCCCATCTGGTGGCCCTGGCTTGCCAAACCCCGCCGGAAGGGCGTAGTCGCTGGACCCTGCGCCTATTGGCAGAACGGATGGTCGTGCTGGACTACGTGGATGAGTTATCGCATGAAACCGTGCGTCGGGTTTTAAAAAAACGCGATCAAGCCCTGGCAGCGTAGGGAATGGTGTATTCCTGCGCGGGCCAATGCTGAATTTGTTTGCGCGATGGAAGATGTCTTGGCGGTCTATAAGCAACCCTATGATCCCAAACGCCCGGTAGTTTGCCTGGACGAAAGCAGCAAGCAACACACGCAGGAAGTGCGTGAACCCTTACCACCGAAACCGGGCAAACTGGTGCGCTATGACACGGAATACCAACGCAATGGCGTCAGTAACCTGTTCCTTTTCTTTGAACCGTTGGCCGGTTGGCGACAGCTATCCGTCACCGATACCCGCACAGCGGTAGACTGGGCCCAACAAATCAAACACCTATTGGATGTGCGCTACCCGGACGCGGATCGGATTCAACTCGTGATGGACAACCTCAATACCCATACGCCGGCATCGCTCTATAAAGCCTTTGACCCGGCGGAGGCACGACGTTTGGCGGAACGTTTGGAGATTCATTACACGCCGAAACACGGCAGTTGGCTCAACATGGCGGAAATTGAATTCAGCCATCTCGGGCGCCAATGCCTGGATCGGCGGATACCCGACCAAAACACGCTCAAACAAGAAGTGGCCGCCTGGACAGACCAACGCAACGAAAACAAAGCACAGATGAGCTGGCGTTTCACCACCGAAGATGCACGCATTAAGTTGAAACAACTTTATCCGACAATAAAAGAGTGACAGTGTACTAGCCGACATTCAGCCAAACCGGGTCACCACCAAAATGCGCCAGTTGCAAGCTGATGACGGCATCCTGATGTCGATAGGCCATGACGCAAGTCGGATGTTCGCCATCAAAAAAGCTTTGCATGCAATGGATAAAATCCGTCACGCGTCAGCTTGGCTATGCCGACCTTGATAAACGACATTGATAAAATTGAGCCTGTGCAGACCATGAGAAACCCAATAAATACGCCATGTCATGATATGCCGCGCTCGCAGATGGCTGGTTGGCGGTATGAAGCAACAAACCACATCGCTTGGGTATCGCATCACTTACTGTAAAAATTTCAGCGTATCCAACAACAAAGCTCCAGCTATCACTAAGGGCGAAACTGGCAGGTCATCGATCACCTTGCCAGTTAGCACTTCCAATTGATATTGACTGAACAGACAAGCGATATTGCCCCTGGTTCCGCAGGTAAAAACGCTTTTATACATTACCGCAACAGGTTATGGTCAACCCCAACTCAATTCCTGAGAGAAATACTGATGGCTTGGCTAAATGGCACCGTGATTGACCGCACAGTCTGGACGGAAACTCACATTTCGTTGCGTATTGCGGGTCCGCGCCCGGATTTCACGGCTGGTCAATTCATTCGCGTGGCCTTGGATATTCATGGCGAAAGAATCGCCCGCCCTTATTCTTGCGTCAATTCACCGGATGCGCCCTATCTCGAAATTTTCCTCAATAAAGTTCCCGCCGGACCATTAAGCCCTTTACTGATGCAATTGCAGGTTGGCGATCATCTTTGGATCAGTGACCGTTGCAGCGGCTTTCTAACACTGGATGAATTACCAACCAATGTACGCGACCTATGGATGGTGGCAACTGGCACCGGGATTGGCCCTTTTCTGTCGATCATGCAAACCGACGACGCTTGGAAGCGATTTGATCATCTGACTTTAGTGCATGGCGTACGTCATGCGGATCAACTTGCTTACACGGGTCTGTTGGCCAAATTGATGCATGACCATGTCAAACTCAAAGTGATTCCATGCGTCACCCGCGATGCGCCCGTAGGCGCCTATGCTGGACGGGTGACGCAGGCATTGCAGGATAGACAACTGGAAATTCGTGCTGGCTGCAATATTGATCCCGCATTCAGCCATTTCATGCTATGCGGCAACACCCAAATGATCCGCGACATGAGCGATGCGCTGCATATGCGTGGGTTAAAGAAACATCTGCGACGCCAACCGGGGCAGATCAGTAGTGAAAAATATCATTAACGGTTGACATGCCGTGGAATGGCGTCCAACACAATTCATTCCGCAAACTATTATGCACGTCACAGCGCGTATTCAAACTGATGCAATCTCAGTAGCTGATAAACACTGTCAGCAAGAGCGCGATGCCAGGGAACTTGCGCCTAAAACATGGAGGAAAAAATCAGTTTTACTGAGCGTCAATCAACCTGACTCTTTAGGTGATTACAGAACATCCATCTGACGAATATAGGCGAAGCGGGTGACCAAAAGTTGCCGCTCCATGGCTTCAGTCTTCTCCAGACCAACTTGCATTTCCACCTTGCGCACATCCCGATCAGCCGTTTCTGTGGTGATCCGACGCCAATACCACTGACGGCTATTCGCCGTAAATGACTCAGATTTCTCGCCAAGCGGCGGCCACTGACCAGTCAAACGCAATTCCCCCAAACGTTCGCTCAATAAAACATCAGCCTCCGTACGCTCATTCAACGCCTGCAACAAAGTGGTTGATTGGGAAACCACCCGGACAGATGCACCAAACGCAATACCCAAAATCAGCAGCGCCACCAGCACCTCAATCAAACTGAATCCACGGCGGCCTGACGAACCGGCTGTCAGCTTTGGTCTGGTGCCCATTTTTCGAGGAATGCCCGCAGTTTTAATCCGTCATAACTACGGCCTTTTTCCAATACCTCGGTTGGCTGTGAATGAATCAAAGTGCCATCGGCCTCAAGCACATAAAAATGCGGGGTACCCGGCATCAGAGGAAAACCCGACAAGAAGTTACGATTGTAATTTTCTTTGCCGTAATACACTTTCAACAACACATAATGCCGGTGTAGAAAAGCATTTAACGCCGGTTTTTCTTGCATCAGAAACTGATCCAGAGCGCGGCACCAAGGGCACCAGTTTCCACCGACGAATATCAATACCCGGCGCTGGGTCTCTTCCGCTTCTTTAAGCGCAAACTCCAAATCCGCTTCAGGGTCATGTTCAGGCGCATAAGTTTTTGAATAAAGCGGTAAATCCTTTTCATTCCATGACGCTTTCTCGCACCCGGATAAAACCAGAAATACCATGAAAAATAAGGAAAAGCCTACTATACGCATCATGCCTCGGTACTCAGATACTCAAAAACGCATCACTCCAGTGATGGTTTTACTCACAATGAAAACCATTGATCCATTATGGTGGCCAAAAAAAATGGTGGAGAGACCGGGCCATATCGCCACAGGAACAAAAACCGGTAACTTTAAAAGGCGAAAGATCGCGCAGCACAGCCTCATAACGACGCAACCGAAGAAACGTCTTGAGCGGTTTAAGGCTGTTTAATCAAACCCTCAACAACATCCAACATATTCTCGTATCCTCCAGCAGTGGAAGGTGAAATCAGGTATTTCCCCCCAAGCACCAAAGAAGGCGTTCGATTAACGCCATAACGACGAACTAATGCATTATCTGCCAGAATGGCCGCTTCAGTGGACTGCGCATTCATTGCCTGGGTGAATTCAGCCGCATCAAAACCCAAAGATGCCGCGAATTGGGTGATTTGAGTCGCTGAATGCAGATCCCGTTTTTGTTGATGGATCGCCGCATAAAACGCCTCATGGAAACTTGAGGCTCCTCCCAACATTTGGGCGGCATAAAATGCTCGAGCGTGATCCACCCATTCGGGCTTCAGCCCAACCGGCACTGCCCGATATTGAATTTTATCCCCCCACTCCGTAAGCCAAGGCTGCAAATGTTCCTGAAAGGCATTGCAATGTGGGCAGCCATACCAGAAAAAGTTGATCAGGCGAATTTTACCTTGAGCATCGTCTTCGTCCACCTGCTTGACCAGCGTATAGCTGAATTCAATCGGTTGTTCAGCAAGTTCACTGACTTCCATCTGGGGAGCTTGACTGCACCCCCCAACAAACATCAGTAAAACCACGCCGATCAGCCACAAAGGCTGGACGAAGCGCGCAATCATTTGGATTGCTCAACCATATAATCCACCGCCGCCTGAATATCCTGATCAGACAAATCCATGCGTCCGCCTTTAGGTGGCATCGCGCCTTTACCCTTGTTGGCATTGGCATACAAGGTCGCCATGCCTTGCGCTAAACGATCTTTCCAGGCTGCTTTGTCACCCAATTTAGGCGCTCCGGCTGCGCCTGTCATATGACAAGCCAGACAAGCGGTGCTGTAAACCTCCTGGCCTTTCGCCGAAGTTGTCGCAACAATCTCTGACGCAGCAATACTGATCAATGCTGATTCAGTGGTTGAAGCCGACGCGCCAGCTTCCATTGAAGCCGCTACTTGGCTTTCCTCTAACATATGCTTGACTGCGGCCCGGATGTCATCATCACTCAGGCTGGCTGCCCCGCCTCGTGGCGGCATCGCGCCTTTACCATTAATCGCGTTGTGATATAAACCGTCCAAACCGCCGACAGCCAAACGATCACTCCAAACGGCCTTATCACCAATTTTAGGGGCACCCAACGCACCACTCATATGACAAGCGTTACAAGCTTCGCTGACAATCTGGCTGGCGGGTTTCGGCGCTTCATTCACTGTATCGGCCTTGGCGATCTCCACTTCGCCAACCGGCATGATTCTTTCAGCAATAATCGCTTGCAGGCGACTATCCTGTTGATGCTTTTGGTTCAGATCATAGGAAACAAAGCCGGCCACGATCATAATAGACAAGGTAAAGACGGCTAAAGCGCCCAGTACGATTAAAAATACGCGCAAAAAGGCGGCATCATTCTGTGCAGACACGATGTAGAACTCCTAAGGGTCAGAAACAGCCGCCCGGACCATATGGGCGACGAAATTTAATTAATCCTTTGATTATAACAAGCTTACCTTGGCTACAACCATGTGACAATTTAGACTGAAGTCTCGCACCAGCTGTTAACCCGCCATTAATGCCCCACCAAGCCAATCACAACGGGGCCGACGGCGAATAAGCTCGCCTTCGTAACCTGGAACACAAAATACATCATGCATTCAAATCGGCTTCAAGTGACTAATCTACATTGCGCGCGTGGCGATCGACAACTGTTAAAACAGGTTAATTTTCATCTGGAATCCACTCAACTGATGCATTTACGAGGCCATAACGGCAGCGGAAAAACCACCTTATTACGTACGATCGCCGGATTATTACCCGTGCAAAGTGGCACCGTGCAGTGGAATGGCCAGGATATCAACCAGTCTCCGCAAGGTTATCGATCAGCCTTGCTCTATTTAGGCCACTCAAATGGCTTGAAAGACGAACTCAATGCCGTGGAGAATCTGCGCATGCAGGCGATTATCCGTGGTGAGCCAGTCGAGGAAAAAGCCGTGTGGCGCACTTTACAGGAATTGGGGTTACAAGGGCATGAGGATATTCCGACAAAATTCTTATCCCAAGGGCAAAAACGTCGCGTCGCGTTAGCACGCCTGTGGCTGAGCAAAGCCACGCTCTGGTTGCTGGATGAGCCATTCAGCGCCTTGGATCAGGCCGCATTAGAACAATTGCAGTTTATTTCACGCGAACATTTGCGTAATGGCGGCATTTTATTGCTCACCACTCACCAATCTGTTGAATTATTACAACAGGATCATCAAACATTGACGCTGGGAAAAGCCCATGCTTAACGCCTTGTTCTGGATCATTCGACGGGATCTCATCATTGCGATGAGAAGACGAACAAACATTCTGACCACGTTATTGTTTTTCATCATTGTGGTGAGCCTGTTCCCTTTGGCCATAGGCCCGGAAATCGCGACACTGCGCTTGATCGCCCCTGGCGTTGTTTGGGTTGGCGCTTTATTGGCCTCCATGCTGGCGCTGAGCCAATTATTTGAGGCTGACTATCAAGATGGCAGTCTTGAACACATTATCCTGTCACCTCAGCCCTTGTCGCTTTTAGTGCTTGGTAAAGTCATTGCGCATTGGTTAATCACTGGGCTGCCGCTCGCCATCGTTTCCCCCATACTCGGGCTGCAATACGCCTTATCCAACGACGTACTGCTAATCATGATTTATGCGTTGATGTTAGGCACTCCAATACTCAGTCTGTTAGGGGCAATCGGAGCCGCATTAACACTGGGATTGCACAGCGGCGGGGTTTTACTGGCACTACTGGTGTTACCGCTCTATATACCGGTATTGATTTTTGGTGCCGGGGCGATTGAAGCCACAGCCTCCGGTTTGGGAGGCATGGCCCACTTATCCATGCTAGGCGCAATGTTATTGGTCGCGTTGATAGCCACACCATTCGCCACCGCCGCCGCCTTACGTATCGTCAGTGATTGAAATCAGGGTTAGTATTTAACTCACTGATAATATTAGAAATTAATGTAAAAAAGAAGCTGATTGCCGACGCTGGGAAGCTGTAATAAAGTCCAGACATCACCGCCTTTTCATGAGGGAACGATGTTGTCACCACAGCTCAATATCCTGATGCCTCTGCTCTTCTTCGTCAGCCTGTTATTCGCGCATCCGTCTTCACAAGCGACAATCAACAAATCGCCTCATTGGCATGACAAAAACTATATCGAATACAGCTTCTACGATGTCGCATTGCGCGGTGAGCACGAAGTCGTCCGGCCTGTGATTAAAAAATGGCGCGAACCATTGCGCGTATGGGTATCCAGCACCGCCGGAAATATGCGCGACCAACACACTTTATTAGCATCACACCTGAAAATGCTGACCGATATCACGCAATTACCTATTCAATCAACGCAACAGCCCCAGCACGCCAACGTACGCATTTTTTTCACCCACGAACTGGAAGCCATCCAGGTTGCATCACAAGAAATCTCACCCACTGCGGCTCAACACCTGAAACAAAGCATCTGCCTGGGCCATATCCGTTATAACCAACGCGCGGAAATCACCCAAGCCACTGTGATCATTCCA
The DNA here is from genome assembly GCA_030826945.1 of Candidatus Thiobius zoothamnicola. Taxonomy (GTDB): domain Bacteria; phylum Pseudomonadota; class Gammaproteobacteria; order Chromatiales; family Chromatiaceae; genus Thiobius; species Thiobius zoothamnicola. The sequence continues at coordinate 44,129 of JAPQLC010000010.1, forward strand.
GTGCAACGCGCAGAAGCTTTAGGGAAGCTGTCTTCCTGTATTGTGGAAGAACTGACTCAAATGCTGGGACTGATCAATGATTCCAAAGTGGTTCACCCAACCGTATTTAATGACTATACGCACTATGACATGCTGACTGGGCTGGATTACTTATTACTCAAGCTGCTTTACTCGCCGGAGATCAAAGCAGGCATGACCTTTAATGAGGCAGCGCCATGGATACGCCAACGCCTCAACTCTTGGGAACGTAACGGTTTAATCCGTCATGCCAGTCTTTTCATGAGCCAACATGGCGAAGCGCAACCTCTTGACGACACAATCTAATGATTGTGATGGGTAAACAACTTGCGCCACCACCGTTGGCGGTTTTTAGGCGGTTTCTGGAGCACAGACAAATTGACTGGTGCAGTGCGACTGATCACCCAACCCGGCAAAGGTGGGTTTTCGCTGTAGCCGCATGATACGCCAAGGTTATTGGGATCATAGACTTTGATCATTTGCGGCGAGACCAGATTATCTGTGTACACAATACCGCAGTAGGACTCACCATGTTCTGTGCGAAGCAATTGCTGCATCTCATCCAGAAAGCACATGAACAAATCGGCTTTTAGCGGACTTGTCGGCACTGTTTCCCCGATCGCATAGACATACCAATCACTGGGTTCCTCACGCAAAACATGCCATAAATCATCCAGATGAGACCATTGCATGGCAGACTTGAAATTACCATGGAACTGATTCAAATAATCCATCATTCATCACCTCATGCCATTGTCCGCCTTCAGCAACCCTGATCACCAATACTCAGGGTGATTGAGTGCCGCAACACAGTGCGACTCTCCGACGATAGATTCAATTTCATTACCAGTCAGTGACTGACAAAGCCAACCGATGGGATATGTCAACGCCAGAGGCGGTTTTGCGATATCGGTTGAAATCGCTTCAAATCCAACTTTTCGGTAAAAGTTTGGATCACCATAAGTGAAAATCCGCTCAACACCGTCATTCTTCAGATGATTTATCCCGAAACAAATCAATTTCTGACCAATCCCCTGATTCTGACAGTCTGTTTGTACGGCGACCGGGGATAAAATAAAAGCGTTAATTTTGCTGTCAAATGTCAACCGGCTAAAAAATATACCGCCGACGATCCGCCCTGCCTGCATGGCGACGAATCCGTAAAGATCTTCGGAAGCCGTATGTTCCACCAGATCATGGGCAAGCTTGCTTGTCAGCAAACCTTCTGATTGCCCGGCGGAATCGGTAAAAACCTTTTTAAACAAGGTTTCCACTTCATCACGATCTTTGGGATTAAATGCCGCCAGGTCCATCATTGCCTCATGCGTTGACCACAAACCACTAAACCTCAGCAACGCTTAACCAATTATCATGCTTATTGCACAAGCTGAGAACATGAATACGGCCACGATATCCACCCAAATTAAACGCAGAAACCGCCGCCTGATCTTTCATCGGATCGAACATATTTTCGGCAATAAACTTGAACTCGTGATCCAGCAAAACATGTTTAACAATGTAATGTTCATATCCTTTCATCTCATGAGGGGTGATTGTCTGCACGCTGCGCCCTGACACCTCAATGATGGGTAAATGCGCCGCCACTTTTTTATGCCAGCGACCGGGAGCTTCTCTCGTGTAGTAAACGCCACCCGCCATACTGGATGTCATGGAGGCCAGAACATCAGTCGGCGCGATAACGGCGCCGGTAACCCCTAACAAAAACAGCTTGATAAAATTTCTTCTGCTCACTTTAATATGCCCTCTAATTATAAACTTTCAAATCTCAGCGAACTAAAACAACATGATTAATTACGGAAATAATCAAGATAACAAACGACTTATCTTAAAAAGATATTTTAAGACAGCCAGATTCACACTTACCCCTTCACCAACAATATCCTACCAGGCCCCAAAACATAACCGTCAGTAGTTATGTTCAAGTATTATTGTGGGTTATACAAGTTCACCAATTCATTTGTCAATATTACGGCAATTGAACAAACTTCCGATGCGTTTATTAAGCTAGCCATACCTCCATCGCAAATTGAAAAATGAAACGAATAACGTCAGACCAAATTATCCGGCAAAAACGATTATTACATATACGAGCCAAGCGAAATAACCGCAAGAAACAACGAAGAGAATCAGGTTCGCCAAGCTATTCTAGAGTAAAAGCCCCTGAGACTTTCAATCTAAAGGATCAAAAAGCACGATCTAATCTCCTTAATTTCATTAACCAAATCAAACAAAAACATTTAGAGAGAAAAAACATCTTGATAGATTTTTCAGCGACTAAGCAAATGTCTGCTGATGGAACGTTGCTTTTCAAAGCAGAATTATGCCGTTTAGCCAAATATTTATCATCAGGGCAAACTTACCAATGCAAGTTGCCACATCATAACCGGATCAAACAGGTACTCCAGCAAACAGAAATTCTTCAATTACTGAACTACAAAGGCAAAGTTTCCACAACTTTGCAGGAAGTTATACATTGGCATACTGCCAATGGTTCAAATACTGATGGCTCCCAATATGAACCTGTATTAGGGAATTACGAAGGTCAAGTGGAAGAGGAGCTACTCACCGGGCTGTACGTCGGTCTGACCGAAGCCATGACAAATACGACCCAGCATGCTTACCTCGAAACTCGTAACGACCTGCTTAAAGTGGGATCCAAAGAAGAAGGATGGTGGATGTTTTCACAGAAAAAAGATGGAAAACTGAGCATCCTGTTTTGTGATTTGGGTATTGGCATCCCTCGGTCACTACCGAAGAAAAGACCTAACTTATTGAAAATAATGAAAGAACTCAGAATCAATTCTCAAGACCATGAATACATTAAAGCAGCCATTGATGACAGCCTCAGCCGTACAGAACAACCATACAGAGGAAAAGGTCTGGGACAGATGGTGCGTATATTGAAGAACATTCCCGAGTCATCTATGCTGATATACAGTAATAAGGGATATTACCAAGCAAAACCAAATGATCAGATATACGCAGTAGACTACAAAGATTCCATCATGGGCACTCTGATTTGCTGGTCAATTAATCTGTAAAGGCTTACACCGATGAAAACCGTTACCATAGCAACTGATTTCACCCGATATCCAGCAGGTCGCGTACGCACAGACGGGCCTTACAGCGGAGAAGCCTTCCGTGAGGATTACCTCGAACCCGAATTGAAAATTGGCGAACGTGTTCACATCATTCTTGATGGCGCAAGAGGCTACGGCTCCTCCTTTTTGGAAGAAGCTTTTGGCGGACTTCGCCGCCAAGGTTACACAAGGGAGCAGATAGAAAAGTTGGTTGAGGTTGAATCAAACGAGGATCCTAGCCTGATAGGAGAAATCAACAGCTACATTAACACCTGACAAAACATAATACGGCATGGCAATCGCTGTTTTTGAATGGTGGAATGCCATTCCTTGGGTGTTGATCATCATCGGGTGGTTAATCATTAACCATCAACATAATGCCCGAGAAACACGGAAGGAACGCCGTGATCAACTTGACAGACTCATCAGCCAACTTGCTGAACTCGAAAAAAAAGCTATCGCTTTCCACACTGCGTCAAAACATGATGATTACCCTCAAAGAGAGCTGACTCGTAATATCAGTAAGATTTGGCCGCAAATCAAACAGCTTGGGTTATTGGAAAATAGTAACGATATCAAACAAATAGTTTCAGATATCCGTAAGGAAATTACTCTGAAGAATGCTGACCGAAGTACTTTTAAACCTCAATCTATCAACGACTTGGATGGCATTTCCGACAGTATTGGCGTCCTCGTAGACAAACTGAATGCAGCATATATACGCAAATATCACCGGACATTTTCCATGCGTATTTTGGATTGGATGACTTCGGTTTTGCCAAAGACTGGTTCACCCTAATAAAATCAGCGGGTGAAAAAACTTGATATTTCCTGCTTATGAACCAAGATTTGGAAAAACTGCATCCCTATCCCTTTGAAAAGCTGCGCAACTTATTTGCTGATCGCCAACCGCCGGATCTACCGCACATTGCGTTATCCATTGGTGAACCCAAACATACCACGCCAGCTTTCATCGCCAATGCCCTGATTGAGCACATGGGTGCGTTAGGCAACTATCCGACAACGAAAGGTATATCAGCGCTCCGTGAAACAATCGCCGACTGGCTGACGCAACGTTTCCAATTGCCATTGCACAGTATTGACCCTGACAAGCAGGTATTGCCCGTGAACGGCACGCGCGAAGCACTATTCGCATTTGCCCAGGCAGTGATTGAGCGCCATACGCAACCGCTCGTGATAGCGCCAAACCCTTTTTATCAAATCTATGAAGGTGCAGCCTTATTAGCTGGCGCTGAACTGGCATTCACCCCTTGTATCGCTGAAAATCATTATCAACCGGATTTTTCAGCGATCCAGGCAGCGGACTGGCGACGCTGCCAGTTGCTTTATATCTGCTCGCCCGGCAATCCCACCGGAGCCATTATCCCGCTAGAGACCTTGCAATCATTGATTGAACTGGCTGAAAAATATGATTTCATCATTGCTTCAGATGAATGTTATAGCGAATTGTATTTCAACGAAGCGCAAGCACCAGTTGGACTATTACAGGCTGCAGCGGCGATGGGCAATACAGCTTATCGCCGCTGCGTGGTATTTCACAGTTTATCCAAACGTTCCAATGCGCCAGGGTTACGTTCAGGCTTTGTCGCAGGGGACGCGGACGTATTAGCCCGGTTTTTGCACTATCGTACTTATCACGGCTGCGCCATGCCAGTGCAACACCAGCAGGCCAGCATCACCGCTTGGCGGGATGAAACCCATGTCCAACAAAACCGGGACCAATATCAACGCAAATTTCATCACGTCATTAACAAACTCAGGCCCGTATTGCCAGTGCAACAGCCCCAGGCCAGTTTTTATTTATGGGTCAAAACGCCTTACAATGATAAGGTATTCGCGCGTGATTTATATCAGCAACAACATATCAGCGTATTGCCTGGCAGCTATTTATCGCGCTCAGTGGAAGGCATAAATCCTGGTACCGGCCATGTTCGGATGGCGTTGGTCGCTGAATTGCAAGAATGCGTGGAAGCAGCCGAGCGAATCGTGAATTTTATGACGTAGGAGTGCTTTACCTAACTTGTCATGGCTGAGGTGCCAGCATTGCCGCGTCATTATAGAGTCATCATCAGAATGGAGTGAATGGTTTACATCCCAAATGGATCGAAAAAACGGCGTTACATCGCCTGACAATAGGGTAAGCTATTCCCGCGAAACGCCGCAGGCAACACTGAACCCGTCATGATTAAGCTGACGAAGTATTGGATATATCACTAACGGTTTATATTGTATGGCATTGACTAAAGCAGATATGGCTGAACAGCTATATGAGAAAATTGGCCTCAATAAGCGCGAAGCAAAAGACATTGTGGAAATGTTTTTTGAAGAAATCCGCCAATCATTAGAATCAGGTCGGCAAGTCAAATTATCTGGATTCGGTAATTTCGACCTGCGCGAAAAGAACCAACGCCCAGGGAGGAACCCTAGAACCGGTGAGGAAATTGCTGTTTGTGCACGGCGCGTGGTGACTTTTCGTCCCGGCCAAAAACTTAAGCAACGCGTGGACGAATATTACCAAGACCAACTACAACCTGATGGCCAAACAGCCCTATAGCACACAATGAAAACTATTTTAGACCACGCCATCTTCATTCGATTCCCTTGAGTTTTCTATCCAGTCGGCTAAAGCTAACCCTCAAGAAATTGGAATAACCAATCGGCGCGAACTTACTGCACCATTCGACCCCAAAAATCTCATTATCGGATGGTGGTGAAGAAGCAATAGGCCTAAAGCTGCCTACACGCAGAAGAATCCGAGTAAAAAGAAAGTACGTTCCCAGTTTTTGATATAAGCGAACAGCTTAACTTAACGACATTGAAAGCGTAATATCGTAATGTCAGGTGAATAAACCACTTATAACAACCCACCGTACTCAGGAACCAGATCACTCCATCAAAGGAATTACAGATGAAACCCATCCAACCTTTTTATCTCACCGTTTTAATTTTAATCTGCGCGTATTTCATATCAGGCAACGTATTATCCGCACATCACAAACAATCCTGCGGCAATCCTGTCACCAGTTTGGAGATACCCAAAGGGACCAATAACATCAACAGCGCATATTACAGAACCTCCTCAGACACTATTGCCAGCTGGCATGTCATTGAAGGAAATATCGATTTTGTCGCTGTGGGCGCTTATCGCTGGAAAACCCAAGGCGGCATTATGGTTGACAGCGGCAGCCGGGACGGAAAAGTCACCACAGACATCACAACCACGCCCGGACAAACCTACGACTTTATTTTTTACCATGCCCACCATAACTACAGAAAGGGACCCCATACAGGAAGAGTGGAAATATTGGATAACTCAACCATCCTGCAAGCCCTTGATGTCAGCAGCACTATTTCTGTCACCGAGCAAATCTGGCATAAGGAAATCATCACCTTTACCGCCACATCAAATAAAACCACCATTACGCTGGAACAAACAACAAACAATGCTGGATATGGCAATGTCTATTCAGGCATGGGTTACAGACAATCCTGCGAAAATCCATCCCCAATCAGCAAAACCCTGATCGTAAAAGCAACCGATACTTGGCTGGACACCGGCTTGGACATCCAAGCCGGTGATCAATTAATCATCACAACTCAAGGCAAATGGCAGGTAGATGGCAAACCGGAGACAATTCAAGTAAATGCCGATGGCTATGGCATTCCATTGGGTGGCACACCTTTCAATGGCAGTTTCGCCGCCCTGATTGGTCGTATCAGCAATGATGGCGAATCTTTCTTAGTGGGTAACAGCCTGAACCGCTCCATACCCAATACTGGACGCTTATTCCTGCAAATCAATGATGTGATTGGCACATTGGAAGACAATCAAGGCGAGCTTGAGGTCACTATTGACATTAAATAGGACGCCTTTTCCTCCAAATCCATGAAGTGGAAGGCGATGTTCCCATGGCGGATAACGTCGGCGCGCTGCAAATACCCATTACCCAAACCTAAGCAAGCTACTTGGATAAGCCTCTGCAACACAAGGATGTGTCAACAAGCTGTTGAACCTGATTTGCATTAATCAATTTCTATAGCGAAGGGAAAAGCGATCCGGACGAATCATGCAAAACTGTCCGAATTCAAGACCCTACCAATTCAACCTAGACAACATCAATTGATTTGCTGATGGATGGCTTAATAAAAACATCGGAAGCACCGATTTTCACTCACCCCCAAACCACCCCCGCTGAGGCAGGGATACGCCGCCTAAAAGCAATAATGGATGCGCTGCTACTCGAAGCCATGCATGAATCACTCGATAATGGCGAAGATCCGTTATCTGGCCGCGTGACTCGCGCCCGCACCGCGCTTGAAACACTAACCTGCGCTATAACGCCCAACTTGTGGCACCGCGCCGCAGCCTATGCCATCTATGAAGGTCATTATGAACAGGCCACCAGCATAACGGATCGACTCCTCATGCAAGGCCCATGTTCAATGGAACTGCATTTAACCGCCGCTCTGGCTCAACTGTACGATCGACGCTTCCAGGAAGCCAGGGATGCCTTGATGTCAGCACAACAATGCGACAACAAAGACCGACATCTCACGCAGCACATCAATAGGCTGCGCGGTGCCTTGGATAGCATTATCACCGAACAAGCCGCCCAGACACCTTATACGATCCCACCCAAGCGCACTTATGTCTTGGCCGATCAGCATAACGGTTTGATTGACTTCCAACTGGGGGAAACTCTCCGCTCCCTCCTGCCAGGGGAGGATGTTATCCTAGTTCAGGACCGCATAGACGCTTATGACGTAAAGTCCCAGTATGGTGAACGGATTCTCAGTATAGAAACCGAACACAGATTATGGGAACGCCATGAAGGCGAGCACAAAAACCTCCGGGTGATTTTAAAAAATAACAACAATGGTCACCCTATAAAGGCATTAAAGATGGGCGTACGCAAGGCGCTGGGCGCAGGTTCGCAAGAAGTGCTGACACGCACTGATAATCATCACTGGTCGGGCGTGATTGCCGGCCTCGTCAAAGAAGCCGACACGCGGACTAAGACCAAAGCCTCAACCCATGCGCTCACCCGTCTGAATGCGCATCTTCCGAAAAAAAGAATCGCTTTATTTGGAGTCAGCAAAGAAGATTATGGACATGGCGTGCCGATCGTCATGCTGAATATCGTACGCACCCTGAGCAACAGCGCATTCACTTTTTCCTACATCGCCAATGATTTCGACACCAACCGCATCACCTATTTTGATGAAACCAGCCAAGTTCTCGATTTTGAAAATCGCGCCGCTTTCATCAACTTCATACATCGTGTCGGTATCCAATTCGACATTCTTCATTTCCATTCCTGGCATTATGCCGATCATTACAAACCCTTTCGTTGCGAGCACGATCCGCTTGGCATTGAAATACTGATCAAGCAACTCAACCCGTCCAAAGTCATTTACACGGATCACGCCAATCCGACTGAAGACTTGAGAAGAATTCATGAACATCACGCCATTGATTACGCCGCTTTGGATGATGCCAGCAAAGAAACTTTCCTGCGGGATAACAACCTGAATCGTTTCAATGTTCAGGATTGGCGGCTGGGCTGGGAGGCCACTTCTATTCTGTGTCGCCGGCAAATCATGCAATTGGCCGATCATATCGTCCACGTATCAGCGACTCAACGTCAGGAGGAAGACCAATTTATCCTGCCACATTACACGGTTAACGGAAAACATGCCGTCATCTGGAATGGCACTGATCTGCTGGACTATCAGAATCTGCCGGAAATACAAACCAAAAGCCAGAAACTCAAAAAAGACAAACGCAACAACCAACAAGTGCTTTATGTGGGACGCGCTGAAAAAGAAAAAGGTATTTTCGATCTGGCAGCGGCAGCAGCCCAGTTACGCAAGGTCGGCGCGCCAATCAACCTGACTTTTGTTGGTCAATTCAGTTCAGATCTACGCCGTCAACTTGACCAAACTGCCACGCAAAAAAATCAATACACCGGTTTGATTAAGGATCGCGCCGAACTGGCCGCGCACTACGCCTCCACCGACTTGATTGCCCAGCCAACCTGGGGGGAATGCTTCAATCAGGTGATCTCAGAAGGATTGGCCGTCGGCACCGCTTCCGTGGTCAGTGATATCTCTGGCCCCAAAGAAGTGTATGTCAGCAATGGCATCGCCATTGGGCACCAACCGCAAAACCCGCACAGTCTGGCGGCAGCCATCCAACAAGCGCTGACCAACAATCCATTACGACAATCGGTTATCGATAAAGGGCGTCAATTCGTCGCTCAACACCTGTCGGCAAAAACAATGGCCGCTCAATACTCCAATCTGTATAAAGCCTGATCTGACGACGGCAGCACGCAATCAGCTTGGCACGTTTTCCTTTCCCACCGCAAGCAGTCCTATGCAATCAATGTTACGATTAAGCGCAGATGACACTGGACTACAGGTATTTACGATGCAAGCGACCATCCTGACAGAAAATGATTTATCACTCACTTCGCCAGCCATTGAAAAAATGGCCGAGTTATTCAATCAGATTGAAGACAACATTGAAGGCATCCGGGTATTCGCCACGCCAGGCGGCTGCAGTGGCGTCAGTTTCGGTATGACTTTCACCGATCAACTCGACGCTGAAGACAATGTGCGTGATTACGATCAATTCAAAGTCATTGTTGACTCAACCACGCTCGAACAAATGCGCGGTGTCGAAATTGATTTCGTCGGCGAAGGCAATGAAGCGCGCTTCATCTTTAACAACCTGCAACCCGTTGCTGGCGGCGGATGCGGCACTTGCGGTTCGCAAGGCGGCTGTAGCTAACACCCATTTTTAGCCGCATACGCCAACATCATCGTAAAACGCCGATGTTGGCGTTAATATCAATCAACCACTTTCTAGAACCATGATAGCGTAGCTGTACCTCCTGCATTGCGCCAACCCTTCAAGCGGTATTCTATGAACGCGCAAATCGAAAAACATGAAGACTCCCGCTTGACGCGCCTGCAGGAAATTCTCGCTTCCGGCGCACTACGCGCCGCTGCGCGCCTACTCAAAAGCCTGGCTCCGGCGGAAGTGGCGCACCTACTGGAATCCCTTCCCCCCACCCAACGCGAGATTCTGTGGAGTCTGGTCGATGAAACTTGCGATGGTGAAGTGCTGTTGCTGGTCACCGACGAAGTACGCACCGACCTGACCCGGGATATGAGCACAGCCGAATGGTTGGCCGCTGCAGAAAATCTTGACCTGGATGACTTGGCGGATCTGGTACATGAAATGCCCGATACCGTGACGCGCGAAGTCATCAGCGCACTTGACGAACAACACCGCAAACGCCTTGAAAGCGTCTTGTCATATCCTGAAGATACAGCTGGCGGCTTAATGAACACCGACACTGTCACCGTAAGGCCGGAAGCCACTCTGGATGTGGTCTCACGCTATTTACGCCTGTTGGGCGAACAAATGCCGAGCGACACCGACAAACTCTTCGTCGTCAACCGGGATGACAAATACCTTGGCGTATTGCCATTATGGAAATTAGTCAGCGGCAATCCGGAAGACAGCGTCGCTGAAGCCATGAGCCTGAACATGCAGCCATTACCCGCAAGCATGCATGAATCCGACGTGGCCCGCCGTTTTGAAACTCATGACATACTCTCAGCACCCGTCATCGACCAACAGGGGCGCTTACTCGGACGCATCACCATTGATGATGTGGTCGATATCATTCGTGAAGAAGGCGAACACCAATTCATGGGACAAGCTGGCCTGTCTGAAGCTGAAGACATGTTCGCACCAGTGCTCACCAGCATACGCCGCCGCGCATTATGGTTAGGCATCAACCTGTTTACGGCGCTTCTAGCGTCCTGGGTGATTGGTCAATTTGACACAGTGTTATCCCAAGTCGTCGCTTTGGCCGTGCTGATGCCGATCGTCGCCAGCATGGGCGGCATTGCCGGCAGTCAAACACTCGCCTTGGCAATTCGCGGCATCGCCTTAGGCCAGCTAAGCGGCAAAAACGCACGCCATCTACTGCTTAAGGAAATGGCCGTCGGCTCCCTCAACAGTTTGATTTGGGCTGCCGTCATCGCGGTAATCGCCGGCATTTGGTTCAATAATCTGACACTAGCACTATTGATCGGCACCGCCATCACCATCAACCTGTTATTCGCCGCCATATCTGGCGCGACCTTACCGCTTATACTCGATCGCATTGGTATTGATCCTGCGCTGGCCGGTTCCGTTCTGCTGACCACAGTCACCGATGTCGTCGGTTTTCTCGCTTTCCTCGGCTTAGCCACATTATTCTTGCTTTAAAGGGAAAATTCAGTATGCCTGCAAGCTATGTCACAGAAACCTTAAAAGCGCGCGTCTACGATGTCGCCGAAGAATCGCCACTTGACCAAGCGATTCGACTCAGCGAGCGGCTACATCACCGAATCTTGCTCAAGCGCGAAGATACCCAACCCGTTTTTTCATTCAAACTACGTGGCGCTTACAACAAAATTTTCCACCTGACAGAACAAGAAAAGTCTGCCGGCGTTATCGCCGCATCCGCAGGCAATCATGCTCAAGGCGTGGCGCTGGCAAGTAAGCAACTGCATGTGTCGGCCACGATTGTCATGCCTGTCACAACGCCCACCATCAAAGTGGAAAATGTACGCCGCCTGGGCGGCAAAGCGATACAAAAAGGGGATTCCTATGACGAAGCCTATCAACATGCGATGCAACTGGCGGAACAGAACCAATTAACGTTCATCCACCCATTCGACGACCCGTATGTGATTGCAGGACAAGGCACCATTGGCATGGAAATCCTGCGCCAACACCCCGACCCGATTGAAGCCGTATTCGTACCAGTCGGTGGTGGCGGCCTGATCGCTGGCATAGCCGCCTATATCAAATCCATACGACCAGAAATCAAAATCATCGGCGTAGAACCTGAAGACACCCCAACCTTATATAGCGCCTTAAAATCCGGGCAACCAATCAATCTGGAGCGGACCGGCCTGTTCGCGGACGGCGTCGCCGTCAAGCGCATCGGGACGGAAACTTTCCGCATCGCTCAGCAGCATGTCGATGAAGTGATATTGGTCAATACCGATCAAATCTGCGCGGCGATCAAAGACATTTTTGATGACACCCGATCTGTCGCCGAACCAGCAGGTGCTCTCGCCGTAGCGGGCATCAAAAAATATGCCGAAACCAGGCCAATAGATCAATACCAAACCCTTGTTGCAATTTTAAGTGGCGCGAACATCAATTTTGACCGCCTGCGCCATGTCGCCGAGCGAACAGAAATCGGTGAGCAACGTGAGATTTTGCTTGCCGTTGAAATCCCTGAAAAACCAGGCAGCTTTCTGCAATTTTGCCAGCTTCTGGGCAAACACAACATAACGGAATTCAACTACCGTTATGCGGATGGATGCACCGCCCATGTTTTTTGCGGCATTGAACTCAGCGGCAACCAAAAAGAACGTAACAACCTGATTGAACGGCTTAAACACGCTGGCTATTCCACCATCGACATGACGGATAACGAAACCGCCAAACTGCACATCCGTTACATGGTGGGTGGACATGCGCCACAAGCAACCAATGAGAAATTATATCGCTTTGAATTTCCGGAACGCCCTGGCGCTTTGCTCAGTTTTCTCTCCGGGTTAAGCGGTGGTTGGAATATCAGTCTGTTCCACTACCGCAATCATGGAGCCGCCTACGGCAGGGTCTTGGTCGGTATCCAACTCACAAAAACAGATCAACAACAATTCGAATCCTACCTGCAAGACATTAAGTACAACTATATTGAGGAAACCCACAATCAGGCTTACCACTTATTCGCTCGCGGCGGATAACATAATCAACACACAAAAATGCAGGCGGATTATCCAGCAGCAACCTGCATCATGAACGGCAAATAATGATCAATCAGCAACAAAGCGAACAGAGCCATTAAATAGACGATTGAATAACCAAAGGTACGCATCGGCATACCCGCATCTTCACTGTGATACAGCACTACGGCATGGAAGAGGAAAACCAGATTCAACAACACGGCACCAATTAAATACAACATACCGGTCATGCCATAACTGAATGGCAATAAGGTGACGACGAATAACAAAATCGTATACAGCAGAATCTGTAATCGCGTGTAATCCTCGCCATGGGTGACCGGTAACATCGGCATATCCACTTTGCGATACTCATCCGCCCGATGAATGGCTAAGGCCCAGAAATGTGGAGGCGTCCAGGTGAAAATGATTAAAAACAACAGGAAAGCCTCAGGGTCAACCTGGCCCGTCACCGCAACCCAGCCTAACAACGGCGGAGCCGCGCCCGCCGCACCTCCAATCACAATATTCTGCGGCGTGGCGCGCTTCAGATACATGGTGTATACCACAGCGTAGCCAATCAACGAAATAAAGGTCAACAAGGCCGTCAACCTGTTTACGAAGAAAATCAGAATCAACATTGAGAGGATGCCAATCGCACCTGCGAAAATCAACGCATCACGAGTACTCACCATTCCCTGAGGCAAAGGCCTGTTATAGGTGCGCCCCATGACGGCATCAATCTTCTGATCCACAATATGGTTGATCGCCGCCGCAGAACCGGCGGCCAGACCAATCCCTAAAGTTGCGAATATCAGAATGTCTAACGGCGGTAAGCCGGGCGAGGCCAGAAAAATACCAACGACCGCAGTAAATACAATTAACGCGACAACCTTGAGTTTACACAACTCAAGATAATTACGCCATCCAACTTGCGTGGATTCCTTTAATGTTGTTGTCGCCATAGTAAAAAATTCACCTGAATAACGGAAAGCAACAACAATGCTGCCACCGCATTATGCGCAACAGCAACCACTAACGGTAAATGGAAAACGACATTACTGATGCCCAAACCAATCTGAACAAAAAGCAAAATACCGACCAAAATCCCGGCCAAAGCCAAAGGGCCTCCGCGCTTCAATAGCGCATAAGTTAATAACCCCAGATAAACCAAAACGATCAATGCGCCAATACGATGGGTCAAATGAATTGCCGTGCGCGCAGGATGCTCAAGAACGCCAAATTCATAATTCACGCCCAACCCACGCCATAACACGAAAGCTTCCGAAAAATCCACTTCCGGCCAAAAGCTGCCTTGGCAAGTTGGAAAATCGGTGCAGGAAAGCGCTGCATAATTCGCGCTGGTCCAACCACCCAAAGCAATCTGTGCAATCAACAGAAATAACCCAAAAGCCGCGCGGCTTTGCAACCCCTGATTCACGAACACAGTATGCCTGTCCGTACTCACCAGTAACAATAAAAACAACAAGGATATCGTGGCAAACCCACCCAATAAGTGAGCCATAACAACCACAGGCTTCAACAACAAAGTGACTGTCCACATGCCTAACAAGGCCTGGAAAACCACCACCACAACCAACAGAACTGGCAACCAGATTGGCTGACGATAATCATTTTTACGCCGCACCCAAGACCAAATCGCAATCAGAAAAATCATCATGCCCAAGAAACCAGCGACATAACGATGCACCATTTCAGCCCAACCTTTTTCAGGCTCCAAGGGTCGCTGAATCAAATAATCCTGGTTTTCAATCTCCGCTTCACTTTCCGGCACCAACCACTGACCGTAACAACCCGGCCAATCAGGGCACCCCAGGCCAGCATCAGAAAGACGCGTATAAGCTCCCAGTACAATGACGCACAAAGCTAACAGAATAGCCAGTTTAATGAAGCTCGAATAACGCATAAATTCACTTTCCAGTGCCAAAATCAGATTTAGATCGTCAACAAGGTATAAACCGCCGCCGACCCAAAGAGAGAACTACGCCCCTCCCCTTCAAGAAACCTCAATCGGTTTTGATCCTGTCGCAAGCAACAGGGAGTAACAAAATTGAATTGACAGCGGCGAACCAAAATTGATGCCTGGTATCATCAACCCAACCCACTCAACCAATCTGAGAAACTTTCAACAATTTGGTTAAATCCTTCAACAATCGCTTAGGCTCAACCGTTAAATCGTAATACATCATCAAATTATTTAACGGATCAACCAAAAAGAACTGTTTTCCCTGAGTGGAAAACTCATCGCCCACAAACGCCTTTTTCCATTGCGAACCCTGCTCCGTACTCATAACCCGAGCGATAATTAGATCTGGGTGGTCATCCAATATCTTTTGCGCAGACGCGAGGCTTAACGCTTCACTCACGACGAGTAAACGCCTGATACGCTGCATATCCTTATGAGTACTGAAACGCGTCTGCCTGGTTAAATACAATTGATCCATGCAAAGCACGCCACAAGCCTCATTCGCAAACATGACATAACGCCAACGCCCCTTCATAGCATCAAGCCCGGCACCACCAACAGGCTCCAACGCCTCATGCGCTAAAGGTCTGGCTGGAGTAATCAAGGTTCCCGCATTATTCGTGGAGCTGACACCATGACTTTGCAAATATTGCCAAGCACTCCAAGCCAACAAAGGCGGCAACAAAAATATCACGAATATGGCGATTAATTGCCGCCGTCCCTTCGTTAATCCAATCGATTCATTCTGCATGAGACGATGCTCCAGTCGAAATACGGCGGGTATTCACGCCAAAATAAATAATCAATAACGCCACCGCCAAAGCGAACCATTGGACAGCATATCCAAGATGTTTTTCTGGGGAAATATGCTCAATAGCAGACCAATCATATTGCAGAACACCCTTTTGGTCAGCATCAATCACGAGTGTTAAAGGTAATAGGTCCAAATTTTTGATCTCGTCCAACATCGCCACATCCAGATTCTGCAATAGAACGCGTTCAGCAATGCTATCGTAAGGCTGTTCTCCCAGCACCAAGCCAACAGAAGCAGGAGAATCCAAATGACCGGACAGCCTCATCTGACCCTGCGGCAGCGGCAAATCCGGCAAAAATTGACGGGATTGTCCAACACTCACCCACCCCCGATTAATCAGAACCTGTTTACCGCTCAATAATTGAAATAAGCTAAACACATGATAACCAGCCAGTCCTTGATATAAACGATTATCCAATAACCATTGCTGCCCACTCACATAATGCCCTTCCGCATAAGCCGGGCGAAACCGATCCAACACCGGATCCACCTGCCCCCCTCCATCTAACAACAATGTCGCAGCGGATCGACGCATTTGCTTCGCTTCAAGCAACGCTTGCTTCTCTTGTGCCCGATCCAACTGCCAATCACCCAGTGCCAACAAACCCATTAATAGGAGAAAAAAAGCGAGCGTCGGCAATAGACTCGGAGTAAATAAAAAACTTCCCACCTTTAATTGCATGGCGAAATGTCTCGTTGAATGATCATATAAAATCAATAGGAAATATCATCATGAAAAAATAAGTCACTCGATATTCATATATCGTTATTGGCCTATGCTAACGCACAACAAGCGCTGATTGAACGCTGCATCCTATCGAATAGCCTTTTCGGCAAATCCTCCCAAAGGCCCGCCAAAATATGATAGATTCGATGTAACGTCATAACATCATTAACTCTGGGACGATTATGTCGATCGTTAGCATCATTATCCTTATCCTTTTTGTCGGCATCTTACTCAGCTTAGGTTCCGCCTTATTTTATCTGGGGCATGACAAAGGTGATTCAAAACGCACCGTGCGCGCATTAACAGTCCGCATCAGTTTATCCATCGCGCTATTCCTCTTGTTGATGATATTGATTGGTCTTGGCGTTATCCAACCACATGGGCTTTATCCACCTCAAGCCAGCTAACAACAATACGCCAAGATGAGCTGATTATGGACATTAACTCGTCATTCTTTTTAAATAAAGAACCGATAGGGTTCCTGCAAGAACACCGTAAGGCCCTCTGAGGCAAATTTCAAATCAGCTGAAACCCCAAGACAAAGCCCTCACCCAAAAATACTATTTACTAAAACACGAAAACTCTTGCACCTATCGTTTGGCTTAAAAGGATAAAAAATTTATCCACCTATCAACTCGTTTATTTCGCTTGGACTAATTATCCCCTTACCCCACAAGGCTGCTCTGTCCCGCCCATCACGCACAACAGTTCTCCAACGTAGACTCAATCAAGGCCTCAACCACTCCGCTTAAGAGCACGTCACAAACGCAACCACTAATACCTCTATTTGAGCTGTATGGGAGCAAATCCCAAAAAGTCCCTCTCAACTCACCCAGCCCCACTCAATACAGCCGGTATTGATATTGGCGCACCCTCACTTTCATTGGGCTCCTGCTGGTCGGAGTGCGTGGTCCACATTGCTTGAATCGAAGCAACCCTTCTCTGGAGATTCCCCGAGCGATGCGCTAAATTGAACGCCCACCAATCTGCAAAGATTTTCAATCTGCATGAAATAAAAAAGGACGATATTATGACTGACTATGACAAATTGCATGAAGAAAACCACAAAATCACGGAACTCGCCAACATACTGACTTTATTACTGAGTGACCGTGCGCTGTGTGATTCAGAGGTCACCTGCGAACTTTTTTTCCGCTATGTGGACAAAGTGAACAACCATCTGTTACAGACAGATAGCGCTCTGTACGCCAAATTACTGGCTGCTGGCGACCAGAAATCGAGAAACCTGGTAGATCGTTTTGCCGGAGGTTCACAAGAGATCAATCGACTGTTCCGCAGTTACACCAAAAAATGGTGCAAAATGCGAAGCAAAACACTCCGGATCAGCGACTACGACGATTTTATGCGAGAAACCAGAGAGGTATTCCAAATGGTGCTGAACCGAATTCAGGATGAAACCGAGCACCTGTATCCCGCCGTGCGTCAAGCCAATTCATCTTAAAACACCATAGGGACATTCGTCCCCATCTTGCAGTAACAGTAATACTCGACAGTCCCGGTATATGGTGCGAAAAAATTGAAGCATCCGTACCTCAAAACCGGAAAAGCTGTCGTGGTTTCAATACCCATTGGATATTAATTTCAAACAAAAAATATCGTGCAACAATAGAATATTCTAAAATACAGTCTCCGACACGATGAAGCGTTATTACATCATAGCAGCCCACCAAGACCTCTCTTCACCTCGATAATCATTCAGAAATACCCAATTGATTACCTTCTGGCATTAGATTGCTAACACCCTTTAACATTCTTTTTAGTTTTACTTGGGAAGCAGTCCCTCATTAAAAGATTTTTTATCGACAAACAATACCCTTACCCAGGAATTCCGTGCGAAGACCAGCGGAAAAAACAGAGGCGCATGAAAAAATAGACGGTACGGGCAACCCCACACCATCTATTTCTTTGACCAAAAATCCTGTTTTGTATAAAGCTAAGAGATAATCATCCCCAAACTCTGCTGATCACCAGATTTATAACACGTAAACAAAAATAAACAATCCCAGCCAGACGACATCAACAAAATGCCAATACCAAGCCACCCCTTCAAATGCGAAATGATGCTCAGGATTAAAATGTGATTTCGCTGCCCGCCAAGTGATAATAATCAACATCGCCGTACCCAGCGTCACATGGAATCCATGAAAGCCCGTCAGCATATAAAAGGTTGACCCATAAATACCGGACTCCAAAGTCAAATTCAAATCATGATATGCATGAATATACTCATAAGCCTGGAACCCAAGGAAGATAATCCCCAACAATACAGTCGCAACCAGCCAAATGACGGTTTTCGCATTATTACCTGCTTTAAGCGCGTGATGAGCAATCGTAATAGTGACGCCTGAAGCCAATAGTAAAGCCGTATTCAGTGCCGGAACGCCCCAAGCTCCCATCGTCTGAAAATCACCGCCAACATTACCAGGACCATTTGTCGGCCAGTTTTCGCCATAGCCAGCCCACAGCGTCATATTGGTTGACATGCCAATGCCTTCGCCCAATAACCAGGGAACAGATAAAGCACGCGCATAAAACAAAGCACCGAAGAAAGCCGCAAAAAACATGACTTCGGAAAAAATAAACCACATCATGCCTTGACGAAATGAGCGGTCCACCTGCTCATTATACATACCTTTCAGGCTTTCATTAATGACAGCCCCAAACCAGCCAAACATCATGAAAGCAACTAAAGCCAGACCAATATATAAAGTGATCTGTCCAGTACTGTTGCCATTAAACCAATTCGCTGCGCCAACGACTCCAATCGTCAAAGCAACACTGGCGATTATTGGCCAATAACTGCTATGTGGCACATAGTAACTATCCGCTGAATGAGCCATAACTCCCCCCTCTACCTCTATAATCTTTAAGTATATGAAATTTTATGTCTGAATTTCTGCATCAAGCAAAATCCGTTTAATTCGCCACAGCTTGTTGAGTCACATCAAAAAGCGTGTATGCCAAAGTCAATGTCTCAATTTTCTCCGGTAACCTGGGATCAACAATAAACCGCAACGGCATTTCCTTGGTTTCCCCCGCCTCCAATGGCTGTTGATCGAAACAGAAACATTCTGTTTTATTAAAATAACGGCTGGCCTTAATTGGAGACACGCTGGGCACCGCCTGACCAATCATTCTGCGTCCCGTATGATTCTCGGCGATATAAGATGCAGCATATAACTTACCTGGATGCACCTGCATGGCCGCTCTAACTGGCGCGAAAGCCCAAGGCATATCAACGCTGTTATTCGCCACGAATTGAACCGTGACCTTACGCTGCAAATCAGGTTGATAACCGGCAGCCACTTCCGCTTCGCTCACACGTCCAGTTTTGCCATTAAGCCCCGTAATCTCGCAAAACACGTCATACAGCGGAACCAGCAAATAACCGAAACCGAACATGACGACGGACACCGACGCGATTTTGACGAAAGCACGAACATTATTTTTCAGTTCAGCCATGTCGATACTAGAAAATCGGCTTTCCCATCGCCAAATACAGACCGATAATAAAAAACCCCACAGCGACCAAGCCCAGCACGATTGCTAAACGCACATTCGCTCTATTCCGTTGTCGCACATCTTTATTTCGCATAAACAAAGCCTAAGAAAAACTGAAAAACCCGGCCACTTGTCGAACAAACGGGGGCCTGACCAAGCCCCCGCAAGCGATATCGGACGTCGTCGCTAAGCTTATTTCACTTCGGGAGCGACATTAAAGCTGTGATAAGGAGGAGGTGATGACAAAGTCCATTCAAGGCCTTTAGCGCCCTCCCAAACCTCATCAGTCGCCTTCTCACCACCCCGAATGGTTTTAAAGATAATCCAAACGAACATCAACTGGGACAAGCCAAAGACAAATCCCCCAATAGACGAAATCATATTCCAATCCGCAAACTGCACAGCGTAATCAGGAATACGACGAGGCATACCCGCCAAACCGAGGAAATGCTGCGGGAAGAATAAAACATTCACCGAGATCGTCGAGATCCAGAAATGTATCCGCCCCAACTTTTCATCGTACATATTGCCAGTCCATTTAGGCAGCCAGAAATAAGCCGCGGCCATGATGGAATACACAGCACCTGTGACTAATACATAGTGGAAATGGGCCACCACAAAATAGGTGTCGTGATATTGGAAATCCGCAGGTGCGATCGCTAACATCAAACCGGAGAAACCGCCAATCGTGAACATCATGATGAACCCAATCGCAAACAACATCGGGGTCTCAAAGGTCATGGAGCCTTTCCACATGGTGGATACCCAGTTAAATATCTTCACGCCTGTCGGCACCGCGATCATCATCGTGGCGTACATAAAGAATAGCTCGCCAACCACCGGCATCCCCACAGTAAACATATGATGCGCCCAAACGATGAATGACAAAAACGCAATGGATGCAGTCGCATAAACCATTGAGCTATAACCAAACAATGGCTTACGCGCGAAAGTAGGCACAATTGCTGAGATGATGCCAAATGCCGGCAGAATCAGGATGTAAACTTCGGGATGGCCAAAGAACCAGAAGATATGCTGGTACATAACCGGATCACCACCGCCAGCCGCAGAGAAAAAGCTGGTTCCTGCAAACTTATCCGTCAGCAACATAGTCACTGCGCCAGCCAATACCGGCATAGTAGCGATCAACAAGTAAGCTGTAATCAACCAAGTCCACACAAATAGGGGCATTTTCATCAATGTCATGCCAGGAGCGCGCATATTCAAAATGGTGACAATGACGTTAATCGAACCCATGATGGAGGAAATGCCCGCCAGATGAATAGCAAAAATCATGAACGGGAAACCATCACCCATCTGCAACGAAAGCGGTGGATAAAGCGTCCAACCTCCCGCAGGGCCGCCGCCACTCATGAAAAATGTAGATAAAAGCAGTGTGAATGCGAACGGTAAAATCCAGAATGAAAAGTTATTCATTCTCGGCAACGCCATATCCGGCGCACCAATCTGCATGGGAATCAACCAATTTGCCAAGCCCGTGAAAGCCGGCATCACGGCACCGAAAATCATCAATAACGCATGCACCGTGGTCATGGAATTAAAAAACTGCGGATCCACCACTTGCATGCCGGGCTGAAAAAGCTCCGCACGAATCACCAGCGCCATAGCGCCGCCGATAAAGAACATAATCAAGGCGAACAACAGGTACAAAGTACCTATGTCTTTATGGTTAGTGGTGGTTATCCACCGCATTAGACCTTTAGCCGGCCCATGGTCATGATGATCACCATCATGTGTGGCTGTAGCGGTACTCATACTTTGATCTCCAGATTTTTACTTCACATATTCCGCCTTTGATGAGACGAATTCCTTCAGACAAACAGCATCAGGAACAAAACTGGAGAAAAAATCTCTCCAGTTATACCTCTCAAACTAACGCTTAGCCTTGATCTCAGCCGGCTGCACGACGCTTGCGCTATTACCCCAGGCATTTCTTTCGTAGGTAATCACGGCAGCCATATCAACATCGTTCAAGATACCCTTATAGGCCGCCATCGCCGTACCGGATTTTCCATTCATCACCATGTCAATATGCGCAGCCGCATCGCCTATGGCAATCGGGCTGCCAGCCAGCGCAGGAAATGCGGGAGGAACGCCAGCACCATTCGGCAAATGGCAGGCGGCGCAGTTGGTTTTATAAACAGCTTCACCCTTGACCATCAGCTCATCCTTTGTCCATTCGCGCCCGGCAGAAGCATCAGCAAGCGCCGCCGCACCTTTCTGCTCAGCCACCCAGGCTTTATAGTCAGATGGCGATTTGGCCACAACAACAATGGGCATAAAACCGTGGTCCTTGCCGCAAAGTTCCGCGCATTGGCCACGGTAGACACCCGGCTCTTCAATGTAAGTCCAGCCTTCATTGATGAACCCGGGAATAGCATCTTTCTTCCAACCCAACTCAGGCACCCACCAAGCATGGATAACATCAGCCGCTGTTAGCAGAAAACGGATCTTTTGACCCGTCGGCACCACCAAAGGATTATCAACTTCCAACAAGTAGGTATCCTCAAATCGCTCCAGATCAGCATCAACACCCAACAAACGCGCTTCATTATGGTCAGGATGCAAAGAGCTGACAAAAGAAACCCCCTCCGCTTCACCATCAATGTAGTCATACTTCCATTTCCACTGGATGCCGGTAACTTTGATTGTCATATCCGCATCTGAAGTATCTTCCATCGCCAACAGCACCTTCGTGGCAGGAATCGCCATGCTGACCAGAATGACGATGGGTATCACCGTCCAGACAATCTCCATGGTGGTGCTTTCGTGGAATTGAGCGGCTTTAAATCCCTTAGACTTACGATGATTGATGATGGAATAAATCATCGCGCCGAAGACAACAATGCCAATCACCACACAAACCCAGAATATAATCATATGCAGGTCATAAACCGCCCGACTGGTCTCAGTCACTCCCTGAGTCATATTAAGCAGCGAATAATCAGCCGACGCCGCGCCTGCGTAAAAACCCAAAGCCCCTAACAATAATTTGAGCCATTTTCTCGATAACATCACCACCATCATCTCCTAATTACATTTTGTTTTATCGTTTCGCCAACATCGCTTCCAATGCATCGGCTAATTCTGCTTTTTCTTCTTCAGGCAAAAATTCGCCAAGCTCAACCGTTTTTCCCGAAGCGGAAATCAATAACTGCCCCGGATACCAACCAGCGCTTTTAACGAACTCAATTCTAGCCCATCCCAATGGAAAACTAGCGCTGCTTTCAGGACCGCCTCGCTGCGATTTACCGCGCCGCTGACGACCTTTTTGCACTAAAACCTCATCACCATCAATGGACACCACTTCGCAACGATACCCGACATCCATGACCACATAAGTCGCATAGGCAAAGGCAGCGATCTCCAACCCTGCGAAAGGGAAAATCAGCCATAAACCCTTAGCAGCGAACACGGCTGAAATGACCATCAGAAAGATCCCGGTTACAGCGACGAAACCAATCGACTGACGCCAACTTAATGACCTGTTTGGCTTGATTATCAGACAGTTGCGTTGGCCATCCGCTGCGTCCTCTGAAATGAACACTTGACAACCCCTTCAACCACTTATTTTGTGGGTGCTGATGTTATCCATCACCTTATGTAATCGCAAGCAGAATCACGAAAGAATCACGAAAAATTTATTTATGATAACCACCTGAAACAAACTCCAACAGCGCGATAACGCTGCCCGAAAATAGCATTTCGCCGTCTCAACTGACCAAAACACCAACATATGATTCCCTGGAAAATTACGCCTGCTGAACACTCTCTTCCACACAACAGTGCCGAGTATTTTAAACAGAGCGAACAACCAACACCTCCGGATGGCGTCCTTACAAAATACCAATAGCTTGCTAGAATAGCCGCCCGTCCAATTCTTCAAACTTCAAATCCGGCACTCTCTGTCTCCATGACAACAAAATGTATCTTCGTTACGGGCGGCGTGGTTTCTTCTCTGGGAAAAGGTATTGCAGCCGCTTCGCTGGGATCCTTGCTTGAAGCACGCGGTCTGCGAGTCACCCTGATCAAACTGGATCCCTATATCAACGTCGATCCAGGCACGATGAGTCCCTTCCAACATGGAGAAGTGTTCGTCACCGAAGATGGTGCCGAAACCGACCTGGATTTAGGTCATTATGAGCGCTTCATCCGCACGACCATGAGCCGCCATAACAACTTCACCACAGGTCAGATTTACGATGAAGTCATCCGTAAAGAACGTCGCGGCGACTATCTCGGCGGCACCGTCCAGGTCATCCCTCACGTCACCAATCAAATTCGCCACTCCATCCAGCAAGGCATTCAGGGTTCGGATGTCGCGCTGATCGAAGTCGGTGGCACAGTCGGCGATATCGAATCACTGCCTTTCCTCGAAGCGATTCGTCAAATGGGTGTTGAGATGGGCCACGACAATGCCATCTTCGTGCATTTGACTCTGGTTCCCTACATCCAGGCAGCGGGTGAAATCAAAACCAAGCCCACCCAACACTCCGTCAAGGAATTGCGATCCATCGGTATTCAGCCGGATATCCTGATTTGCCGCTCAGACCGCATCATCCCGGAAGGCGAACGGCGCAAAATCGCCTTGTTCACCAATGTCCCGGAAAAAGCGGTCATTTCCGCCACGGACGCCGATACAATCTATCGCATCCCATTACTGCTGCGTGACCAGCATCTGGATGACATTGTGGTCGATCAGCTCCGCCTGACTCTCCCACCAGCCGATATGCACGAATGGGAGCAAGTGGTCAAAAGCCTGGAATCACCAAATGGCAACATCAGCATTGCCATGGTCGGCAAATACACAGATCTGACTGAATCGTACAAATCGCTAAACGAAGCCTTGATTCACGCTGGCATAGCGACACAACAAAAAGTCCATATCCACTATATCGACTCAGAACAAATCGAACAGGACGGCCCGACCAGTCTGCTGACTGGCATGGACGCCATTCTGGTGCCAGGCGGCTTTGGCGAGCGTGGCATCGAAGGCAAAATCCAGGCCGCGCAATATGCCCGGGAACACCATATCCCTTACCTGGGCATCTGCCTGGGCATGCAAGTGGCGGTGATTGAATACGCCCGCCACGCATTAAAACTGGATAACGCCCACAGCACCGAATTCGATGTGCAAACACCCCACCCGGTAATTGCGCTGGTGACTGAATGGATGAATGCCGACGGCTCATTCGAGCGTCGCAATGAACATACGGATATTGGCGGCACCATGCGCCTGGGTGCGCAACCCTGCAAACTGGCGCATGACACGCTGGCATGGCGATCCTATGGGCAAGATGTAATCCACGAACGCCATCGCCATCGTTACGAATTCAACAACAACTACCGGCAAAAACTGGAAGATGCCGGAATGAAAATCGCTGGCACCTCAATTGATGAGCGCTTAGTGGAAATGATCGAAATACCCGATCACCCCTGGTTCATCGGCTGCCAGTTTCACCCTGAATTCAAGTCCACGCCGCGCTATGGCCACCCCCTATTCAAAGGTTTTATTCAGGCGGCTATTCAACAACGTGACCATTGCGCCATCGTAGAGACAACAGAATGAAAGTAGGCGGCTATCAAATCGGACTCAACCAGCCGCTTTTCCTGATTGCGGGCTCCTGCGTCATTGAAAGCGAGCAATCCGCGCTGGACATATCGGCGCAACTGAAAGAAATCACGCAAAAAGTGGGCATCCCCTTCATTTACAAATCTTCCTTTGATAAAGCGAATCGCTCATCACATAACAGCTTTCGGGGGCCGGGCCTGGCGCAAGGCTTGCGCATCCTGCAAAAAGTCAAAGAACAAATCGGCGTACCCATCCTCACGGATGTGCATGAAGATACGCCGCTGGACGAAGTCACAGACGTTGTTGACATATTGCAAACTCCGGCCTTTTTATGCCGACAAACCAATTTCATCCAAAATGTGGCCCGCACTGGCAAACCGGTTAATATCAAAAAAGGCCAATTCCTCGCGCCCCACGACATGCTGAACGTAGCCAACAAAGCCAAAGCGACCGGCAATCAACAAATCATGGTCTGCGAACGGGGAGCCAGTTTCGGCTATAACAACCTGGTATCCGACATGCGCAGTCTCGCCATTATGCGGGAGACCGGCTGCCCCGTAATCTTTGACGCCACCCATTCCATCCAACAACCTGGCGGCTTGGGCGACTGTTCAGGTGGTCAACGCGAATATGCGCCCGTATTGGCGCGCGCCGCCGTGGCCACTGGCATCGCCGGCTTATTCATGGAAACTCACCCAAACCCGGAAACGGCGCTATCCGACGGCCCGAATTCCTGGCCGCTGCAACACATGCAAGCCTTATTGGAAGTACTGGTGGACATTGACCACACGGTGAAACGACATGGGCTGATTGAACAAGCCATCTGTTGAAGGCCGCCAATCAAATGACTTACCCAGGAAGGAACTCAACGCAAAAAGGAAGCCATAAACAAAACACGCCTACGTTATCACACGCATAAAAATGCCTCATATCCAGGCGATACATCACGAATTTTATCTCTAGCTTTCAGGGAAACCTCTTATGTCAGAAATCATCAATATCCGCGCCCGCGAAATACTGGACTCTCGTGGCAACCCAACCATTGAAGCGGATGTCACCACGGCGAACGGTTTCATGGGGCGCGCCGCCGCACCTTCCGGCGCTTCCACCGGATCACGCGAAGCACTGGAATTACGCGACAGCGACCCATCGCGTTATCTCGGTAAAGGCGTACGTAAGGCCATTGACAACATCAATACCCGCATCGCTCCGGCATTGAACGGCATGGACGTGACCGGACAAGCTGCTCTGGACCAACACATGATCGAACTGGACGGCGCGGAAAACAAAGCCAACCTGGGTGCCAACGCCACGCTGGCCGTATCCTTGGCCGCCGCCCACGCCGCCGCCCAGGAACAAGCCATTCCGCTCTACCAATATCTCGGCGACGGTGACTACCGCATGCCAGTACCTATGATGAACATCATCAATGGCGGCGAGCATGCCGATAACAGCGTTGACTTGCAGGAATTCATGATTCTGCCGGTGAATGCAGGCTCGCTACGCGAAGCCATCCGTTATGGCGCAGAAGTTTTTCACGCCTTGAAATCCGTCCTGCGCCAGAAAAAACTGGCCACCACAGTGGGTGACGAAGGCGGCTTCGCCCCGGACTTAAGCTCCAATGAAGAAGCCATTGAAGTCATTCTGGGAGCCATCAACAAAGCCGGATTCAAAGCTGGTGAGGACATCTACCTGGGCCTGGACGCGGCCAGCTCAGAATTTTACGCCGACGGCCAATACACCCTGGCGTCAGAAGGCAAAAGCTTTGACGCCGCCGGTTTCGTCAATTACCTCGCCAACTGGGTCAATCAATATCCCATTATTTCCATCGAAGATGGCATGGACGAAAGCGACTGGGAAGGTTGGAAATTATTGACCGAGAAATTGGGTGACAAAGTACAACTGGTCGGCGATGACTTGTTTGTCACCAACACCAAAATCCTGCAACAAGGCATTGAACAAGGCATTGCCAACTCCATTTTGATCAAATTCAACCAAATCGGCACGCTCACCGAAACCCGGGAAGCCATCAAAATGGCGCATGCCGCTGGCTACAGCGCCGTAGTGTCGCACCGCTCCGGCGAAACCGAAGACACCACCATCGCCGACCTGGCGGTCGCTACAGCGACCGGTCAAATAAAAACTGGCTCTCTCTCCCGCTCAGACCGCACCGCGAAATACAACCAATTGATGCGCATCGAAGAAGCACTCGGCGAACAAGCTGTCTGGCCAGGCAAAAGTGCATTTCCATGCTTTAAATGACGTATCAGAACTGAGTCCAGATAATGTCGTCATGAGAGCGAACAAGCCTTTGGAAATTCCATCGATTTCTCACCCACCGCAAGCGGCGGGGAATCAGGATTTAACCGAAATATTGATTTTCAGCTCACCCACATTATCCGGAAAAAAGCCTTCAATATCGTTCATTTGCAGGAACAAGCGACCCGAACCGCTGATGCCTTCATAGTTGCTACCGATAAAGAAGGGTTTGCCGGCGTCCCCGAAACGGCCAATCAATGAGGCGAAATTCGCTTCGGGGATGACCGCACCAGGGTTTTTGTAAGTGCTGAAGCCATCGGCAGTGACTGCATAAGTTTGGGGTTTGCCATCATTTTTCCATTGGCCGACGGCGGTGATAACCAAACGGGCACCCGACTTGACAGCAATACCCGTATCAAGCCATTTATCCGTACCCTTTACGGTTAATACCTTATTGATTTCGACAACGACATTGGCGCGTGGGTTGAGGGGCCGGTAACGACTTAACCCATTATGTTCTCCGCGCCAGCATCCTGCCGAAGAGTCCGGAGTCGACACATCTCTGGCACACAATTGAAAATTGGGATAGGTAATCGCCGCATTGCTGTTACTGTCGCCTGTTTTGATCAGAACCAGCTCCATCGGCACCAAGGTAATGGTTTGATTGCTGTTTTGATGAGAACGATAAAAGGGCGCAGCGCCTACGCGACATTCAATAGCCGAGTTTTGGTAATGCAATTCGAATGCATAATCCGGGTTACCAGAAGAAATACGTTTGCCAGACATAGCAGGCGCACTGTCATTACAGTGCATTTTAGGTTTTCTGATATTACCTGGCGTGTCATCCCTTACCTGAATGGCATTATTATTGTCAGTGGAAACCACTTTGGTGGCTCCAATGGCCATCCCGCTTAAATCAAGCGTCGTTGCGACTGGATAGGTATTATCCGTACTATATTGCCAATATTGCGCAGCCGATGCCGAATGGATGAACCAGTAGCTACACACCAGCAGGAGTAATTGTCTGGAGTAAAGGGAGGTTTTCATGATAAGTCCTTACCGAAATATTGATGTCTATGAACTTTCCAAGGCGGCTAAGTTTGGTGGTGGTTTTTAGCCGGGCATCCTCTATCTATCAGGGTGTTATGCGGATTATGAGCGTTTCTCAGTCATAAAATGGCTATTCATTAAGGTTATATGAATAGACTGGCCTTATGCTAGCATTTAATAAGCTTAAAAACTCTATATTGAAGGATTCATCATGATTGTGGATGTTATTCAGGTTGGCGCCCATGTGGGCAAAGGCGACCGGGTTTTCGCTGAGGTGGAACATGGTCGTATTCAATCCGGTATTTTTTTGGAGCCTATTCCTGAACTGTTTGAAGAGCTGCAGATTAACTATCAGGCACATAAAGGAGACTTCCGTTTTGTCAA
Source organism: Candidatus Thiobius zoothamnicola (assembly GCA_030826945.1). Classification (GTDB taxonomy): domain Bacteria; phylum Pseudomonadota; class Gammaproteobacteria; order Chromatiales; family Chromatiaceae; genus Thiobius; species Thiobius zoothamnicola. The sequence goes on from JAPQLC010000010.1 coordinate 73,412, forward strand.
CGCAGCACTGCATCCGACTCGCAAAGAAGCTGAACTGGAATATGTCGCCGACATCCGGGGTTTGCCGATGTGGAGTTGCGCGATTGGCTCCATGGTGGAGGATACCAAGCGCAAACATGCGAATATGATTGAGGAAGCGTGTGGCCGCGCCCCAGAATTCGTCAAAATCAAAGTGCCCTGCGTAACATTCGACGAAATATTAGACCGCCATGACGTGCAAGAGGTCAGCGAACTGCATATTGATACAGAAGGCATGGATAAAGAGGTGCTGGTCAGCTTCCCTTTTGAGCGTTTTTTACCGCGTAAAGTCGTGTTTGAGTTTGTCCACCTCAAGCAAGATGATTTGCAGGAAGCACTCTCTCTATTGCTTGGCCTGGGCTATCATTTACGACAGGATGATATTGATTATGTCGCAGAACGTGGCGACGCCTGAAACCGCCAGCGCAGCTTGCCCTTGCTGTCATGACGAAAGGATCTAAAAACTTGGCCTGTTTCACCTAGCCATACTATAGTGGCGGCAAAATAGGTTGATGATTAGAGATTGCTTATGTTGGGATATTTGCACGTACGTTTGATTTGGGTATTGATCAGCATTTTTTGTCTGAGTCTGGCGCAAGCAGCACCTCAAGTTGAATCTTGGTTGACTGACAAAGGTGCCAAGGTGATTTATGTGCAAGCCGATGCCATCCCAATGCTGGATATTCGTATGGTGTTTGACGCTGGCAGCGCGCGGGATGGTCAGTCACCTGGGCTGGCTTCACTAACGAATGCACTGTTGACGGAAGGAAGCGCCGATTGGGATGCGAGCCAGTTGGCAGCCCGCTTGGAAGATCGCGGCATCCAGTTGGGTAGCGGGTCATTAAGGGATATGGCTTGGTTATCCATCAGAACCCTGACTGAACCAGAGAGTTTGGCAACAGCCACGGATGTATTAGGCAAAATCGCCGCTCAACCACGTTTTGATGATGATGCGATTGAACGGGTGCGACAGCAGGTATTGATCAGCTTGCGCCAAGCAGATCAATCTCCAAGCCAGGTTGCGACCAAACGTTTTTATCGTACACTCTACGCCGATCATCCATACGCGCACCCGCCCAATGGCACGGAGCAGTCGATCCAACAAATTGTGAAAAATGATTTGGTGCAGTTTCATCACAATCATTATGTGGCCGCCAACGTTGTTATCGCCATGGTCGGCGCGGTCGATCGCCAGCAAGCTGAACACTTGGTCGAACAATTGACAACAGGGATGGCGATTGGTCAGCACGCCACGGATTTACCATCACCGCCGGTCGTTAAGGGAGGCGAATTACGCCAGTCATTCCCTTCCTCTCAAAGCCATCTTTACCTTGGCCAGCTTGGCGTGGCACGCCATGATCCGGATTATTTTCCACTGTATGTGGGCAATCACATTCTGGGCGGCGGCGGACTGGTTTCCATCTTGGGTGAAGAAGTACGCAACCAGCGTGGACTCTCCTATGGCGTTTACAGCTATTTCAGCCCGATGCGCGCCACTGGACCATTTCTCATGGTGGCGCAGACGAAAAACAAGCAAGTCGATAAAGCATTAACCGTAATGCGCGGCGTGCTTGATAAATTTATTCAGGAAGGACCGACAGCCAAACAGATAGAAGAGGCCAAACGAAACATTATTGGCGGCTTCCCTTTGAAAGTGGCCAGTAATCGCAAAATTGTCGAATATATTGCCGCGATGGGCTTTTATGATTTACCGCTGGATTGGTTGGATACGTTAACAGCGAAAGTTGATGCAGTGACGCTTGAACAAATACGTGATGCATTCGCACGCCGTATTGATCCAGCCAGGAATGTTACTGTCGTTGTTGGCGGTCAAGCGGAACTGCATTGATTCTACCCGAGATAAAATCGTAACTGATTTTGCTCAAATAAGCGTTTAATCATCGACTCGTTGATGACTGTGGTCGCTGGATTGTTGTATCTCCGTCGCTTGCAACGTGTTTTGCAATAAGGTCGCCACCGTCATCGGACCAACTCCACCGGGCACAGGCGTTATCCAACCAGCCGTTTCTTTGGCGGAAATAAAATCCACATCGCCGCATAAACCATCATCCTCTCCCCGATTAATCCCCACATCAATCACAATTGCACCTGGCTTCAGCCACCCTCCCTGAATAAACTCAGGTACGCCAATAGCTGCGATCAGGATATCCGCTTGCTTCAGTTTGGCGGCCAGCTCTCTGGTCTTACTATGGCAAATGGTAGGCGTGCAACGCGCCATCAAAAGCTCCATAAACATAGGACGACCAACGATGTTGGACTGGCCGATAATGACCGCATCTTTGCCGCTGAGATCAGTATCAGCATGCTGCAACAAAGTCATGACGCCTTTGGGCGTACACGGACGCAACAACGGTTTGCGCAAAGCCAATCGGCCTATATTGTAGGGATGGAAGCCATCAACATCCTTATCAGGCCGAATGCGTTCAGTGATCTCGTGGTCGTTGATGTGCTCGGGTAGGGGCAATTGCACCAGAATTCCGTTAATGTCAGTTCGGTGGTTGAGCGTATCAATCAGTTTTAGCAGGTCATTTTGCGTAGTCTGGTTTGACAATTGGATGAGTTCGGAATGTATACCAACGGCTTCACAAGCATTCTGTTTATTGCGCACATAAACTTGTGAGGCTGGGTTTTCGCCAACCAGAATAACGGCGAGTCCCGGCGTGGATTGAGTCTGCTGAAAATGGCGTTCGACTTGTGTTTTGATGTGTTGGCGCAGATCGGCGGCAATACGTTTGCCATCAAGTAATTGGGCGGTCATGTAAAGCTTGGATGGGACTAATCAGCGCTAAGCATAGCAGATTGGGGTATTGCTGTTGGCCTGTGTTAAGCTGGTGGCCTTGATGTTAATTTGGAGCTTTGCATGGCTGTTGTTGAATTGCAGGAAAGTAATTTTGAATCCACAGTGACAGGGAATGATTTTGTAGTCGTTGACTTTTGGGCACCTTGGTGCGGCCCTTGTCGTTCGTTTGCACCGACTTATGAGAAGGTTTCTGATGAGTTTCCGAATATTGTCTTCGCTAAAGTGAATACTGAACAGGAACAAAGCGTTGCATCACATTTCCAGATCCGTTCCATCCCAACATTGATGATCTTCCGGGAACAAATCATTGTTTATAGCGAAGCTGGTGCCTTACCGGAATCTGCTTTTCGTGAGCTAGTGAAAAAAGCCAGTGAACTGGACATGGATGAAGTGCGTAAGCAAGTACAGGCGGAGCAGAAGTAAGCGAAAAAACACATCGTTAGCGGCTGATCCGTTCTATGATCTGAAAACCGGCGACGTAAGTGCCGATTGCCGACCCCAATGTGCTGAATAAGAAGACCAATAAAGTGCGGGATACCCGGTTACGCCACCAACCTTTCAGTCGGCTGGTATCCTGACGCAATGTGTTGAAATCAGCCACCGTCGGTTTACGCAGGAACAACTCGGTCGCTGCGGTGACGATGCCAGCGCCGATGGTTGGGTTGAGTGAGGTGAGCGGCGCGGCGATAAACGCGGTGATGATGGTTAAAGGATGCGCCGCCGCCAACAATGCGCCAAGCGCGGACAGCCCACCGTTGATCAATGTCCAATCGATGATTAATTGCCAGCCCAACTCCGGGCTGCGTTGGAAGCCGATCAAAAATCCTGCGCCGACTAACGCAGCGACTATCCACGGAATGATTTTCGGCCAGCGCGGCGTCGGCGGTTTTTGCGTCAGTTCTGATAATACAGCCCGGTAATCCTGAATGGCATTCAAGGCCTGCTCCATGCCAGGCATGTGACCAGCGCCAACCACCGCCAGAATCTGCTTTCCTGAGTGCGTTTCGGCGCATTCCAAAAGTTTCGCCGCCATATATTGATCACGCTCAGCAATCAACGGCTGATAAAGCTCAGCCCGATTTTGAGCGAATTCAGCCAGCGTATTTTCCAATACATCCCCTTGTTTGAGCCGTTCCACTTCGGCCTCATCAACTTTTTCATGAATGACTAAACTGGCCAGCAGCCCACTGAACAATGTCCAGCGTCGCCACCAAGTCAAATTGCTCGCCGTGCGTTGCAGCGTCAAACCAATATCTCTATCAATCAACGCCAACGGCAAGTCACGATGCCGGGTTTCGGTAATGGCTGCGCGCATTTCCGCGCCTGGTTCAATGCCATATTGCTCAGCCAGGCGTTGTTGATAAGCACCTAAAGCGAGGTTCGCGCTGACCATAGCGACTTTGCCTTGACGAATGACCTTGAGTAAATCCATTTTGGCGAGCGCGTTCGGATTGCTGAGCGTTTGGTAGCGATTGGTGCATAACTCAATGGCGATCACATCGAAAAGACCACTTTGAATCAATGCCCTGACCTCTTCCGCGCTTTGACGTGATACATGAGCAGTGCCCAGTAAAGTGATTTTCGTTTGATTTATCTGGACGAGGCGCGTGGACGCCATGGCTTGGTCTGCCTGCGAAATGGACATATCTGATGGAGCCAAAAACATGCCATCATACATTGATCAGACAGTATTGCCATGGAATCAAAATGTTGCTGTTTCCATCACTCGTTAGCGATACTGTGAGCCTGATAACAAGTTGAATGGAGTAAATATCGTGATGGTGGATCTTAAAACGCTGGTTGAGGTGGCAAAAGCAGCGGGCAAAGAGATTTTGTCTGTTTACCAGCGGGAATTTTCGGTGCAACAGAAGGCGGATCAATCCCCCTTGACCGAAGCGGATCTCGCAGCGCATCGGTCAATCGTCGCCAGCTTGAATCAACTGACTCCTGATATTCCAATTTTATCTGAAGAATCATCCGCCATTCCTTATACGGAAAGACAGCATTGGACGCGCTATTGGCTGGTTGACCCGCTGGATGGCACCAAAGAGTTTATTCAGCGTAATGGCGAATTTACCGTTAACATCGCGCTTATTGAGCAAAATAAACCCCGTCTTGGCGTTGTGTATGTGCCAGTAAGCGGGGTTTGTTATTTTGCTGATGTGGCGCAGCAAAGCGCATGGAAAATAACCCCGGATGGCGTCACCCAGATAATGCGGCCTAGCATTCCGGCGCAAAAAAACCTGCGCGTGGCGGCCAGCCGGTCTCATGCCGGTGACGGTTTGGCAGAGGTATTGGAACGCATCGGTAAGCATCATTTGGTCAGCATTGGCAGTTCATTGAAATTTTGCTTAGTGGCGGAGGGGACTGCTGATTTTTATCCACGTTTAGGCCCGACTTCAGAATGGGATACCGCTGCCGCGCAAGCCGTGCTTGAGGCGGTTGGTGGTCAAGTGGTCGATTTGGATTTGCAACCCCTGACTTATAATAAAGCCTCTTCGCTATTGAATCCGCATTTCCTCGCATTTGCTGATAAAAACATAACATGGCGGGATTATCTGGGCTGAGGAAAAGCGATGCGTTATCGATTAATTTGCATGGGATTGGTGAGTCTTTGTTGGATACAGGCGCTTAGCGCCCAAGTGACCGACCTATACCACTTTGATGATACGCCGTTGACGGATATCCTGACTCATCCAGATTGGTTCAAACATAGCTTTTTAGCTTTGGATGAGGATTTGCAAGATGCCGTGGAGCAGGAAAAATTCGGCATTGCGGTGTATTTTGGTCAGCAACGTTGCCCTTATTGCAAGAAGCTGATGAATACCAACTTCAGCATGCGCGATATTGTGCGTTATACCCGCCAGCATTTTGATGTGATACCCATTGATATCTGGAGTCCAGAGGAAGTCACGACGCCTGACGGCCAAGTCATGAGTCAGCGTGATTACGCGATTTCCCTGGACGCCAATTTTACCCCTTCCCTGGTGTTTTATGACCGAACGGGGCGGATTGCGTTACGTTTACGGGGCTATTATCCGCCTTATCAATTTCGCGCCGCGCTGGAGTATGTGGCCGGCGGACATTATTTGCGCGAACCCTTTCCTGTTTATATGGCAAGAGGTGATCAAACTTTGCGCTTTACCGCAGATGATCTCGTCGAAGAAGCGTTTTTTGAGCAGCCTCCCTATAATCTGGATCGCACCCGCATGCCAAGCAGTGTTCCATTGGCGGTGTTTTTTGAGCAGGGCGATTGTCATGCCTGCGATATTTTGCATACCGACGTGTTGCAACGTGAACTGATTCGTCATCGCTTATCCGGCTTTGAAAGCATACAGTTGGACATCCATGATGAGATGCCATTAATCACGCCAGATGGCCAGGTCACGACGGCTCGCCATTGGGCGGAGAAATTAGGTATCTTCTACACGCCTTCCATTGTATTTTTCGACGAATCAGGTAAGGAAATCGCACGGCTGGACTCGGTGACCCAGTTTTTTCGATTGCGCAATGTGTTGGGGTACGTACTAGACAAAGGCTATCTGACAGAAGGGAATTTCCTCGCCTGGATTTCCCACATCCGTCAAATGGCGCCTGATTTCTGAAGCGGACAGAACCCTTCACTCCGCCATTTTATCGCCTGCTGGTTTTCAAGCGCTCCAACTTTAACGATTTGGCGGTTTTCTCCGTCAGAAATCTGGATGCAATCGGCTGCATGGAGGTTGGCCGTATACCCAATTCAACCAAACCGTTTTCAGTGCATACGCTCGCGCTTTTCAAAGAATCGTAGTTATCCGGGGTGAATGGTTTACCTGGCGCAAATTGCAATACGGTTGCTTGTAATTTGGAAGCCGATTCCGACAGGGGAATAATCCAACGCCGGTATTTTCGTACTTTCGCAATGAAGCGCACGATTTCTTCCAGCGTATAAACATCCGGCCCACACAGTGCATAACGTTGTCCGAATGTCACCTTATCTTCCAATGAATTGACGAAAGCCTGTACGACATCTCCGATGTAAACCGGAGCGAAACGGGCATCTGGACATGCCAGCGGAAATGGGACGGGCAACGCCAGCAAAGCCGCAAAGCGATTGAGGAAACTATCATCCGGACCGAAAATCACAGATGGACGGAAGCTGGTGACAGCGATGTTCGGTGGCCCCAAAGTATGGGCGCGATTTTCGGCTTCGCCTTTGGTACGCAGATATTGGCTGCTACCAGTCGCCTGGTCAGCTCGCAACGCACTCATATGCAGCAAACGTTTCACGCCAACGCGATGGCAGGCTTTCACCACAGTTTCAGTCAGCTCGACATGTACTTGACGAAAACCCGGCTGCTTGGGTGAAGTATTTAAAATGCCCACCAAATGGATGACGGCATCAGTATCTTTAAGCGCTTTGCTCAGTTCATCAAGATCAAAGATATCCGTCTCGCGTAGCTCTGCGCTAATGCCCAGCGCATGCTGCCTGTGCGCACGACGGGTCAGTATGCGGCATTGATAGCCACGTCTGGCGAGTTCGTAAGTCAGGTGTCTGCCGACAAAGCCGGAGCCACCAATTAGGGTGATCCTTTTATACCTCATGGCCTGATACTACGGGCGAATTTGATTGCTGAATATAGCGGTAGATGGCGGCTTGCTCAATAGCTTGTCGAGGAAAATTTGAGGCTGAGGATCAGAAAAGCAGTTTTTGGGAAAGGGTCAAAGCACCCCGAGCAAGATTTACCCGGGATTTGAATCGAATTGAGATCGTTGACGGGTTAATCACCGCGACAACAATCAAAGGGAGAAACTCCGCCTCCTCCCTGAAAACCCCATCAATTCTACGCCTGCCGCTTGCGGCGGAGAATTAAGCTTGAAGGGGTTGAGAAAAGGCGCTACGCGCGCTGTTCCAGCGGGACATAATCCCGGATTGCCGCACCCTGATAAAGCTGACGGGGACGGCCAATACGGTGTCTGGGGTCATCAAGCATTTCCATCCAGTGACTGACCCAACCGGCTGTGCGGGCAATCGCAAACATGACGGTGAACATACTTTCTGGAATACCCAAAGCACGATAAATGATGCCGGAATAATAATCCACATTGGGATACAGGTTCTTTTCCACGAAGTAATCATCACTCACTGCCTGTTCTTCCAAATTCATCGCCAATTCAAACAGCGGATTGTTAGCGTCAGCCAGTTTATTCAGCACCTCGTAGCATACTTCACGGATAATTTTGGCGCGTGGGTCATAATTCTTATACACCCTGTGACCAAATCCCATCAAACGAAACGGGTCATCTTTATCTTTTGCCTTGGCAATATATTTTTCAACATTGCTGGCATGGCCGATCTCCTTCAACATGTTGAGCACAGCTTCGTTTGCGCCACCATGAGCAGGCCCCCATAGAGAGGAAGCGCCTGCCGCCACGCAAGCAAATGGATTGGAACCTGAACTGCCGGCCAAGCGCATGGTTGAGGTTGATGCGTTTTGCTCATGATCCGCATGCAGAATGAACAACAAATCCAGCGCTTTTTCCGCCAATGGATCAATCACATAATCCTCGCACGGCGTCGCCATCATCATATGTAACAGATTGCCAGCGTAGCTTAAATCGTTACGCGGATAGATCACCGGTTCTCCACGGTTATGCTTATAAGCAGCGGCGGCGATAGTTGGCATTTTGGAGATCAAACGATGCGCGCTGATTTCCCGATGGCGCGGATTCTTGATGTCTGTTGAATCATGGTAAAAGGCTGATAGCGAACCAACCACGCCAATAACCATCGCCATTGGGTGAGCGTCGTAATGAAATCCCTCGAAAAACCGCAGTAATGATTCGTTAATCATGGTATGGCGGGTGATAATGTTGGAAAAATCATTGAGTTCGGTTTTTTTCGGCAGTTCACCATACATCAGCAGGTGGGCGACTTCCAGAAAACTGGATTGCTCCGCAAGTTGTTCAATGGGATAGCCGCGATAACGCAAAATCCCTTTATCACCGTCAATATAAGTGATTGAGCTGTTGCAGCTTGCGGTGGAAAGAAAGCCAGGATCATAAGTGAACACGCCAGCTTCTTTGTAAAGGGATGTAATATCCAGAGTATCCGGCCCATCGCTGCCTGATACGATGTTGAGCGGGATGGCCTTGTCAGATCCTTCAAATGTTAGGAATGCGTTTTTGCTGGACATAGTGAAACCTCTTGATAAATTTTGGGAAACCTCACATCACCCCCGACTTCAGCGGCGCGGAAAGCTGGTTGAAATGCGCATAATGCGAGTGACGGGGTTTCCCAGCCAGATAACGTCGTCTGGCGCTATTTGGGGTTGCCTTGATAATCAGAACCGGCTTAACAGACTGTAAAATGCGGCTCAATACAGCCTTAAAAGGGCAGTCTGTTAAGGTGACCAGGTGGATTCAAAAGCCTTATGGCAGTTTCTTGATATCGGTTCTGACCCCATCGGCTGATTGGTTGAAAGCATCCATTTCCGCTTTGTTTAAATCCAGATCAATAATCCGGGCTAAGCCAACATGGCTGAGTACGCAAGGCACACCCATTGCGATGTCCTGTAAACCATACTCACCTTCCAGAATAGCGACGCAGGGAAGCAGCCGATTGCGCCCCCGACTGATAGCATCAACCATCGCCGCCACAGATGCCCCTGGCGCATCATAGGCGCTGGAATTTTTGCGTAAGGCAAGGATTTCAGCACCACCATCCCGGGTTCGCTGGACAATCTGCTCAATGCGCTCAGGGGCAATAAATTGGGCAATAGGGACCCCATTAACCGTGCAGAAGCGCGGTATCGGCACCATACTGTCTCCATGCCCGCCCAGCACGATGGTCGTGATATCAAGCGCGGAAAAACCCGTTTCCATCGCAATGAAAGCCGCCATGCGCGAGGCATCCAATACGCCAGCCTGACCAATGACCCGCTCACGCGGCCAGCCAGTCTTTTTCCAGGCTCGGTAGGTCAATACATCGACGGGGTTGGTCACCATAATGATGATGGCGTCAGGTGCATAACGCATGACATCTTCAACAATGCTATCAATGACCTGAATATTGACATCCAACACATCGGAACGGGACATGCCTGGCTTACGCGCCACCCCGGCGGTGATGACGACAATATCAGCATTCGCCATGGCAGCAGGATTATTACTGCCGCTGATTCTGGTGTCGAAATTAAAGAAAGGGGCGGCTTGCGCAATATCCAACGCAACCCCCTGTGGGGCATCTTCGCGGACATCAATTAATGTCACTTCCTGGCAAACTTCCTGTTCTGCCAAGATTTGCGCAGTGGTTTCACCAACCCGGCCAGCGCCGACAATAGCGACTTTTTGCATGACTCAGTCTCCTTTTCAATGCGTTGATGGTCTACTCAGCGCCTATTATGACCATAGATGTTCTCTACCATACTTCAAGCTTAGCAATACTTGCCTCATGGATATATAAAATTAATCAATAGCGATGAGGCATTTTTGGTGAGGAAAAAGATTCGCTTTTGTTACTGATGAATTGCGGGTATTGCTCAACGTGTGGTGAAAGTGGCAGGATAAAACAGAGGGCGGCTCCGAGCCGCCCGTGTAGTGTGGACAAATAATGGTTTTTAGGAAACCACTCAATCAAATGGCGGATAATGGGAGGGCCATTCGCCACGCGCCACACCACTTTCCAGAGCAGCATGCGCCACAGCGGGTGAAATAGCGTCTTTTAGCCGGGGATCAAGCGGTTTGGGGAGAATGTAGTTCGGGCCGAACGTCAATGCTTCAACATGGTAAGCATCCAAAACCGCCTGCGGCGTCGGCTGGTGAGTCAAATCTTTCAACGCATGCACAGCGGCGATTTGCATGGCTTCATTAATTCGCCGGGCGCGCACATCCAATGCACCCCGGAAGATGAAGGGGAAGCCCAGAACATTATTGACTTGATTTGGATAATCAGAACGTCCGGTCGCCATAATCATGTCATCGCGTACTGCAAATGCTGTTTTAGGGCGAATTTCAGGCACAGGATTAGATAGCGCAAACACAATTGGCTTGGCGGCCATGGAAGCCAGCATGTGCTGATTAATCAAATCAGGCCCGGATACGCCAATGAACACATCCGCGCCGTTCATCGCATCTGCCAACGTGCGTTTATCCGTATCAGCGGCGACACCAAATTTATAAGGGTTGAGGTCTTCCCGGCCTGCGTAGATCACCCCTTTGCGGTCAACCACCAAAATGTTATTACGATGCGCGCCCATGGCGATTAATAAACGCACAGCGGCAATGCCAGCAGCACCAGCGCCTAAAATAACGATGGTCACATCCGCCAGTTCCTTATTTTGCAGTTCCAGCGCATTCAAAAGGCCTGCCGCAATGATAATGGCGGTGCCGTGCTGATCATCATGGAAAACAGGGATATCCAACTGTTCAATCAAAGCCTGTTCGATTTCAAAACAATGAGGGGCGGCGATATCTTCAAGGTTAATGCCGCCAAAAGTCGGGGCGATGCGTTTGACAGTCTCAATGAATTCTTGCGGATTATCCGCATCAACTTCAATGTCAAATACGTCAATATCGGCGAAATGCTTGAATAATACGCCTTTACCCTCCATGACCGGTTTACCGGCGAGCGAACCCACATTGCCCAAGCCAAGCACCGCAGAGCCGTCCGTAATGACACCAACCAAATTGCCTTTACCCGTGTACCGATAAGCATCATCAGCATCGTCAGCAATTTTGCGCACCGGTTCAGCAACCCCCGGAGTATAGGCGAGAGATAAATCACGCGCCGTGGCGGTCGGCTTGGTTAATTCAACACTGAGCTTGCCGGGCTTAGGTTTGGCGTGATATTCCAAGGCGGCCTGGTTGATTTCGTAATCTGCGTCTTGCAGTTCTTGAGTCATGGAGAACTCCGGAAAGGCGAATGAGAAGGAAGGCCGCGCAGTCTAGCAAAAGGCGGGATAAAGCCGCCTTTGATTATTTTAATGCAAGCTGTTTTCAGCGCCGAAAACGCTTGTTGAATTTATCAACCCGACCACCTGAATCAACAATCTTTTGTTGCCCTGTATAGAAGGGATGACAGGCGGAGCAGACCTCTACATGTAACTCGTCTTTAGTGATGGTTGAACGAGTAGTAAAAGTATTGCCGCAGCTGCAAATGACATTCACATCATGGTAATTGGGATGGGTGTCGGCTTTCATTTCCGTCTCCGGCCATAAAGGCCAAAAAATTAAATTTTGGGATGCTTAAAATGCGCTTAAGCAGTTTTGCAAAGCCGATCACTGTACTGAAAATAAGGTATACACGCAAGTATCCGTACTCGGACAAGCCAGTGCAATTCAACCCAATTGCCACTTCTCACAGCAATAAGGCGCTTATGCACCCTTTGTTTTTCGCTCAAACTTGCCTATCCACCCAAAAGCGGGATACGAAACGAGTGTAGAGGCTACGTTAGGTGGATGGGAAGGCTGCTGACACGCTCACACCAATCGTCTCGAAGGCTTTCCGTGGATAACGTATCAATGTGAAACGACCGTTTGGTAATTATCCACAAACCCTGTGGATAACTCTGGGGAAAACCCTTGTGTACTGGTTGTTAGACCGCAATATCACTCGCTTGCTATTAAAATGACAAAAAATGATCTAATTAGAAAAATCCTTCCAAATCAATCAGTTAATAACCCCCTTCTGACTCTTATTTTGTCTTCGACAGGTAACGAGGAATATCTGAATTAACGCGGAGTGATGTGTATAAAGTGACTTGACATTCTCTATCGCGCTGTATTTAAACTCAAAACACCGGACTCCATCTCACCCAATAAGCCAATTCATCTATGATGACTCAAAGCTTGTGCATAAACCCATGCACAGGCTATATGTCGGCAGGCAAAGGGTTGATGTTATTGGTTAGATTCCCCGATATATTACCGAATGTCTTATCTTTCGATAACATCGTCAAAAGATGACATTATCCCTTACTATCTGCATTGAAAAACGGCGTGATATCATCCGACTACACGCCACTTTCTTCACCTTAGATAACTAAAAAGAATCAGCGCATTTCAGCACTTTAATAGCATTCAATCATCCTCGCCAATATCAATCATTTTGTTCATTTCTTCTGGGAAGTTACGCGCATTCCGTTCAAATTCATCAGCGACATCAACAGGGTTTGGCACACTGATATAGGGCGCGGTCCAACCTGGCGGCATCCGCCCAGCGCTATTCGGCGTATTGATCGCGTCATCCCACATATTGGCAATGGATTCACGCGGTTCAGCCGGATCTATCCAGCGGAAAGGCACGTTATTACCCCAAGGCGTAATGCCTTCCCAATTATCTGGACCGAATCCGCCGAAAAAGCCATCGCCCCAACCCGGGAAGTTCCCCCACGGCATATTGTTCATTGGATGATTGCCCCAACGCTTGCGTTCAAACGGGCCTGAGCGCCAAGGACGAAAGTTAGGGTTAGCCCAATAACCATCATTACCCACAGGGTTAGTGAATGGGTTCTCACCACTAAGAAAGTCACGACCTAAACCACCAAATGGTTGACTGGCCTGATTAGGCATCCACTGGGCATCACCATACCCGGGCGCAACATAGGGATATGCCGGATAAGCATAAGGTTCTGCGGAGTAATCACCGTTCATTGGCGGTATGGATAACGCGTCACCTGGCATTGGCGCATAAGCTGGGCCAGTAGGCACTTGGCCAGGATATCCATATGTGTTGGTCGATCGTTCCGCAGTCGATACGGATCTCGTACGGGCAGTCGGCTGAGGAATCGGCGCATACATGGATTGCTCAGGCAACGATGGATATACCGATTGAGGTGCAGGCATAGTCGCCGGACTATTGGCATACAGCGGTAAAGAGAGACCTAGCGATAACGCCATGGGTAAAAGTTGAATTCTGAATAAGTTCATTAAAAGCTCCAGTTTATTGACGCTATGTCGATATACAGGCGATAGCTGGCAGGGCAAAATCGTGAGTATGCTGGTCCGATCAGAGCTGGTTATTGTGACATGCAGGATGATGGAAACGCCCGCTATTCTAAATCCAGAACTATTGAGTAGCCAATCACTGGGCTGAATTCATGGCTCTGGTCGCTTGAATCAAGCAACTGTTGGCTCACAAGACAAAATGGATAATAGTGCGAGCAAGTTTTATCATTAATGTGCTGATTATTTGATGAGGGATATTTATGGCCCAACGTAAAGCATTGGCTTTGCTCTCTGGCGGTCTGGATTCTTTGCTGGCGGCCCGGGTAATCCAGACGCAAGGCATACAGGTTGAAGGCATCAATTTTTATACTGGATTCTGCGTGGAAGGCCACACTCATGCGATTCGCAAAAAAGATCGCGCTAAACCCAAACGGAATAATGCGCTCTGGTCAGCCGAACAATTGGGCATCAAATTACACATTGTCGATATTGTGGAAGAATACAAACAAATCGTATTCAATCCGCAATATGGCTATGGCGCAAACTTAAACCCATGTTTAGATTGTAAAATTTTTATGGTGCGTAAAGCCAGAGAATGGATTGAAACTAACGGGTTTGATTTTGTCATTACAGGCGAGGTTATTGGTCAGCGCCCAAAGTCTCAACGTAAAGAGACTTTGCCAATCATCCAGCGGGATGCCGGTATTGAAGATCGACTATTACGTCCTTTATGCGCCAAGCGTCTACCGCCAACTTTGCCTGAACGCGAAGGCTGGGTGAAACGTGATGCGCTATATGATTTCTCTGGACGCAGCCGGAAACCTCAAATGGCTTTGGCCAAACAGTTTGGTTTTAACGATTATGCACAGCCAGCTGGCGGGTGTTGCTTTCTGACCGATCAGAAATACTCGGTGAAGTTGACTGATCTTTGGCGCGCACGCGGCGACAAGCACTATGAGTTGGACGATATCATGTTGCTCAAAGTGGGACGGCATATTCGTCCGCAGCCTGCCTACAAACTGATCATCGCTCGTGAAGAAGGTGAAGGGAAATTCCTTCGGGGTTATCGCCGTCAATATCCGTATATCACCACGACCAGCCACGCTGGGCCATTCACTTTACTTGATGGCGTGACGGATGAGGATGATATTCAGTTCGCTGCACGCATTGTGGCCCGTTATAGTCAGGGCAGGCAAGCTGATTGGGTTGATATCGAATATGTCAATACACAACAAGAGAAACGTTGTTTTTCCGTACAACCATTGCCTGCAGATCAGTTAAACCCAGCTTGGGTGTTGTAAGGTTTGCTGGCGTATGGCTGGCCTCTAATGAGGCAATGGTTGCTCAGTTTGCAACAGTTCAGCAATCGTTTCCCGACGACGCACCAGCCAGGTTTTTTCACCATCCACTATCACTTCCGGAGCCCGTGGTCGAGTATTGTAGTTAGATGACATCGTGAAACCATAAGCACCGGCGGATCGGACTGCCAATAAGTCTCCAGTTTGCAAACAAAGTGAGCGGTTTTTACCTAAAAAATCACCCGTTTCACAAACAGGACCAACTACGTCATAAGACTGACGATCTCCCGATATATCGCGTCGCACCGGAATGATATTTTGCCAAGCATCGTACAAAGCTGGGCGAACCAAATCGTTCATTGCCGCATCCACAATAGCAAAATTTTTGCTCTTGCCATGTTTCAGGTATTCCACCCGAGTCAGCAAAACTCCTGCATTAGCGGCGATGGCCCGGCCTGGTTCAATCAATATTTGATATGGCAAGCCTGCCAAGCGAGTATTTAAAGCCGTTGCATACTCAGTGGGTTGAGGGGGATTTTCTTCTTGATAACGAACGCCCAAGCCACCCCCCAGATCCAGATGATAAATCTGTATACCCCGTTGCTCCAAACGTTTGGCTAATGCCAAAATACGCTCCAAAGCATCCATGAAAGGCGCAATCTCCGTTAATTGAGAACCAATGTGGCAATCAATCCCAGATATGTGGATATGCGGTAATGTTTGCGCCAGATCATAGGCACTGATGGCATCCTCGTAGCTGATGCCAAATTTATTTTCTTTTAATCCTGTGGAGATATAAGGGTGGGTTTTCGCATCAACGTCTGGGTTAATACGTAAAGATACAGGCGCTTTTTTATTCAGCTCAGCCGCAACCTCGTTCAAGCGTTTTAACTCAGCAATGGACTCAACATTAAAGCAATGGATGCCAACCTCCAATGCCCGACGCATTTCATAGGCCTGCTTACCGACACCAGAAAACACGACCTTTTTCGGATCCCCACCCGCCGCGATCACTCTTTCCAACTCGCCAATTGAGACGACATCAAACCCCGAATGCAGACGGGCGAACACATTCAGCACGCCAAGATTGGCATTGGCTTTAACAGCATAGCAAACTAAATGTTTTCTATCGAAGAATGCTTGATCGAAAGCCCGCCAATGGCGCTCTAGAGTCGCCCGGGAATAGACGTAGCAAGGTGTGCCGAATTCCTCAGCGACAGAACGCAAGGAGACATTTTCAGCGAATAACTCGTCGCCATGGTAATTGAAATGGTCCATAGTTTATTTTTAAGCGGATTCTTGGGTTTTGTCTGGCAATACCAAAGGACCTTTGTTACCACAACCTGCGGATATCAGTAAAGACAAGCAGGCAAGTATAACGAAGCAGAGGCGCATAATTTAAGAATCAATGAATAAAGTTTCGGGTAATCATTTTAGTTTAATGTAGCTGCTTATGCTTCAAGATGTGTGGATAGGTAATATTTGTTTTGACGGACTGATCGGACAATGCGTTTTAGGACGCTTTTCGCCCCTGTTTGATTGACGACAACCCTGAACACACGGGCTTTTATCTCTATGGCGTGTTGTTGGATAAAATGGTTTAATTCGGCCCATTTTGGGATGGCTGACCCAAATTATCGATTAATCATAGAGGTGAACTCAGGCACAGCCTGAAACAGATTGCATATGGATAAAAAAATCAAACCCGCTGTTTTATTGATCATGGATGGTTGGGGCATGAGCGACCGTACGGAACAGAACGCCATTCGATCCGCTAACACGCCGACCTGGGACCATTTATGGATGAATTATCCTCATACTGGCGTGCGAACATCCGGAGCTGCTGTCGGCTTACCCGGTGGTCAAATGGGCAATTCAGAAGTTGGGCACCTTAATCTGGGTTCCGGGCGGGTTGTTTACCAGGAATTCACTCGCATCAACCGCTCCATTCGCACAGGTTCCTTTTATGCCAATTTAACACTCACCAATGCTGTGGATATGGCGATCGCACAACATAAAGCAGTGCATATTCTTGGCCTGCTTTCTCCTGGGGGGGTACATAGCCACGAAGAGCACATTCATGCGATGGTGAAGTTAGCAGTCGAACGCGGTGCTGATCAGGTTTACGTGCATGCATTTCTGGATGGTCGTGATACCCCACCGAAGTCTGCGGAAGCTTCCTTACTGAAGATACAGCAGGTTTTTGCTGAACTAGGCGCTGGCCGCATGGCAAGCATGATTGGACGTTATTACGCGATGGACCGGGATCGTCGTTGGGATCGCATCGCCAAAGCCTACCACATGATGGTTCAAGCACAGGCTGAACATCATTATCCGGACCCTCAAACCGCTTTACAGGCGGCTTACGCTCGTGATGAGACCGATGAATTCGTTCAGCCGACTCTGATTGGAGAGCCAGTTGGCATTCAGGATGGTGATGTGGTGATCAATATGAACTACCGGTCAGATCGCGCCCGTCAAATCACTCAAGCGCTTATTGATCCGGATTTTAGTGATTTTGCACGCCAAAACCGACCTGAAATGGGTTGTTATGTTTCTTTGACTGAATATAACAAAGCATTTGATATTCCCGTGGCTTACCCGCCGGAACGTTTAGACAATACTTTCGGTGAATATATCGCCAAACTGGGATTGCGCCAGTTACGCATTGCGGAAACAGAAAAATACGCTCATGTCACGTTCTTTTTCAATGGTGGAGTGGAAGCACCAAATGAAGGGGAACAGCGCATCTTGGTGCCTTCGCCACAGGTGCCAACTTATGATTTGCAACCGGAAATGAGTGCCTATGAAGTGACGGACAAGCTGGTTGAGGCCATCAAAAGTGACCGGTTCGACGCCATTATCTGTAACTATGCGAATGGCGATATGGTTGGTCATACTGGCAATTATGCGGCCGCAGTAAAAGCAATAGAAATTTTAGATGCCTGCATTCGCCGGGTCAGCGAAGCGGTGCGTGAAGCAGGCGGCGAATTATTAATCACGGCAGACCATGGCAATGCCGAACAAATGCATGATGATGAGGCTGATCAGCCATACACGGCACATACAACAAATCTGGTACCTTTGATTTATGTGGGCGATCAGGCAGTCAGTTTACAAAACAATGCCGCATTGTGTGATATTGCACCAACTTTGCTAGAGATGATGGGACTGTCCAAGCCGACCGAAATGACTGGGCACTCGTTGCTGGAAAAGCCCAGTTGATGCTTGCCGCATGTTGATTGGAAGGGCTTGTCGGCGACCTTGGATTTCATGGCATGAAACAAAGAGTCAAACTCTGGGAAGCCGTGGACTCTTCCGGCGCATACGGATTCAGCATTTTACATCTTGGTGCAGCGTCTTCCTTTTGACATCTGCTGTATTGCACGCAGCTAATAAACTGGACACCTCCTCCCACCAAGACCCCGAAGAATATCGTCGAGCCTTGATCCAACTGCGTCAGCATATCCAATCGACGCAAGAACAGATCAAAACCACGCGTGACGCGCGCAATACTGCCAACGAAGCATTACGTACCAGCGAGCAACGCATTAGCCGTATTATCCTGCGCCTACGTGATTTATCGACTCAAGAACAGCAAAAACAACAACATTTGCAGCAATTGGATGCGCAACGCGTGATTCAACAAGCCGCCTTGCGGGAAGAACGCCATATACTGGCGCGTCAAGTTCGCGCGGCTCATGCGATGGGTCGTCAGGAAAGGATCAAACTTCTGCTGAATCAAGAAGAACCCGGCGCAGTCAGTCGCATGATGATCTACTATAATTACTTGAATCGCGAACGCATCAATCGCCTGAAAAGATTACGCCAACAGGTTGACGAACTGGCAGACACGCGCCGCCAAATCGCTGACCAAACTACCCAACTGACACAGATACGTAAACAACAAGAAACAGAAAAAAACGCCGTTGAACAAGCACAGCAGGCGAGGCGTCGAATCGTGCGGCGCCTGGATGTTGAACTGGCTCAACAGGACGTTCTGTTGCAGCGCTTGCGCGATGATGCCGAATACCTGGAAAAGTTACTGCATGAGTTGCATCAAGCACTGGCGGATGTGGCAGCGAACCCGTCACAAGGTGAAAAATTCGCCAATCTGAAAGGTCAATTGGACTGGCCGGTGAACGGGCCTATTCTGCAGCACTTCGGCGCGCCGAAAATCGGTAAGCTGCGCTGGGATGGTGTTATCATCAACGCCAATGAAGGAGTGGAAGTTCGTGCGACCTATCACGGCAGAGTGGCATTCGCCGATTGGTTCAGAGGTTTTGGATTACTATTAATCATTGACCATGGCGATGGTTACATGTCGTTGTATGGGCACAATCAAAGTTTATTCAAGGAAGTAGGCGATTGGGTTGAATCGGGTGAGTTTATCGCTCAAGTGGGCAGCACTGGCGGACAAAAACAGTCCGGCGTGTACTTCGCCATCCGGCATAACGGGCGCGCGGTCAACCCGTCCAGGTGGTGTAAACAGTTATCTAACGGCAAAGTTGGTTAAACGGTCATCACATGAAACACAACATCCTTTCGATTTTGGTCGTGCTGGCGGCAGTTTATCTTTCACCCGCTAAGGCTGAAAACCAGAAAGCCGATCCATTACCGCTGACAGAATTACGCGCTTTCGCCGAAGTTTTCGCCCGTATCAAACAGGATTATGTCGAACCGGTCGATGACAAGAAACTGTTGCAGGATGCAATACAAGGTATGTTGCATGGTCTTGACCCTCACTCCAGCTACCTGGACGAAGAGGAATTCGCAGAACTTAAGACCGGAGCAAGTGGTGAATTCAGTGGCCTCGGGATTGAAATCGGCATAGAAGACGGTTTTGTCAAAGTCATCGCGCCGATTGATGATACGCCAGCGCAACGCGCTGGCATACTGGCAGGTGATCTGATTATTCGCATCAACCAACAATCTGTCAAAGGGATGACTCTGGACGAGGCCGTCAGCTTGATGCGGGGCGAACCTGGCAGCGAAGTTTTGTTGCACATCCTGCGAGACGGGAGGGAAAAACCTTTCGCGGTTAAACTGCGTCGAGCAGTCGTTAAGACCAACAGTGTCAAACACCGTATGCTGGCGGATGGGTTCGGTTATATCCGTTTATCCCACTTTCAGCAACCCACACCAGACGATATGCTAGTCGCCATTGGCGTACTGAAACGCAAAGCGAATAACGCATTAAAAGGCTTGGTCTTGGATTTGCGTAATAATCCCGGCGGAGTATTAAATGCGGCTGTGACGGTAAGCGACGCCTTCTTGACAGAAGGTGCCATCGTTTACACGGAAGGCCGCACGAAAAATTCGCAATTGCGTTTCAAGGCGGTGCCGGATGATGTGCTCGAAGGTGCTCCCATGGTGGTTTTGGTTGATGGTGGCTCTGCCTCCGCTTCAGAGATTGTCGCTGGTGCCTTACAGGATCATCGTCGAGCCGTAATCATGGGACAACGGACCTTTGGCAAAGGCTCGGTGCAAACCATTGTGCCAGTTAACGAAACCACCGGGATAAAATTGACGACGGCGCGTTATTTTACACCGAATGGCCGCTCCATTCAGGCTGAAGGCATTAAGCCGGATATTGAACTGATGAACATCACGGTCAGTGCGGCAGATGAAGAAACCACGGCACTGAAGGAAGCTGACCTTGCTGGCCATCTCACTAATCCGGAAAGTCATAAAAATCCTGTCGGCGTAATCAGGCAAGATGAAATCTCGACGCAGGATGATTATGTATTGAGCCAAGCACTGAATTTATTGAAGGGTTTGGTCATTTTGCACGCGGACTAAAATTTACAAACTTTGGCTCCCAGAAATACCATTTTTGCATTAGCCGCATATCGGCGGCGACGACATGCGGGTTCACTTACAAAGATATTCAGAAAACAACGGACTACTCATGAACCTATCGGTGAGGCATTTTTATTTCGGCTGAATGCATTGATGAATGCGGAAGCAAGAATTAAAGTCGCACCGACCAAAGTGGTCGCAGTCAGGCTCTCATTCCAAAATAACCAGCCATAAATCGCGCCGAATATGACAGCGAAAAAAGTAAATGGGCCAAGTTGACCCGCCGGTGCATAAGCCATGCCACGCGTCATCAGCAGTTGTCCTGCCGTGGCGAATAACCCAACCGCAAGCAACCATCCTGTGGTGTCTAAATCAGGCGTTTGCCAAAACCAATACAATGGCGGTAAAGAGATGATTAAACCACTTAGCGCAAAATAAAAGACGGTTAAGCTGGCTTTTTCTGTATAAGAAAGGCGGCGTACGGTCACTTTGGCAAGTGCAGCGAGCAATCCACCCGTGAGCGCGACTAGCGCAATGGGGTTGATCACACCTGAATCTGGCGCAAGAATTACCGCAACACCGCTAAAACCAATAGCGAGGACCCAAACTAATCGTAAAGTCAGTGACTCTTTTAGCCAGAACAACGCAATCAACGGCATGAATAACGGGGCACTCAGCTTCAGTAACATCGCATTTGCCATTGGCATGTGTGCAATTGCATAATAAAAGCAGTACATTGCGCCAGTGCCAGCAAAACCACGTAACAAATGCAGGTGCGGCAGTTTAGTGTATAAACTACTGACGCCCAAACGTAATAGTATGGGTAACACGAAAAGCAATCCAACGACATTACGCGCAAACACGATCATTGAGTTATTTAACTCAACCGATGCTTGACGTACGCTTGCGCCCATGCTGACAAACATCAATTCGGCGGCGATAATGTAAATAGCGCCAACAAGTAAACGATTTTCCTGCATGTTAATGCATAACTGAAAGTATTTATAAACTTCGCAGTTTATGCGACTTGGCCCTTAAATTACATTGGTCACTTGCGCCAATAAATAAAATAAGGTACAGGATGATTGTGGTTTGTTTTCCTGAGTAACTTTCACTGCAACACTTTAATTTAAAGAGGAGAAATCCATGTTTCAGAAAACGAGCAAGAAATTGGTAGCCTTAGTGGTACCAATGGGCTTGGCGGTCAATTTTTCACTGGCTCCAATCAATGCAGGTGCCACAACATACTTAACTGACCGATATGCTGCAGCTGTCGAGAGCCGTTTTGATGAGTGCTGGCAGGCGCGAGGCGGCAGCTCCATCCCGCTCTGTGATGGCATTGAGCCGGAAGAAACTCCTGAGCCAGCAAAAGAGGAAATTACCCCTATTCCGATTCCGAAAACTGTCGTCAATACCGATAATGTTATGGATATGGGGATAGATATGGATCATGACGTTGATAGTGATGGCGACGGGGTGATTGATGCAGATGACCGGTGCTCCAATACGCCTGAAGGCGTTCAGGTCACCGCCTTTGGTTGCCCCAAAGATAAAGATGGCGACGGCGTGGCTGATTATATGGACGAGTGCCCGAACACACCGCTAGGCGCTGAAATAGATGCGGATGGTTGTCGCCTGATTGTCAACATCACCATTAATACCACAACAGATCACTTCGATTTCGATAGCTTCACCCTGAAACCGGCCATGCAAACCGAATTGGATGAGATCGCGGCTAAAATTAACGCCTCCACCGGCAGTGAGTCGCTGGCAATCATTGGTCACACCGACTCAACAGGCCCTGCGGCTTATAACCAGATACTATCCGAAAAACGGGCAAAATCCGTTGCAGATTATTTATCTGACCAAGGCGTGGAAAATTTGAGCGTAAGCGGTTCGGGCGAAAAATCACCGATCGCTACGAATGCAACCCGCGAAGGTCGCGCATTGAATCGTCGCGTAGAGATCAATACCCAATAAGCGCCGACCATTGGTTAATCTGCCTAAAAACCTCCGGTGACGGAGGTTTTTTTATGGATAAAAACAAACCCCTAATGCATATCATTCTCAATAGCCTTTTGAAACAATGAAAGCCCGATTGATGGCACTCCCAATCAGGTGTAGCCATATTGGCGAGAATGGTCAATATGGCTTAATCATTCGATTAAACTACCAAGCATGGCTTTTGCCCAAGAGAGTTATGGGGCGAAATACCCCCAATGCATTCAAAAAAGGACTTTCACCCCTTTATCCAAATCTCACATTATTTAAGCTTCTAATAGGCTGGAATCGGAACAGCAGATTAAGATGAGCGATTAATGGCGGGTATTTTTCACTATGCACACAGATAGCAGTCAATTTGGCTAGAAAACGCCTAAAGCGACTCAGTTGTTCCATACCAACAAAATTAGTACGTATTAATATTCTTCTTGACATAAGCGTAAGAAAATTAGAACATACCAATGTGCTTATCAGCACACTCCTCCATCCTCCTTTGGTGGAATTTGGCGCGGCTTCCCCTGCCGCGCCTTTTTTTTGCCTGCAAGATAACAAATAGCCTGTATCATTGATCATCCGGCTGATTGATTTGCGGCTCAATTAACATAGCATCCCCATAACTGAAGAAACGGTATTTTTGTCGCACTGCATACCGATAAGCTTGCAAAGTATTTTCATATCCGGCGAAAGCGGAGACTAACATCAGCAAAGTGGAGCGTGGCAGATGGAAATTGGTGATCAATGCATCCACCACCCGAAATCGATATCCAGGACGAATAAACAAATTAGTATCCCCTACGTAAGGCGACAATTCGCCTGAACTCGCTGCAGTTTCCAAACTACGCACACTAGTTGTGCCAACGGCCACCACGCGCCCACCTGCCGCTTTGGTTTTAGTGATTTGCTCACAGACTTGTTTGCTAACCTGCAACCATTCATGATGCATTTGATGTTCGTCCAGATTTTCCACTCGCACAGGTTGAAAAGTTCCAGCACCAACATGCAGAGTGACTTCAGCGCATTGAATGCCAGCTTGTTGTAACCGATCTAATAGGGGTTGATCAAAATGCAAGCCGGCTGTGGGTGCTGCAACTGCTCCGGCATGCTGGGCATAAACCGTTTGGTAACGACTTTCATCCAGCGCGTGCGCCGACCGCTGAATATAAGGCGGTAACGGCAAACAACCTTCTGTACGCATTAATATTTCAAACTCGCTATCCAACAACGCTATTTCAAATAAAACGCCATGCCGCTGGATAATGCGTAAGGTATTCTCGCCAACCTTGATCAAACTATCCGGTTTAGGTGATTTACTCGCACGTATATGCGCTAAGGCCCGTTTGGGGGCCAACAAACGTTCAATCAGGAGTTCAATTTGGCCGCCACTCATTTTTTTTCCATACATGCGGGCGGACATGACTTTCGTATTGTTAAAAATCAGCAAGTCGCCAGGATGTAGCAGGTCAGGCAAATCGATAAATTGGCGATCAGTTACAGAAGCGTCGGCCAAATGGAGTAACCGGCTGGCGCTGCGTTGCGCTGCAGGATATTGCGCAATCAAAGCCTCCGGTAAATGATAATTAAAATCAGATAATTGCATAATCGATAAAATGGATCGTATCGCGGCCAAATCCGGCTAGGCCGCATAGTTAATAACCAAATTTAATCTATAATAGTGGATTATCCGGGGTCATGAGCTTACTGGAAGAAAGAATAAACGAATCCCGACTCGAACGCGGCATGAGCGCGAGCGAGCTTGCGCGTGCTGTTGGCGTTACCAGCGCAGCAGTTTCCCGCTGGGAAAAGGGTCAGGTCAAAAATCTACGCATGGAGCACTTATTCACTATTGCTCGCCTGCTGGATATTAACCCTGAATGGCTGGCGACTGGCAGAGGCCATAAAAAAGGCCACCTGCTCAATCAACAAGGTTCCATACATGAACCAGGTCCGCCGACCTATGAACACCTTAACCGCGAAGAGCAGATTTTAGTGGATGTTTATCGCCGCTTGTCTCACAGTACGCGCAGAAACCTCAAAGATTTTGTCCTGGAGCTAGCCGAAAGGCTTCAATAACTTTAGCTTCTTATATCCGCCCCTGATTGATCGGTGATGAATTCACCGCCACTGCATGATCATACGTTTACCCGGGGGGGATTTTAGTCAGGTTATAAGACTTGGCTCCAACAATCCCTTCCGGCGGATGCTATTATCGTGGTGCATCAGCTGCGCTCATGCAACCAGCGCATGCCCTGTTGCATTCATCATTGCTTCAAACAAAATCTCAACCAATCTATTCAGGAGAGCATTATGGAACAAATCAGCACCTGGGTGAGTGCGTTAAACAGCATCGTCTGGGGTCCAGTCATGCTGGTATTGATTTTAGGCACCGGCTTATTTTTAACTTTAGGATTGAAATTCATGCCGATCAGACGGATCGGCCATGGTTTCAAAATGCTTTGGCAAAACCAGGATTCGCCTCAATCCGGCGACATTTCGCCATTCAATGCATTAATGACTTCATTATCCGCCACGATAGGCACGGGTAATATCGCGGGCGTCGGCACAGCCATCGCCATCGGTGGGCCGGGTGCTGTTTTCTGGATGTGGTGTACGGCGTTGGTCGGTATGGCGACCAAATACGCTGAAGCCGTGCTCGCCGTTAAATACCGCGAAACAGACGTGGAAGGTAATTACGTCGGCGGCCCAATGTACTACATCAAAAATGGTCTGGGCGCACGCTGGCAGTGGTTGGCTATCGCCTTCGCCCTTTTCGGTGCCTTCGCCGGCTTTGGCATTGGCAACATGGTGCAAGCAAATTCAGTTGCAGACGCCGTACACACCAATCTGGGCATTGATAAAGTGGTGACTGGCGGCATCATGGCCGTATTGGTTTTTCTGGTGCTGGTTGGCGGCATTAAGCGTATCGCCAAAGTGGCTGGTGCTGTCATCCCGATTATGGCGATCGCCTACTTGCTCGGCGGTTTGATCGTCATCTTCGCTAATATCTCTCAGGTGCCAGAAGCCTTAATGTTGATCGTTAAGCATGCCTTTACCCCGACTGCCGCCAGTGGCGGTTTTGCCGGCGCAGCCGTGATGGTCGCCATTCAAATGGGCGTGGCTCGCGGTATCTTTTCCAACGAAGCCGGTTTAGGTTCTGCCCCGATCGCGCATGCCTCTGCGAAAACCAACAACCCGGTGCGCCAAGGCACCATCGCCATGCTGGGCACCTTCATTGATACTTTGATTGTGTGCACCATCACCGCATTGGTGATTGTCATGACCGGCGTATGGGATAGCGGCGCATCTGGCGCTTCCTTATCTTCCGCGGCCTTTGCAGCAGGCTTGCCTGGCTTTGGCGAATGGGTGGTCACCTTCGGTTTGATTATCTTCGCCTTCACAACCATTCTGGGTTGGAGCGTATATGGTGAACGTTGCGTGCAATATCTGTTCGGCATCAAATCCATACTGCCGTTCCGCCTGTTTTGGGTTGCCGCAGTACCGCTTGGCGCAGTCGTCACTTTAGACTTCGTCTGGTTATTCGCAGATACGTTGAATGCGATGATGGCGATACCCAACTTGATTGCATTAATTCTGCTCTCTCCGGTTGTGTTTAAACTGACTAAAGACTACATGGAACGTCACTAAAATGATTTCTGGTGATTATCCCATTCGTTAAATCTGGTGGGATAATCCCAGATTATCTGACAGGGGTGATCAATCACTCCTGTTTTCAAGCTGCTACTGCATACTCACCTTCCTGATCGCTATTAGCCCCTCATCGGGTCATGACATATTTGTTTTTGACAAAACTGCTTGACTGATTTTTTAGATGATGTACCCGACACTTTAACGCGCATGAGCGTTTCTATTATTGACGCCAAAGAGCGCCTTGCAGCGCTTGATCCCGCCCAATCCTTCATTGTGCAGGCACCCGCCGGATCCGGTAAAACCGAACTACTGATTCAGCGTTATTTGCGCTTGTTGACTTTGGTCGATCAACCAGAAGAAATTATCGCCATTACCTTCACGCGCAAAGCGGCAGCGGAAATGCGCCATCGCCTTTTGCATGCACTTGACGGCATACAAAACCCGGAACCTGACGAACCGCACAAACAAACCACTTGGCGATTAGCCCGTGAAGTTGGTCAACGAGATCAACAACGGGACTGGCGAATTCAGGACAATCCACACCAACTCCGCATACAGACCTTCGATAGCCTGGCCGCCAGTCTGACGCGACAAATGCCGATTCTCAGTGAACTGGGCGCGCAACCCGGCACTGAAGAGTCGCCAAATGCGCTCTACCAGCAAGCGGCGCACGCCACGATTCAGGATCTGACTGATACCGCATTCGCTCAGCATCTCGCCCCGGTTTTACGCCATTTGGATAACCGGCTGGGACAACTGGAAGCATTACTTTGCGATATGTTGCAAAAGCGTGATCAATGGTTGCCGCATGTTTTCAAAACACCTGACATTGATCAGTTGGAAGCGGCATTACGCCATTACATTGAACAACATCTGACCCATCTGCGCCAATCCATACCGGACAACCTGTTGACTGAGTGGATCAATCTGGCGATCTACGCGGCTGGTCATTTAGGTCAGGATCACCCACTCGCCATATGGCGCGAATGCCATCGCCATCCCACACCGCAGTGGGACAACCTGCCTTTGTGGCAAAGCCTAGCCAGACTCGTGTTATCCGACAGGGATACATTACGACGATCCGTTGATAAACACTCAGGCTTCCCGGCACCAACCGAAAAAGGCCTGGATGCCAACGTTAAATTCGCCCGGCAAAACGCCAAAGAACGTCTGATGCACTTGCTGGATCAGTTACGCGAAATGCCTGCTTTGGTAGAACAACTGGCTTGGACCAAAATACTGCCCGGCGATGGCTATCATCCTGAACAGGCAGGGCTGCTGAATCATTTGCTCCAGGTTTTGTTACGCGCGGCCATGCATCTCAAGCTGACTTTTCAAGACCATGCCAAAGTCGATTTCGCGGAAATTCAACAACGCGCGATACAAGCTTTAGGCGCGGAAGGAGAACCGACTGATCTGGCGTTAATCCTCGACCATCAGCTACGCCACCTGCTGGTTGATGAATTTCAGGACACCTCTAACAACCAATATCATTTGTTGCGTCTGCTCACTGATGGTTGGCGCATGGGTGATGGGCGAAGCTTGTTTGTGGTGGGCGACCCCATGCAATCCATTTACCGCTTTCGTGAAGCAGAGGTCGGATTGTACTTACAGACTCAGGAAAATGGCCTGGGCGACCTGGCATTAACACCGCTGACGCTAAAAATGAACTTCCGCTCCCGGGCTGGCGTAGTCAACTGGATCAACCAGACTTTCCAGCAACTGTTCCCTGGCCAAACGGATGTGGCACGCGGCGCAGTGCGCTACTCAGCATCGCAAGCGACAAATGCCAATGAACAGCCAGCGGTACACTGGCACCCACAGGCCGGGCGTGATGATGCTGATGAAGCGAAACAAATCAGCCAATTGATTCAGGCCACTCAACGCAATACCCCTGACGCCAGCATCGCCATGCTGGCGCGCAGCCGTTCGCATTTGCATGCCATCGCCAACCAACTGCGCACGGATGGCATTCCCTATCAGGCCATTGACATCAACCCATTGTCGGAACGCACCGTCATCCAGGACTTACGCAGTCTGACCCGGGCGCTACTTCATCCAGCAGACCGGCTGGCATGGCTGGCGATATTACGCGCACCCTGGTGTGGTTTAAGCCTGTCAGATCTGTTAACGATCGCTGAAGACCATGCACAACCGATTTATCACCGACTACAAGAATCAACATTAACCACCCAAATCAGCCCGGATGGCTGGAGCCGGATTGAACGTTTGTTAAGTCTCCTCAAGCCGAATCTACCCTATCGAGGACAGCCGCCTTTACGCACCTGGATTGAAAGTATTTGGATCAACCTGGGCGGATTGGCGCTCGCCCAGGCGGAAGCACAAACGGATGCTGATGCGTATTTCAACCTGTTGGATAAGCTGCAAACCAGCACCGGATTGATTGATCTGGCTGTACTGGATGAACAACTGGCGCAATTGTATGCCGCCCCCGAGCACGGCTCAGCCACGGGCCATCCCGTGCAAATGATGACCATGCATGCCGCGAAGGGCTTGGAATTTGATGTGGTGATCCTGCCCGGACTCGGCCGCAAACCCCGCCAGGACAGCAGCGAGCTTTTGTATTGGCAGGAAAGACCCTCTGCTTCCGGACAATCCCAACTCCTGATGGCACCTATTCGCGCCAATCAGGAAAACCATGAACCGATTTCTGATTTTATTCGCGCCTTGAATAAAGAAAAAAATGCGCTGGAAACGGTGCGCCTGCTTTATGTCGCAATAACGCGCGCGCGCCAGCAAGTGCATTTGTTTGCGCATTGTGAATTCAACGCCAAGGGGGAACCCAGACCGCCAGCGAATAGTTTATTACAAACCTTTTGGCCCATCGCCGTGGAACAATTCAGTGCACTGCAACCGACCAATACGCCTGAACCCTCAACACTGACTCACTCCTCATTCACTGAACAACGTCTGGCAGCGGCTTGGCGTTTTGATTTACCGGATCCGCCCATCCCCTTAACGGCTGGCACGCAATCCGCGCAGGCGGACAAACTTGACCTAGCATGGTATGATGACCCCGCCCGCCATGTCGGCACCTTGATTCATCGTTATCTGGAACGTATCGCCAACGAAGGCATGAAACACTGGCCGGTTGAGCGCATCGACCCACTGAAACCCTGCATCCAGGCTAGTTTGACCAATCTGGGCGTGACTTCCAAAGCGCTGGAACCGGCTGGCGACAAAACCATCCGCGCGTTAAAAAATGCGCTGCAAGACGCCACAGGGCGCTGGATTCTGGACGATCATGCGGAAGCGGCCTGTGAACTGGCGCTTGGCATCCAGGATGACAACCTGCAGCATTATGTGATTGACCGCACTTTCATTGACGAAACCGGCATTCGCTGGATTATCGATTACAAAACGAGCGAGCCTCAGGACGAAGCGGTCAATGATTTTCTGAACCGGGAAAAAGAACACTATTGCGGACAACTGGAAAACTATGGCCGCATCATGCATTTCATGGAGAAATCCCCGATCAAACTGGCGCTGTATTTCCCACTACTGAAAGCCTGGCAAGTATGGGATTACGCTGTTTCATAGCGACTGCCATATTCGTTTAGTACAGCCTCAATTTTAATTTGAGGGTCACTATCTATAGATTGGACACAGCGCTGTCGCCTTGGATACTTTATTACCAATTGACAGGTGCGCCTTTACCCAACCGATTATCCGTTATGATTGGGGTGGCCAAGTGCCAATTTGCTTTGCATCCCAATTAATGAAAGTCTTCATGAACACTCAGCTCCCATCTCGCAGCTTTGCCGGGAAATCACAGTGAAATCCCTCATAAACTGCTAAAATGCGTGCCACTTCCGTTGGCTTTACTGCAAAATTATTATGCAATCCGTTGTTCTATACGCTTTTTTAGCCGCCCTGGTCTGGGTGATTTTCAGTTATGGCATTGAACCGGCACTGGCGATCGGCGCTCTGGTGACCGGTTTGGTCTGGTTAGCGTATCGTTTGCGCAGGGGACGTAATGAAAAGGAGCCTTACTTAGTTGAGCACGCCCGCTCATTTTTCCCGGTGTTTTTACTGGTTCTGCTGTTGCGCGGTTTTGTGGTGGAACCGTTCCGTATTCCTTCTGGCTCCATGATGCCGACATTGTTGGTGGGCGATTTCATTTTAGTGAATAAGTTCGCCTACGGTTTACGCATGCCGGTATCCAAAGCCAAGATTCTGGATGTCGGTGAACCGGAACGCGGCGATATCATCGTCTTCCGTTGGCCGCAGGATGAGCGCCTGGATTACATCAAACGTCTGGTCGGGATGCCTGGAGATAAGGTGCGTTATGCGAATAAAACCATTTTCATCAATGGCGAGCCGATGCCACTGGAGCAGGTTGGTACTTATCAGGCTGTCGGCAGCGGCCAGCGGGCGCAGGGTTCCGTTGAATTCAAGGAAAATTTGCTCGGTACGGAACATGCAGTTTTAGTGCGTCCGCGCGCACCAGATTTCCCTTATTCCTGCCGTTTCATGGGTAGTGGGGAAGTGGAAGTGCCGCCAGGCCATTATCTGGTGATGGGAGATAACCGGGATGACAGCAATGATGGTCGTTGCTGGGGATTCGTACCGGAACAAAATCTGGTGGGTAAAGCCTTTTTCGTCTGGTTCAGTTGGGATTCGGAACGTTCCGGCATCATTGGTTGGGACCGGATCGGCTTGTCCGTGCAATAGCCTTTGAAATCACATAAAAATGGCGGCGGATAAAGCCGCTTTTCCTTTTAGGTGGTATCGCCTTGACGATACCACCTGACTCATCGCTTGCCTTTGACGAGCACATCACCCTTTACCTGATTGTGACACTGACTGTACTGCAAAATAAGCTGGGCTATACCTTCAACGATATACATTTATTGACGCGCGCCTTAACGCATCGCAGCGCAGGTACGCAACATAATGAACGGCTGGAGTTTTTGGGAGACGCCATTTTGGGTTTTGAGGTGGCGGAGCATTTATATCATCGCGTTAGCGAAGCGGATGAAGGCAAACTGAGTCGCATGCGCGCTCACCTGGTGAAAGGTGAAACGCTGGCGGCAATCGCCCGGGATTTACAATTGGGCACTGCTTTGAATTTGGGACAAGGCGAATTATTGAGCGGCGGATCAGAGCGCGAATCAACCTTGTCGGATGCGATTGAAGCGATCATTGCGGCAGTGTATCTGGATGGCGGCATACAGGAGGCGCGCGCGCTGGTGCGTCGTTTGCTGGTTCGATATCTGGATAATCCGGCTGAGGCTTTGCAGTTGAAAGATCCGAAAACCCGTTTGCAAGAACTGCTGCAATCCAGAGGACTGGATTTACCCATTTACGCCATCCAACAAACCAAAGGTAAACAACATAATCCGGTGTTTGTGGTGAGCTGCCAAGTCAACGGGTTATCCTTAAGTGCTGTCGGTCAGGACACCAGCCGCCGTAAAGCAGAGCAACAGGCGGCAGCGGCGGTATTGAGGCAATTATCATGAATGAAGCAAATTACCATAGTGGATATGCCGCCTTGGTGGGGCGACCTAATGTCGGCAAATCAACCTTATTAAATCGCTTGCTGGGACAAAAGATGGCGATCACCTCGCACAAGCCGCAGACGACACGCCACCGCATTCTTGGCATTAAAAGTTCACCCACTGGTCAGGTCGCCTATGTGGATACGCCCGGGATGCATCAACGTGGCAGCAAGGCGATGAACCGTTATCTCAATCGCACCGCGAATACCGCCTTGCTGGATGTGGATCTGGTTTTATTGGTTTGTCAGGCCTTGGTCTGGACAGACGAAGACCAGATTGCACTGGACAAAATCACCCAGGCAGGTGCGCCTTGCATCGGCGTGGTGAATAAGGTTGATCTCGTTCAGCACAAAGCGCGTTTGTTGCCTTATTTATCCGAGTTGGCTGAGCGGTATCATTTTGCTCAGATCATACCGGTTTCCGCGCGCAATGGCGTACAAATGGATGTCTTGTCTGATGCAGTTCTGTCCCATTTGCCCTTGGGCGAACCCATCTTCCCGGAAGATCAAATCTCTGATCGTCCAGAGCGTTTCTTCGCCGCAGAATTGTTACGTGAGCAAATTGTCCGCCGATATCATAAAGAATTGCCCTATGTGACAACCGTGGAGATTGAGACTTTCACTGAAGAACCCGAGCGTTATGTGATTGGTGCCGTGATCTGGATCGAACGTGACAGCCAGCGCGGCATTTTGTTGGGCAAAGGCGGAGGGACACTGAAGGCGGCAGCGACAGCGGCTCGTCAACAAATGTGTGAGTTTTTCCATACGCGGGTGCATTTGGATGTTTGGATCAAGGTCAAACGGAGCTGGTCAAGTGACGAAGCCAGTTTGGCGCAATTGGGTTATTCCAGTTAAATAAACCGTGATGTCCAGCGTGATGATCCAGCATTCCGTCATCTGACCCATGTCTTCGGCTGAACTGCAACCAGCTTATGTATTGCACACTCGCCGCTTTGCGGAGAACAGTTTGCTGGTCGAACTGCTCACCCGGGATTGCGGACGCATGACCGTGTTCGCCAAAGGCGCGCTGAATAGCCGATCAGGGCGGCAAGGGTTACTGCAACCTTTCACCCCATTGATGGCGGTCTGGCGCGGACGGGGTGAAACACCGTCGCTACATCGGGTCGAACCAGCCGGGCCAGCACTCCGACTGGAATACAAAAGACTGTATTGCGGACTTTACCTGAATGAATTGTTGTTGCATTTGTTAGGACGACAGGAGCCGCAACTCGCCATTTTCGCGCATTATACGGCAACTTTGTCCGCCTTATTAGAGAGCACGGATCAGCACGCCACATTAGAGCCGGTGTTGCGCCAGTTTGAGTGTCGATTGCTGGAGGAATTGGGTATTGGATTACATTTGACGCATGATCATGCCGGACAGCCATTGAACGCCGAAACTTATTATCAGTATCGAATAGAAGATGGACCCTGTCTTTGTGAAACCCATCACCCGCTTGGCATTCAAGGCGCGACCTTTCTGGCACTGGCGAATGAAACCATTTTATCCGATCAGCAACGTAAAGAAGCCCGTCGATTATTGCGGCATGTGCTGGATTATTACTTGCAAGGTCGGCCATTGAAGAGTCGCAGTCTGTTTCGATGAAACACGTCTATTTGCAAGCTTTGGGTTGCCGGTTGAATGAAGCTGAACTGGAAACTTGGTCGCGCGACTTTTTGCAGCAAGGTTTCAACCTGACTGAAGATGTGGCGCAAGCCGATCTGGTGGTGGTGAATACTTGCGCGGTTACGCAGGAATCGGCACGTAAATCACGGAACCTGATTCGTCGCGCGCAACGCCATAATCCCCATGCGAAACTGGTGATTAGCGGCTGTTATGCAACCTTATCGCCGGACCAGGCGGCTGACGAACTGGGCGTTGACCTGGTGGTTCCGAATCAGGATAAGGAGCGTCTGGTCAATATGACGCGGCAAATCGTCGATTGGCCGGTTATGCCTCAGGGCGGTATGGAGCCGGACGCCATCCCGCTATTAATGCGTGGTCGCCAACGCGCTTTTATTAAAGTACAGGATGGTTGCCGTTACCGTTGTACTTATTGTGTCGTGACTTTGGCACGGGGGAACGAGCGTAGCCGCCCGATTGATGAAGTGGTGGCTGAAATCCAATCCCTGGAGCGGCAAGGCGTTCATGAAGTGGTGCTCGCTGGCGTGCATTTGGGGGGATATGGTACTGACTTGGGTTTAACGTTGAGTGACCTTATCGAATCGGTGTTGCGGAATACGAGCATCCCCCGCATCCGCTTGGGTTCGGTCGAGCCTTGGGATCTGCCGACTGATTTCTGGTGCCTGTTTGCCAATTCACGCCTGATGCCACATTTACATCTACCCATCCAGTCCGGTTCAGACAGCGTACTTAAGCGAATGTCGCGTCGCTGTAAAACCGCTGAATTTGCCGAACTCGTCCATCAGGCACGTCAACAGATCAAGGATTTTATCGTAACCACAGACATTATCGTCGGATTTCCAGGAGAAACAGCAACCGAATGGCGGGAAACATTGGATTATGTTGAACAGATACGCTTCGCACATGTACACATTTTCAGCTATTCAGCGCGCGTCGGCACCAAAGCGGCCAGCCTGCCATCACCAGTGGAACGATCCGTCAAACGGGAACGCAGTCAACAGTTACATGCATTGGTCGCCCAGCATAAAGCTGAAATCCTGCGGCAGTTTGTCGGCAAGCAATACGAAGTGCTGGTCGAAAATCAGGACGATCTTGGCCAATGGGTAGGATACACGCCTCACTTTTTGCGGGTGGCCATGCATTCACCGCATGATTTGCAGAATCAGTTGGTTAAAGTCCGCTTGGAGCAACTTGATTCCGGTGGAAACACATTGTTGGGGAGGCTTGAATCCGTTGATCAGCGTGTGACTAAATCAAATTTAGATCATTAACGATGAAATTGATCCAGAAAAAGTAACCGGAGTTTCTTATGAAAAAAATTTTATCAGGATTGTTTCTGCTGGCATTCGGTATCGCTGGCTGTTCATCAGATTCACTGGAAGCGATAAAAGCTTTGGGTACTCGCGATTTCTCCACCGACGCTTGGTCAAGCGCTTCTCAAAAAGACCGAGGCGAAATGGTATTTTCCCTGTTGGATACTTATGAAATCACGACGATGAAGGTGGAGGAAATCAGGGAGCTACTCGGAGAATCCACGGCTTATTATGATTACGATGAATTCCCGGCGTATCTTGTCGGCCCTGAAACCATTCAGAGCGAATATGGCAATGGTTATGTCCTGGCATTTCCATTTGATCGACGTACGGGACTGGTCAGCCAGTATGTGATTTCACCAAAGCCTGCAACAAATTCAGATTGATGAATTGATAAAACGGCGGATGACTATCCCGTTTTCACCTGTAATAAACGAATTTTACGGTGACTGGCAGCGATCACTTTAAAATGCAGACCGTTGATTTCCACCGTTTCGCCGCGTTCAGGCACATGGCCTAACGCATTGAGCACTAGGCCGCCGATGGTGTCATAGCTGTCATCAGCGAAGTCCGTATTAAAATATTCGTTGAATTCGCCAATGATAGTGTGCGCCTTGACCGTGAATGTGCGTTCATCACGCCGCATAATGAAAGCACCTTCGTCAAAATCGTATTCATCCTCGATTTCGCCGACGATTTGCTCAAGCACATCTTCAATCGTGACTAGCCCGGCCGCCGCGCCATATTCATCCACGACAATTGCCATATGATTACGGCTGACCCGGAATTCTTTGAGCAGCACATCCAATGGCTTGCTTTCAGGGACAAAAACCGCTGAACGGACGATCTCCCGTAGTTTGAATTTCTCAGCCCCTTCGCAAAAATATTGCAATAAATCTTTCGCCAATAAAGTACCGACCACTTCCGCTTTGTCATCACCGATGACAGGGAAGCGTGAATGCGCGGATTCCACGACAATCGGCAGAATATCCTGCAAATCATCATCTTTGTTCACCACGATCATGTTGGCGCGTGGAATCATGATATCGCGTACACGCAAGTCCGAGACTTGCAGCACGCCTTCCATCATCGCCAGGGCATCGGTATTAAATAATGCGCGGTTCTTCGCCTGGCGCAGTAAATCGACCAGTTGTTCTTTGGTTTGCGGTTCGCTGCTACTGTCGGAAAACCAGTTTTCCCACCAACGTCCGGTAAGTGAGCCACTCTGGGGTTGATCTTCGTTACTCATCATGTTCATAAGGATCGGGGAAATCAAGCCGACTTAATATATTACGCTCCAACATCTCCATCGCCTCCGCCGTCGTTTCGGTTTGGTGATCATGTCCGCAAAGGTGTAATACGCCATGCACCACCATGTGCGCCCAATGGGCAGACAGGTTTTTGCGTTGTTCAATCGCTTCCTGCTCAACCACCGAGGCGCAGATCGCCAGGTCGCCCAAATAATCGAATACTATTGCAGATGGGGCCTCAAAAGGAAAAGACAACACATTGGTTGGCCGATCTTTACCCCGATAAGTGTTATTTAACTGCCGACTTTCTTCCGCATCAACCACCCGGATGCTTAATTCATCCAGCGAACCATCCGGTAAAGCCGCCATAACCCAGGCGGTGAAATCCGCTTCCGTGGGCAAACCATCCGCCTGTATCGCATATTGTATCGTGAGTTTCATGCTGACGATGCTGGTGGCTCATATCGCCCATAAGCCTGCACCACTTTCTGCACCAGAGTGTGCCGTATGACATCCCGTGAATTGAAAAGCGTGAAGCTGATGTCGTTGATATTTTGCAACACAACCATCGCTTGCCGGAGACCGGACTGCTGACCACGGGGTAAATCAATCTGGGTCACATCCCCGGTAATGACGGCGGTGGAGCCAAATCCCAAGCGGGTTAGAAACATTTTCATTTGTTCCGGCGTGGTGTTTTGTGCCTCGTCCAAAATGATGAAAGCGTCATTCAAGGTGCGGCCACGCATATAGGCGAGCGGCGCGACTTCAATCACATTACGCTCAATCAGTTTGTTGACCTTTTCAAATCCCAGCATCTCATACAAAGCGTCATATAAAGGGCGCAAATAGGGATCAATTTTTTGCGTCAAATCACCCGGCAGAAAACCGAGCCGCTCCCCGGCCTCGACCGCAGGTCGAACCAGTAAGATGCGCCGGATCTGTTCATTCTCCAAAGCGTCAACCGCGCAGGCCACGGCCAAATAAGTCTTTCCAGTACCGGCAGGCCCGATACCGAAATTCATATCATGGCGCATGATTTTATTGACATATGCCGCCTGATTGGCACCGCGCGGCTTGATCAGGCCACCGCGTGTTTTAATGTGGGTATCCGGCACGGATGTTTCCGCTTGCAGCAAACGTTCAATGCCCGCTTCCTGGAGAAAAAGATGCACGCGTGGCGGGTCCAATGTTTCATGCGCGGTCGCTGCATAAAGATCCTGCAAAACATCGCGTCCAGCCTGAATCGCCTGATCATCGCCAGATAAACGGAAATGATTGCCATGATTATGGATCTGAATATCCAGACCTTGCTCAAGCTGGCGCAAATGCTCATTTAACTGTCCACATAAATTGCGCAGGCGCTGATTATCTTCCGGCTCAAGTGAGAAATTCTGTGAATTCAGTGTGGCACGCCCAATTTGGTTGATGTCATTAACAGGCTGCTAAGTTCCAGCCAGCCATTCGCCGCGCAGGGAATTCGGCATGGATTCAGTGATCCGCACATGGGCGAACTGACCAATTAACGATGGCGGGCCAATGAAATTGACCACGCGATTATTTTCCGTGCGTCCGGAAACCTCTTGCGGATTCTTGCGTGAGGGTCGATCCACCAGCACTTTTTGCGTGGAGCCAACCATTTGGCGACTGATTTGTTGCGCCATGTTATTAATCGTGGATTGCAATTGTTGCAGGCGGACCTGTTTCACCGAGTCAGGCACATCATCAACCAGATCCGCTGCCGGTGTGCCGGGTCGCCGACTGTAAATAAAACTGAATGATTGATCAAAACCAATCTCATGAATCAGGCGCATGGTATGGGAAAAGTCTTCATCCGTTTCACCAGGAAAGCCAATAATGAAATCGGATGACAAACTGATATCCGGCCTGATCTGGCGTAATCGCTTGATTTTTTGTTTGTATTCAAAAGCGCTGTGTCCACGCTTCATCGCCACTAAAATTCGATCTGAACCGGATTGCACTGGCAAATGCAAATGACTGACCAATTCAGGCACGTCGGCATAAACGTCAATTAAAGCATCAGAAAATTCAACCGGGTGCGAGGTGGTGTAACGAATGCGCTCAATACCATCGACGGCAGCGACATAGCGAATTAACAAAGCCAGATCAGCCATTTCGCCATCATGCATTTGCCCCCGGTAGGCATTGACATTTTGCCCCAGCAAGTTGATTTCACGCACGCCCTGGTTGGCGAGTTGCGCAATTTCGGCGATGACTTCATCAAACGGACGGCTGATTTCCGTACCCCGTGTATAAGGCACGACGCAAAACGTGCAATATTTGGAGCAACCTTCCATGATGGAAACATAAGCCATCGGGCCTTCTGCACGAGGTTCAGGCAGATTATCAAACTTCTCAATTTCGGGAAAACTGACATCCACAACCGGCTGGCGGCGACGCGCACTATCGAGCATGTGCGGTAAACGGTGCAATGTTTGTGGGCCAAACACCAAATCCACGAATGGCGCGCGTGCGCGGATCGCTTCTCCTTCCTGACTGGCGACGCAACCACCGACGCCAATGATTAAACCAGGTCGCTCCTGTTTCCAGTCTTTCCACCGGCCTAACTGGGAAAAAACCTTTTCCTGCGCTTTTTCACGAATCGAACAGGTATTCAGTAACAGCACATCCGCATCATCCGGTTGTTGGGTTTCCGTCAGTCCATGAGAAACACTCAGTACATCCCGCATTTTTTGCGAGTCGTACTCATTCATTTGACAACCGTAGGTTTTAATAAAAAGTTTGCCTGACATGTGGAATTTAATCGTTTGCGCTAACTTAAAAATAACATATGAACCACCCTCGGGCACCTTCCATGCAACAGAAATAACCAGAAAAAAGCCTCGTGATCACGAGGCTTTGGGATTGTGTTCGCAACTAACTGGAAATTAGTTGTTTTGAATCACAATATTCGGAAACTTAGCGGCATAGCTTTTTGCCTGACGCGACAGTTTAGCAGCCGTTTTACGGGCGATCTCACGATAAATTTGCGACACGCGCGCTTCGGGTTCAGCCACCACCGTTGGCTTACCTGAGTCAGTTTCCTCGCGGATGCGAAGCTCCAATGGCAAAGCGCCAAGAAAGTCCACACCATATTGTTCAGCCATACGACCACCGCCACCTGCGCCGAAGATATGCTCTTCATGGCCACATTTAGAGCAGATATGGATCGACATATTTTCCACGATACCCAACACGGGGACTTCCACTTTTTCAAACATCTTGAAGCCTTTACGCGCATCCAGCAATGCAATATCCTGCGGGGTGGTGACCACCACGGCGCCAGAGACCGGCACTTTTTGCGCCAGAGTCAACTGAGTGTCACCCGTACCTGGCGGTAAATCAATCACCAAATAATCCAGTTCATCCCAATTGGTGTCGTTGAGCAATTGCTCAAGCGCCTGAGTCACCATCGGGCCACGCCAGATCATTGGCGTTTCCTCATCAATCAGGAAACCGATCGACATCGCCTGAAGATGGTAGCTGGTCATAGGCTCCAGCGTATTACCATCCTTGGATTCAGGCTTACCGGAGATACCCAGCATGCGTGGTTGGGAAGGGCCGTAAATATCGGCATCCAGAATACCCACACGCGCGCCTTCAATAGATAACGCCAGCGCCAGATTAACCGCCGTGGTGGACTTGCCGACGCCACCTTTGCCGGAGGCGACCGCAATAATATTCTTCACATTATCAATCGGTTTCAGGGATTTCTGCACCGAATGCGCAACAACTTTCCAGCTCAGATCGACCTGACAGTCGGTCACACCATCAATCGATTTAACCACTGACTGGAGCGCACGGGTGATTTCATCCTGCACGCCTTTCGCCGGAAAACCCAACACCACGGTGACTTTGACCTGACCGCCATCAATCTCAATGTCCTTGATTGAATTGGCGCTGACCAAGTCAGTTTGCAAGTGAGGTTCAATATAACCCTTGAGGGCTTCTTCAATGATTGCTTTGCTGATATCAGCCATGTGTTCACGCTCCAAGGGTGAGACAAAACGAAAAGTTGCGCCGTCTCTTGGGGGATAATATCGCCATGAGAGCAAGGGTAGGCGATGTTAGGCAAAAGGCCGCAGCGCAGCCTCTTGACGACACTATCCAGGACAGCGCAAGAAAGAGAGGCGATTCTAACCCAAGCCTGCGTTGAAACTCTGCTGAGATACCTGGGTTTTTGGTGATGAAATGATTCAGCATAGCGATAGAATTTAGCGGGCGCTCAAAGTCACCAGGCGCTGTCCACGTCTGAGCTGTAAATGCCAAATTTTCCCATGCAATCTGATAAATCGCTTCAGTTCCTCCAAACTACGCACCCGCTGGCGGTTGACTTCGAAAATCACATCATCATCACGCAAACCAATACGTGCAGCGCGGCTGTCTGGCTCCACTTTGCCAACCATGATGCCCCGGTTTTCACCATAGGATGACTCATCCAGAATTTCATCAAACAATGCACCTTCGAGTATCCGACTGATCTTCGCACCAGGCGTAAAAGCGTCGAATGGATCAGCGATGCGGGCTGTCAGTTGTTTGCGCCGCCCATTTCGATAGATTTCCAATGTAATCTCATCGCCAATTCGGGTGAGTCCGAATCGGGTATGCAAATCAGCCGCATTTAATACTTGATGTTGATTGATTTTCGTCACCACATCACCGACCCGCAAACCAGCTTGTTCAGCCGGCGAACCGGATTTAACCGCATTGATCATGGCACCGGATTTTTGCTGCAGGCCCATCGCTTGCGCCAGATCAAGAGTCAGATTCTGCACAGTCACGCCGAAAATGCCTCGGTCAACGCCACCATATTCAACAATCTGTTGCATAATCGCCT
The DNA here is from genome assembly GCA_030826945.1 of Candidatus Thiobius zoothamnicola. GTDB lineage: Bacteria > Pseudomonadota > Gammaproteobacteria > Chromatiales > Chromatiaceae > Thiobius > Thiobius zoothamnicola. Next base: position 114,507 of record JAPQLC010000010.1, read on the forward strand.
GCGCCATATTTGAAGGTATGGCGAAGCCAATACCGACATTACCGCCACTGGGCGCAAGGATAGCTGTGTTAATGCCAACCAGTTCACCGCGCAAATTAACTAAAGGCCCACCTGAGTTGCCCGGATTAATTGACGCATCGGTTTGGATAAAATTCTCATACCCCTCAATACCCAAACCGCTACGTCCCAATGCGCTGACAATACCGGAAGTGACAGTCTGGTTCAGTCCAAATGGGCTGCCAATGGCGACGACGAAATCGCCCACCGCCAAAGCGGCTGAATCGGCAATGCGCACACCCCGCAGATTTTCCGCCGGAATTTGTAAGACAGCGATATCCGTTTCCGGATCTTGCCCTAATAGCTTGGCGGTATAATTGCGACCATCTTTTAAAGTAACCGTAATTTCTTCGGCATCTTCAATCACATGATGGTTGGTGAGTACATAACCCCGTTCCGCATCAACCACCACGCCGGAACCGAGACTTTGACTTTCGCGCTTACGTTGACGGCGTGGGCTTTCAAAAAACCAACGAAAAAATGGATCATTCAGTAACGGACTGTCCTGTCCGCGCGTATAGGTGCTGGTGGAGATATTCACTACGGCTGGCGTGATGTGGCGGAGCATGGGTGCCAGACTGGGCAGGGGCTGGCCGTCCACTTCGACAGGTAAGGCGGCTTCGCCAATACCGACAAAAAGTAAGACGCATAAAGTCATCCAAGCTTTCTTCATGATAATTCTCATACCTCAATAAGTTCACAGGCATTGCCATCCGGATCCCGACAAAACAAAGCACGGCGACCACTCATACTCAGACTGTAGTCCATGCGATGCTCCACCAGATATTGCTGATAATGGTTGAGATCGGATACGCGAAATGCAAGATGTCGGTCACGCCCACCATGCGCCGGGCGGTTGGTTGTTGGATCCGGATTGGGTAACTCAAGCAAATGGATGGCTTGCTCACCAGCTTTCAACCAAGCACCGGGAAACGGCAGATCAGGCCGTTGCAAATCAATTTCCAGTTCCAGGAAACCTTGATAAAAACCCAATGCGATTTGCGTATCCGCAACAATCAGGCTGATATGGTCAAGCTTTATCATTGCCATCAAGTCAACCTCCTATGTTCAGCCGCCAACACGGCGATCAGGCCGGCGAGGATAATCATCGCACCACCCATCCAGACTTGTCCGCTAATCGCTTCACCAACAAGCAGCCAGGCGCTGATTGCGCCGACAACCAACTCAAATAACATAATTACGGCAGAACGTTGCGCCGGTAAACGGCTAAAGCCATACAAAGTGCATAAACCGGCCGGCAAAAACCCCAATATACCCAATGCGATGACCCCTAACCAAGCCATCTGGTTTGCCTGCGGCAATGGTTCATTAAACCCTATAATGGCCACCCCTGAGATGAGCGCCGTGCCCGCCATGGCCAGTTGATTTTTGTGCGGTACAGATAGGTGATTTAAGCGCCGACTCATGACATTGGTCAGCGCAAACGCAAAACCTGCGGTCAAAGCCAGCCAATCCGACGTGCTAATCGCCGTATGAGTGACCTCCTGACGCCACAAAGTGATCAAAGCGCCGCTTAACCCAAGACCTAACATCCAGACCGTCAACCGACTGATAGGTTCGCCAAGTAACCATACACCCAATAAAGCCGCCCAGAGTGGCGATAAATAGAAAAGTATCATGACTCTCACGACTTCCCCGGTCAGCAAAGCCATTAAAAACCCCGTATTCGCCCAACCAATCGCCAGCAATAATATGGCCGCGCCTAATGGCTTTTCCCTCAAGCCATGTTGATGAAAACCATAAAAGGCGCTGAATAGGATCAATGCGGCCATATTGCTGGACAATGCAAGCCATAAACCGCTGATCCCTCCGGCATCCAGTAATCGGGTTGGATACCAGGCAATGCCCCAGAAACTTGCGCTGTACAATAAAGCGAATACTGGCCAGGTTTGTATGGTCATACTGTAGATTTTCCTTTGGAAATCAGGTTTAGATTGAAGCATCTTCACCAGGCATCGAAATACGTATCGCAGCATCGAGTGCAAAAAGGTCTCGCAAACACCTTGATTTTCTGAAGCCTCGACAAGTGTAGCGAATCAATCCAACTTATCTCCGAATGAAAAGATTCTCTGAATCAATACTTGACTGATTTAGTGGGATAAAGATAATCTTAAACTCGATTAAATTGCTAGGGAATTTACTCGGCAAACAACAGAGGACTACTATCATGAGACTGTCAACCAAAGGCCGGTATGCGGTCACCGCAATGTTGGACCTGGCGCTGAATGGCGTTGATGGGCCAGTCACCCTGGCTGATATTTCCGAAAATCAGGGTATTTCATTATCCTATTTGGAGCAATTATTTGCGGCATTGCGTAGCAAAAGTTTGGTGCGTGGCGTGCGGGGACCGGGCGGCGGTTATTATTTGGGACGCGCTGCAGACGAGATCTCCATTGCCGATGTGATTTGCGCCGTGGATGAATGGGTTGAATTTACCCGCTGTAATCCAAGAAATGGCGCTCCGGACGCCCAACGTAGCATGACTCAAGCGCTTTGGGATGATCTGAGCCAGCAAATTTACTTGTTCCTGATGGATATCACGCTGGCAGATTTGGTTGAGCGCGGTCATTTGCATGCAGGTGCCGTGATTGACAGTCATCAGATGTCTGATCTGATGAACATCAAACACCGAGCGGCATAAGTGACTATGAAACTGCCCATATATCTGGATTATTCCGCAACCACGCCGGTTGATCCGCGCGTGGCGGAAAAGATGTGCAACTGCCTGACCATGGATGGTTCTTTCGGCAACCCAGCCTCCCGTTCCCATGCCTATGGCTGGACGGCGGAAAAATTGGTGGACGAGGCCCGGGAGAATGTGGCGGCTCTGTTGAACGCTCACCCCAAAGAGATTGTCTGGACTTCAGGGGCGACTGAATCAGATAACCTTGCGATCAAAGGGGCAGCGCATTTCTATCAGCGCAAAGGGCGACACATCGTCACGGTGAAAACGGAGCATAAGGCGGTGCTGGATACTTGCCGTCAGCTTGAGCGCGAAGGCTTTGAGATCACCTATCTGGACGTTCAGGAAAACGGCTTGGTGGACCCAGGCGCATTCACCGCTGCCTTGCGCGAAGACACGATTCTGGCCTCGGTCATGCACGTTAATAACGAAATTGGCGTTATTCAGGATATTGATCAATTAGGGGGCATTTGTCGTGAACGGGGCGTTGTTTTCCATGTGGATGCAGCGCAAAGCCCAGGCAAAGTGACCATTAATGTTGCTAAAACGCCAGTTGATCTGCTGAGTTTAAGCGCACATAAGGTTTATGGACCCAAAGGCATTGGCGCTTTGTATGTACGACGTAAACCGCGCGTACGCCTGGAAGCTCAAATGCATGGCGGTGGGCATGAACGTGGTTTGCGCTCCGGCACCTTGGCGACGCATCAGATTGTTGGCATGGGCGAAGCCTTCCGCATCGCCAGAGAGGAAATGGCGCAGGAAAATCTGCGTCTGCGCACATTACGCAATAAATTGTATGACGGCTTGCGTGATATGGAGGAAGTCTATATCAATGGCGACCTGGAAAAACGCATCGCTGGCAATTTGAATATCAGTTTCAATTTTGTTGAAGGCGAAAGTCTGATGATGGCGCTGAAAGATGTCGCTGTATCTTCCGGCAGCGCTTGCACCTCAGCAAGCCTGGAACCCAGTTATGTGTTGCGCGCGCTTGGGCGCGAAGATGAGTTGGCGCACAGCTCCATCCGCTTCACGCTGGGGCGTTTCACGACTGAAAATGATGTTGATCATGTCTTGGAGCAGGTCAAAGGACAAGTTGAACGTTTACGCGAACTCAGTCCTTTGTGGGATATGTACAAAGACGGTGTTGATTTAAAAAGCGTGCAATGGGTTGCGCACTGACATAGGCGGTAGAGCCTGGAGGTTAATAATATGGCTTACAGCGATAAAGTGATTGATCATTATGAGAATCCACGCAATGTTGGAAATCTGGACAAAGATGCTGAAAATGTCGGGACTGGGATGGTTGGTGCCCCGGCTTGCGGCGATGTCATGCGCTTGCAAATCCAGGTTAATGATGCAGGGGTTATCGAAGACGCCAAATTCAAAACTTATGGTTGTGGTTCCGCTATTGCATCCAGTTCTCTGTTGACTGAGTGGGTTAAAGGGAAAACGCTGGATCAGGCCCAACAAATTAAAAATACGGAAATCGCTGAGGAATTAGCGCTGCCACCGGTGAAAATTCATTGCTCCGTGTTGGCGGAGGACGCCATCAAAGCGGCTATTAACGATCTGCAAGCCAAACAACACCCAGCCGCTGCCTAAGAAAGGATGCCTTAATGTCCATTAGAATGAGCGAAACAGCGGCGGGTCGGGTCAATCAGTTTCTCCATGATCGCGGCAAAGGCATTGGCGTACGCCTGGGGGTGAAAACTTCAGGCTGTTCCGGATTGGCCTATGTACTCGAATTTGTGGATGAACTGAACGAAGACGATGTGGTGCTTGAAGATCGTGGAGTAAAGGTGATCATTGACCAGAAGAGTCTGGTTTATCTGGATGGAACCGAGCTGGATTATGGCAAAGAAGGGTTGAATGAAGGTTTTATCTTCAATAACCCTAATGCCAAAGATGAATGTGGATGTGGCGAAAGCTTCACGGTCTGAAATCACCTGATAAACAGCACTATTTTCAGCCGTGTAGAACATCATCGACTCATTCGTCAGTTCAAACTTTCAAATTTTTCGTTACTCATATCAAATGTTCTTTGTAGCTCAACAAGGAAGTTTGTATTGGTGGCCACAAGCTGTTGAATAGACGTTTCAGCCTTGAGTTTTATGTTATCGATGCTTGCCGGGCATTGCTTCACATCAAAATTTTCACTGCAAAAATCCGCTATTCCCCCGCAACACGCCATATTTCTGACGAGATAGTGAGCTGATTTATAGTGACCATGCACCGTCTCGGGTTCTTGGTACGAGACATCATCTTCATTCGTGTAGAATTTGCTGTTGATATCGTGGTGTGTGCCACGGGTCAGCATTCGCATATGATAGAGGTTTCTGGTCAGACTCTCATTCCAATCAATGACAGTAGGGTAATATTCGTCTCTCCAAAGTTGCTTAATATGGGCTGGTTCGTTTTGATCCTCTAAAGCCCAAAAAACCTTTTGCAGCCAGAAAGACCGATTATCCATCACGGTAATCAAGTCAGTCATGAATTCCTCTTGCTTGGTTAAGGTGCGCTCCATAATTTCAAATTGTTTTTTACCTAACCAAGCTAATGATTGATATTGGGTATTCAGCCAATCCGCCAATACCGTGGTGCAGAGAAACCCAATCACTGTGAGGCTAATTTTACTGTTCAGCAATCCCCATATTTTTTCTTGCATTGTCTGTTTACCTCCGTTGTCGATACGATGAACCCTCTTTCCAGAGGAATCATTCATCGTATCCAGACGTTTCCATATAAAGCAACCAGCTTTTAATGATTGGGTTCTATCCAAATGACGACTAAAATCTATCATAATCCCCGTTGCAGTAAGTCCCGCACCACTTTGCAACTGTTAAAAGATCATCAAATAAAGGTTGATGTTATTGAATATTTGAAAACGCCGCCCAAAGCCGTTGAACTGGCCGATATATTGACGATGTTGGGCCTGACTGCGCGTGAATTAATGCGTAAAAAGGAGGCGGAATACCAAGCTGTCGGCGCAGATGACCCCATGCTGACAGAAGCTGAGTTGATCGATTTAATGGTTGCACATCCCAAGTTGATTGAACGACCGATTGTGGTGAAAAACGGCAATGCCATCATTGGCAGGCCGCCAGAAAATGTATTGAGGATGATTTGATGTCATATCTATTAGTTTTGTATTACAGCCGTTATGGTGCCACAGCACAGATGGCACAGCAGGTTGCTTTGGGCGTCGAAGGCACTGGTTTGGAGGCACGTTTGCGCACTGTGCCTGCGGTATCAACCACTTGTGAGTCCACTGAACCGGCGGTACCGGATCAAGGCGCACCTTACGTCAGTATTGATGATTTGCGTGATTGCGCGGCTTTGGCTTTGGGCAGCCCGACCCGCTTTGGCAATATGGCGGCCCCGCTTAAGTATTTTTTGGATAATACCGGTGGTCTATGGATGTCAGCCGCTTTGGTTGGCAAACCAGCCGGCGTTTTCACTTCAACCAGCAGCATGCACGGTGGGCAGGAAACCACTTTAATGTCGATGATGATTCCACTGTTGCATCATGGCATGTTGATCAGCGGTCTACCTTACACGGAAACCGGCCTGCTTAACACGCGTGAAGGCGGAACCCCTTATGGGCCGTCCCATTTGGCGGGCCAGGATAGTCAATTGCCGTTAACCGATATTGAAGCGGCGTTATGCCACGCATTAGGCAAGCGCTTGGCGGAAACCGCCAAGGCACTTAAAACAACATGACGAAGGTGAATTTGGCGCGCGCGCTTTCATTGCTGAGCTATCTTGGGTTATTCGCTTATATGATGTGGTGGGCCATTGATTTATCGAATACGCCTGCGGAACACATTTCATTGATCTTGTTGCTCTATGTTTCCCCTTTGTTGATAACTTTGTACGGCGTTTTACATGCACGGGATAAAGGGTTGATCTGGAGCAGTTTGATCACTCTTTTATATCTGGTGCATGGTGGCCTGATTTGGTGGACTGAACCGGCTTTGCAATACTGGGGTTTGCTGGAGCTATCGTTGGCGCTGATACATCTGATAAGCAGTAGCTTTTACATTCGCTGGCGCGCTGCCGCAACAAACGCTGATTCCGCGACGGCATGAATCAACAGCTGATTTTACCGCTGGCTGTACGCACTTCAACCCAATTTTCGGACTATGTCGCTGGCGATAATCAGATGTTGCTTGATGCGCTGCATCAGCAACGTGCGGAATGCGAACATGCGCTGATTTATTTGTCTGGTGAATTGAATTCAGGTCGCACTCACTTGTTAATGGCCCAATCGAATGCAGCAGAAGCCGAAGGTCTACACGCTACCTATCTGCCATGTGATCAACTGATTGAGTTGCAACCGGATATTTTGAAAGGCTTGGAACAAGCGGATTTACTGGCGATTGACGATGTCCATCTGTTGGCTGGCGAACCCGCTTGGGAACAAAGCTTGTTCAATTTATTCAACCGCGCCAAAGCGAAGCATTGTCGCTTGTTGTTCAGCGCGGCACAAAGACCGGCGGGCAGCAACTTTCTTTTACCTGATTTAAGTAGCCGTCTTAGTTGGGGGCTGGTTTATCGACTTAAACCACTAAATGATTTGGAACGCGAGCAATTGCTCATTAATTTGGGCGCACGGCACGGCCTGACAATGCCTACCGATGTCGCACATTATCTGGTGCAGCGCCAACCCCGGGACATGACGCACTTGATCAAGCTGGTGGAGCAATTAGATCAGGCATCTTTACAAGAACAAAGGTGTTTGACAGTGCCTTTTGTACGGAAATACATGCCCCAGGCATAGCCTTTTCATTTGACCAGACACTTGAATTACTACGGATAGCCGCCAAAAAACGTATGAAACCCGCTTGTTTTAACCGCAAAAAATTTTTCTATCTGCTGCGCCTGATGATCGGATGGCTAATGGTTATACTCGGCATCGTTGTCACCCCGCTGCCTATCCCACTCGGCTTGTTGATGATTGCTATCGGACTTGCGTTGCTGGCTCAGGATAGTATTTTCATCAGCAATAAAATACGCGCGATACGCAAGCGCTTCCCAAAATTCTCTGCCGGACTAAAAGCGGCTGAACCACGCCTTGGCAATATATTCAAACAGCTCTTACAACGTACTGACCCGAATTCAGATGGCCAGCGCCACTCCAAGCATTGAGCCATTACCCGCATGAATGCCTGCCCTTTGCGGAATTGTGATCGACACCATCCTTTTTATCTATGTGAATAAACAAAGCCTGTTCGGGTTTAGAGTCGGTGAGAGGAAAATCTTTGATGACACTATCCAACGGAAAATGACCGTGGTCAGTCGCCCACTTGATCAGCAGGGTTTCACCCTGATTGAATTACTGGTCGCCATGACGGTATTCGCCATTATTTCAACCGCCATTTATGGCGGCTTGTCGCACATGGCTTCCATGCGCGGCATATTGTATGAGCGATATGATCGTTTGGCGGAATTACAGCGGGTTTTGACCTATATGGAGCGTGACCTGTTGCAAATCGTGGCACGCCCAGTCAAAAGCCCCTTCGGTGATTTTGAACCTGCCTTGCAATTGGTGCATGCTGGCGGCATTGCTTTCACCCGTACGGGCGGTGACGTCACTCTGAATCAAGGCGCGCAAAGCGGCTTGCTAAGGCTGAGATACGTTATGGAGGAAGGTAAGCTGGTTCGGATAATCCAGAGCGTGCTGGATCGGGCGCAGGACAGCAAACTTTATTCACGCCAACTCATGGATAATCTGGCAAAGTTTCAAGTCGAAGCATTCGACGGTGATGAATGGCATCGTGAATGGCCGCTATCAGATGACAAGGACTCAACCAATCGTTTGGCCTTATTACCGCAAATGTTGCGTCTTTCGATTGAGTCAACGGACAAGCAGATCTTACGTCACACCCTCATTTTACCTGCTCCCGGAGATATCACACCGTGAAACGGCAAAACGGCATGGCATTGATTACTGTTTTATCCGTGTTAGCAGTGGTTTCTGTCATCACGACATCTTTATTGGCATGGCAACATACGGCGATGCAACAAACCACTTTGCGACTGCAAACCAGCCAAAGCATGGATTATCTCCAGGCTATGGAAGATTGGGCCGAAGCCGTTCTGTTACGGGATCTGTCGAAAGGCGCAGTGGATAGTCTGGACGAAAGTTGGGCGCTGAATTTAGCACCAGTTGAAGTGGATCGCGGCTTGATAACCGGTCATCTGGAAGACCTGCAAGGACGTTTCAATCTGAATAATCTGCTCGTCAAAGGAAAATATCAAGCTGAAGAGGGGCAACGTTTGCAACGCTTGATGAAACTCATTGGAGTTGACGGGCATACGGCGCTGGAAGTGACCAATGCGGTGCGTGACTGGATGGATGCGGATCAATCCGAAAATTTTCCGGGTGGAGCTGAAGATTATTACTATTTAAACTTGTCGCCGCCTTACCGGACTGCAGATCGACCTTTTATCAGCGCAACTGAGCTGTTGCTGGTAAAAGGGGTGACTGAAGAACTCTGGCGAAAACTCAATCCGCATATCACGGCTTTGCCCGGTTACCGCCCGGTGAATGTGAACACCGCCTCCAAAGCCGTGTTGCAAAGTTTAGCGGATGATATGGACGAAAAATTGGCGGAAGACATCCTGGACTATAGAATGGATACGCCTTTTCCCGGCGTCAGCAAATTTATCCAGTTCCGACGTGACTACCACGGTAACATGCCCTCATTGCCTACACTGGACAAGGCTTCGATTTCCGTCGCCAGCCAGTTTTTTCTACTGAGCGGTAGCGTGGATATTGACGCCCAGCACATGCACGGACGGGTGTTAATTTATCGTGATAAAAAAAACGCCAGCGTCATCCAACGTAGCTTCAAAACTAATTTGTGAATAGAAATAACCTATATCTATACTGGCGAGAGACTGGCCCACTGCTCTGGAGTTGCGCCGAACGTCAACCAACATCCGGCCTGATCGATAGAGATGCCGTCGCCGCTTTCGTTGGCGACCGACATTTAACGGTGGTGTTGCCCTGCCGCCATATCACCCGTTATGAAGTCAAGCTGACGGCTCGCTCAGATCATCATATCCGCGCCAGTCTGCCTTATGCGGTGGAAGAAGATTTGGCCAGCGAAGCGGAGCAAAACCATTTCGCTTATCGGCGCACATCGAAAGGAATTCATGCAGCGGTCATATCACATGACGCTATGCAGGATTATTTACAGCAAATCCAGACCTTGAATTTGCGCCCAGAGGTCTTATTACCTGAGGCTTGTCTGCTATCAGGCGATGAACAGGGCTTAATACTGCGTGATGAAGGATTTTTCATCCAATTATCCGGTGGTTCGGAGGAGGCATTGGGAGGACGTTTTGAGGTGTTGTCGGCTTGCCTGCAGCTTTACCTGAACCGTCAACAGGATGAATATGTCTGTGAGCTGCCGATTTGGGATTTGCGCCAGACTAACCGGGAAACCATTCCAGCTCTGTATGAGCAAGCCAGGATACGTCCTGTTTACCAAGGTGATCCGCAATCTGTCGAACGGACATTTGCGCATTTATTGCAAAATCGCCCAAACAATCTCACGATTAATCTACTGCAAGGTCAATATGATCAGTCTGGCGCACTACTGTCCCATTTATGGCGCACCTATCAATATGTGATCTATCTGGGATTACTCGTCTTTGCCATCGGCTTATCAAGTCTGTGGTTACGCACCGATGCATTGAAGCAGGAACATCGCCACTTAACGCAACAGGCAGAACAAATTTACCGGTCTGTTTTTCCTAAAGCCAAACATGTCGAAGACCCGAAAATTCAAATGCAGCAGCAATTACAACGCATGCAGGACCATGCGGCCGCCCGCGCCAGTGATTTTGTCGCTATGCTGGCGAATGTCGGCACCGTGTTGCAACGTTATGGCAAAGGCAAAATAGATCGTATGACTTTCCAAAAAGGTAAACTGCGCATTGATTTGCTGGTGGATTCCCAACATGATATTGATCAAATCACCAAACAATTACGCCAATTGCCTGAAATCGCCGTGCGTCGCGGGCCAATCAGAAGAAGCGACGCGCTGTATCGCACCAATATTGAAATGACGGTCAGATCCCAATGAGCCGGATACAGGAATACCTCCAGGCCTGGTATGCCTCACTCAGCGGACTACATCAGAAAATCCTGGTCTGGGTCATGTTGGCAATGCTGGCCCTGGCGCTTTATTTTCAGTTATGGGCACCAATGGCTGAAGACATGGCATTACAACACCAACGCGTGCTGGATGCTGAACAAGATTTACGTTGGCTACGGCAGACCGGCGCTGAAATACGCGCATTACGAGGGCAAAATCATCAATCTTTGCCGGAAATTCTCGGCCCGACGTTAAAACAATACAACTTACGGCCCGACAGCAATAAATACGACGCCAAAGTGAATGAATGGCGTCTGCGTTTCAAAGCAACGGATTTCCGCCAATTATTATTATGGCTCAATGAATTGCGCCGCCAGAGCACGGTGGTGATCGCCTTGGCGAACATCAGCCGTGAACCGACGGGCGGGGTGAATGCGCGTTTCGTGTTGACGGAGAATCAATGATGCAGCTAAACCAAGCTGCCGCCAGTCTGATAAAGATCGCCCGCAAACGTGCTTTTTGGGCATACCTCAGCCTGTTAGTATTGACTTACGCGCTATTTTTATTGATGTTGTTACCGGCAACCTATCTCTTGCCGTCGAATCCAACAGAGGACACATTCAGCGCCAATCAGGTTCAAGGCACAATATGGCAGGGTCGGGCTGAACGGATTAAATGGCGATCCTTATCAGCGACTCAGGTTCAATGGCACTTTAAACCATGGGCATTATTTCGCGGCGTTTGGGAATATCAAATCCACCTCCGCCTGGACGGTGCGCCAGTCACTGGCTATGTGGGCAAAAAGTTAAATAGCGCCTGGCATCTGCACGACGTAACCGCCAAATTGGCATTGCAAAAGATGTCTGGCGTTACCGAGTATTTAGCGACCTTCTCGCCATTCAGCCTGCGTGGCGATTTAACGGTTGAATTGGAAAACGTCTTGTGGGCGGATCAATGGCTCCAGTCGATACAAGGCCGTTTATTGCTTAAAGATTTGCAAATTGATGAATTATCCGCGTTGGGTAATTGGGCCGGTCAGATATCCCAGGAAAACGATAAACTCATCCTGACCTTTAACCCCAGAAACCGCCGGATACAGGGTGATGGGCGATGGGTTTTAGCGGCTGACCGCCGATGGAACCTGATAATGCGCCTCAAGCCTGGCAGGCAAGCGGATGATGCCTTGGTCACTTGGTTCAGTTTATTGGGCGTTCCAGATGCTGAAGGCTACTATCCTATACAACAAAGCGGGAGATTGAGATAATCACGCTGCCGCCGCAGTGAAAGGTCTTGACAGGCGTATGTCAGAAAAAATCAATATCAATTTCTCCATGTTCCGTCGGCGATCGGTAGGTAAATATTTACCGCGTGGGCTTTTAATCGTCGGCGTGATTTTATTGGCCTGGCAACTTGCGACCATGACTTGGTTTTTATCGGATACGGATCAGCCGCCTGAAGCGCCAGCCGTCATTGAGCCAGAAAAAAAAGCCACGCCCGTTGCCGCACCCAAGCAAGCCGAGGCTTATGATTTATTTGAAGTCGAGCAAAAAATACCGGTCAAAGTGGATAAGCCGGTGCGCCGAAATTCCAATTTATTGCTGCATGGCGTTATCGCAGGCGTGGATCCCAAACAAGGCTCCGCGCTGATCTCACCACCCAATGCAACGCCGCAGGTCTATCGCGTTGGTGAACAAGTCAGTCCAGGCATTACGCTGGATGAAATTTATCCGCATCATGTGCTCTTGCTGCATGGTAATTTCCACGAACTGTTAGCCTTGCCGAAAGATAACCTGGGGTTGTCCATGAATGCCGGAACCCCATCCGCTTTGGCAGGCGAGCCAGTCGTCGTCAAAGCGCCTCAAGTCACCCGGAAATTGGCGCGTTACCGTAAACAACTTAAAGATAATCCCATGGCCCTGGCGCGTTTGCTACGTGGCAAACCGGTCATGCGTAATGGCAGCGTTTATGGCATACAAGTTTCACGGGGCAGCGATCCGACATTGATTGATGAGATTGGTTTGCAAGACAAAGATATTTTATTGTCGCTGAATGACATCGCCCTGAATGACATTAAACAATTACCGACATTGATCAAAATACTCAGCGAAGAAGACCGGTTCGCCGTGATGTTGGAGCGTAAAGGCGTCACCCGGTCTATGAATATCTATTTGGAGATGTAGGTGATACTTTCAGTTAACACTTGGTTAAGTCCATCACCACATGCATCCAACATACAGATGTTAAGTATGCTCAGCGCTTTTTGCCGTCAACATAAAAAGGGGGGATCGTGGTAGCCCGTCAAATATCCTGGTTACTTGTCTGTCTGACAGTACTTTCGTTCGGCATCCATGCCCAGCCGGTCAGCTTCAACCTGAAAAACGCCGACATTCGATCGGTGATTGATATGGTGTCGGATGTCACCGGCAAAAACTTTATTATCGATCCCCGGGTAAAAGGCAAAGTGACCCTAGTGTCATCCACCCCGATTGAACCCGAAGGTGTCTACGAGATTTTCCTGTCCATCATGAAAGTACATGGCTATGTCGCCGTGCAGGAAGGGGATGTCGTCAACATTTTGCCCGCGAATGAAGGTGTGCAAGGCGCTTCGGTCAGCTCTTCGGTGAATGCCGAAGGTGAAATGCAAGTGCGGGTTATTCCGGTGATCAATGTCAAGGCCGTGCAACTGGTACCGTCTTTACGCCCTTTGGTCTCCAAAACCGGCCATTTGGCAGCGCATGACGGCTCCAATACGCTGGTGGTTTCGGATACGGGCCGCCGCATCAAACGCTTGATCGAAATTGTCAAACGGCTTGATGTGAAAGATGATGGCAGCTTGGAGGCCATCCGGCTCAAATTCGCCGCCGCATCCCAAGTCACCAAAATATTGCAGCCTTTATTGGCGCAGAACAACAAAAATGCATCGGGCACCGTCAAACTGGCGGCGGATGATCGCTCCAACACCATCCTGATGATTGGCAATAAATACCTGCGCCAGAAATTGCGCGAACTGGTCAACCAGATGGATGTGAAGGTCGAACACAAAGGCGAAACCCGCGTGATTTATCTGAAGTTTGCCAAAGCGTCTGATTTGGCCGAGGTGTTGCGCAACACCATGTCGGATAAATATACGGAAACAAATGGCAAACAAACCGGATCAACCGATTCAGAGCGCAAGCTTGGCATTCAGGCGGATGAAGACACCAACGCCTTGTTGATCACCGCCAGGCCAGATCAACATGCCGAGATACAAAGCGTGATTGACTCGCTGGATGTGCGTCGCGCTCAAGTATTGGTCGAAAGTCTGGTGGTTGAACTGACGGATGACAAAGCGCGTGATTTAGGCGTTCAGTGGGTGGCCGCGCAAAATGAGTTGATCAATTTAAGCGAGGCCACCACTTTTGCGGCCAGCACCTTGCAACTGGGCAATGTGGTCGGTCGTTTAAAAGCGGGGCAGGGCGTGGATATCGGGATACTGGCACGGGCGTTAGCCAACGATGCCGATGCCAATATCATTTCGACGCCCAGCCTGATCACCATGGATAATGCCGAAGCGGAAATCAATGTGGGCCGTGAGGTGCCTTTCGTCACCGGCTCCTATACAGGTGCCAGTAATTCGTCCACTCCGGAAAATCCATTCACCACGATCGAACGCAGCAATGTCGGCTTAATCATGAAACTGACGCCGCAAATCAATTTTGGTTCGGCGATTCGTCTGGACATTGACCAGCAAATCTCCAATCTGCTACCAGGCGCTGCGGCGCAATTCGGCACCACGGATGTCGTGACCAGCGTACGCAGCATCAAAACCAGCGTGGTCGTGGAGGATGGCAATATTCTGGTGTTGGGCGGTTTGATTGATGACACTTTGCGTGAAAGCCGGGTCAAAGTGCCTTTGCTGGGCGACATTCCCATTGTCGGCGAATTGTTCAATTACCGTGAAGCCTCCAAAGAGAAGCGTAATCTCATGATTTTCATCCGCCCCAAGATTCTGCGGGATGAAGAAAGCAGCCGCTTATTAAGCGAACAAAAATATCAGGAGTTGCGTGAACAACAGCTTCAGCAATACCAACAAGGTCTGAAATTACTCCCGGATACGGACGTGCCCGTACTGGAGCCAATACCGGAAAAACCGCCACAGGCAAAACCATCCATCAATAGTGTGGCGAAACCGCCTGCGGCAACATCGATATCACCCACTCAACCACCAGCGCCAACGCCCCAAAAAGTGGTGAAACAGCCGTCGCCCCATCCGTTTGACGATTATTGAGGCGGAATACATCATGGTTGAATTGGATGATATGCCAACAGCGCTTGCACCTGACGCGGCGGATGAGGAGACCGTCGCGCCTTTATTAAGTCTCGCTTACTCCAAACGTCACGGCGTTTTGGCACGTATCACGCATACCGGCGATTTGGTGCTGGAATGTCGTCCCAATGCGCATTTGCGCGCCGTGCATGAAGCGCAGCGTCAACTAGGCCAGGTTTGTCACCTGACGCCGATTGATGACGAAACATTTGATATCCACCTGCAAGAGCAGCATGATTCCAAAGCCACGCAGGCAATGACCTCCATCGGCGAAATTGGTCATGAAGTCACACTGGATTTTGACCGACTGGTCGGCGAACTGAATGATCAACCGGAGGATTTGCTGGACAGCATTGAAGATGCGCCGGTCATCCGTTTGCTGAATGCCTTGTTCACAGCGGCGGTGCGGGTCAATGCCTCGGATTTACACATAGAACAGTATGAGGATTATCTGCGCGTGCGGATGCGCGTGGATGGCGAATTGCAGGAAATCATGCGTGGCAAACGTACCCTGGCACCGCTGTTGATTTCGCGCATCAAAGTCATGGCACGCCTGGATATCGCGGAAAAACGTCTGCCGCAGGATGGCAGAATCGCTTTGCGCTTGGGAGGCCGGCAAGTGGATGTTCGCGTGTCCACCATGCCATCCGGGACTGGCGAGCGGGCAGTGCTGCGTTTATTGGACAAAAGCGCTGGTCGCCTGGACCTAGGCGATCTTGGCATGCCGAAGGCGACGGAGAATATTCTGGATCGCATTATCCGTAAGCCGCATGGCATGTTTCTGGTCACTGGCCCGACCGGTTCCGGTAAAACGACCACCCTGTATGCCTCGTTGGTGCGTTTGAACGACCACAAGCGCAATATCATGACAGTCGAAGATCCGGTTGAATATGACCTTGAAGGCATCAACCAAACGCAAATGAACGCCAAAATCGGCATGACCTTCGCGCATGGCTTACGCGCCATCCTACGCCAGGATCCGGATGTGGTGATGGTGGGCGAAATTCGGGATATCGAGACCTCCGAAATCGCCGTGCAAGCCAGTTTGACGGGCCATATGGTGTTCTCCACCCTGCATACCAATACGGCGATTGGTGCCATTACCCGACTGCGTGATATGGGCGTGGAACCTTTTCTCCTGGCTTCCAGTTTATCCGGCATCTTGGCGCAGCGTTTAACCCGGTTGTTATGTACGGCATGCGCGGAGCCTTATGTCCCCAATCAAGCGGAATGTCAACGCATGAAGCTGACTCAACCCATCAAGTTATTACGCCCGGTGGGTTGTCCCGAATGCGGCAATACCGGATACCGGGGTCGAGTCGGCGTGTATGAACTGATCGAAATGGATGACGAACTGCGCGCGCATGTCCATGCCGGATCCAGTGAAAGCGACATGCTGCGGCATGTGCGCAAGACTGTGCCTTCTCTGGTCGATTCCGCCATTGATTTGGTGAAACAACGCAAAACGTCTTATGAAGAGGTTTTGCGGGTAACCGGCGTTTAATCGTAAAGGAGAACTTGGTTGGCGGCTTTTAGTTGGCGGGCGCTGGATCAGCAAGGCAAAGTACGCAAAGGCATGATGGAAGGCGACTCATCCCGCCAAATACGTAACAAACTGCGCGCTCAGTCTTATACACCATTGGAAGTTGTTCCGGTCACTGAACAACCTCAACAAACAAACGCTTCTCTATGGCGACTACGTCGCCAGACCAATCCCAAAGATCTGGCGTTATTTTCCATACAACTGGCGGTATTACTCAAATCCGGCCTGCCTGTCGAACAAGCCCTGGACAATGCGGCCAATCAGACCAAAAGAAAATCCATCGCCAACCTGATCCGCGCCATCCGCGCCAAAGTCTCTGAAGGCCATACCCTGGCGAATGCCATGGCGTCACACGCGCATGGCTTCCCGGATTATTACGTGCCGACAATCGCCGCCGGCGAACATTCCGGTCATTTGGTCGAAGTGATGGAGCGTTTGGCGGAATATGCTGAATCAACTTATCAAGCACGGCAAAAACTGCAAATGGCAATGCTGTACCCCATCATTGTCACGCTCGTCGCCTTTCTGGTCATCGTGGCGTTGCTGGTTTATGTCGTACCCCAGGTCGTGCAAGTCTTTGCATCCATGCAGCAAACGCTGCCTTCCCTGACACTCGGTCTGATCACCCTCAGTGATTTTTTCCGGGCAAATGGCTTGGTGCTGTTGTTGGCGCTGGCTTTATTTTTATTCGCTTATTTGTACGCCCTCCGTTTCCGTGACTTCCGCGCATTCATCCATAAAGCAATACTGAAACTGCCCGGTATTGGCGACTTTATGCGCAAAGTGGCTGCGGCGCGTTTCAGCCGCACTTGCGGCATGTTGCTCAACAGCAATGTACCGGCGGCTGAAGCCATTAATATTGCCGCGAATGTGGTGACCTGGATACCGATAAAAACAGCGATTCAAGCAGCGGAATCCCGTATCAAAGAAGGCATGACGTTAAAACGCGCGCTTGAAATCACGGGTTATTTTGAACCGCTGACGCTTAACCTGATCGCCAGCGGCGAAGCCAGCGGTAACTTGGGGGACATGATGGTGCATGCGGCTAATGTGCAGGAAAAAGACAATAATGTTGTGATTGAAACAGCACTCGGTATGTTTGAACCTCTCATGGTATTAATCATGGGAGGAATCGTGTTAACGATTGTGTTGGCGATTCTGATGCCGATTCTGGATATGAATTTGATGGTCAGATAATCGCCATCCAATCACGCCATCAATGATCATTCACTCAACTTATCACTTTGCAGGAACCGGAAAAATGAAGTTTGGCCAATTACACAGAAAATACCGTGTCCAAGGTTTCACCCTGATCGAACTCATGGTGGTCGTGGTGATTCTGGGCGTATTAGCCGCCATGGTCGTACCCCGCGTGATGGACCGGCCAGATCAGGCGAGAGTGGTGAAAGTCCAGCAAGACATTCGCGCCATCCAGTCCGCATTGGACTTATACAAACTGGACAATTACAAATATCCGACAACCGACCAGGAACTGAGCGTATTGATCCCCAAATACATCAAAAGCGTGCCGAAAGATCCATGGGGCAATAAATACCGTTACCTCAGCCCAGGTGTGCATGGCCCGATCGATATTTTCACCTATGGCGCGGATAACCTGAAGGGCGGCGTTGATGCGGATAAAGATATCGGCAACTGGGAACTGGACTGATTTTAGTTACGATGGCGCGGTAAGCTGCAGAAAATTAACCTCGAAATGCCCCTATAAGAAAATGACGGACACTACATCAAAACTCAATCATCTGAATGGATATTTGCCGAAATCGAAAGAAACTACGCAAAATGCGTTAAAACTAAAAAATGTTACAAAAAACAAGCTATATCCAGCCTATGAAACGCCACAAGGAACGATTATTCAACTGAATGGTCTCAGAACCAAACTTCCTAGTGGCGAAACACGACAAGCATTAACCAAATTTGCGGATGAAACAGGTTTAAAAAGTGTTTTGATTACTGGCGGAGCAGAAGCCAAGGGGCACAGTAAAGGAAGCTTCCATGGGAAAAATCTGGCGATTGATGTTGCAGGATCAAGTTTCAATAAACTGAGTCACGAAGAAGCAAGACAAGCTGCCCATAAAGCAGGATTCACACATGGTCTATACGAAGATTTCAAAGGATATAAGAAAGACCATTGGCATTTCCAGATTGGCGCAGGAAATGGATTAACAGATAAACATTCGCTGTCGAACAAAACATTAACCGTCAAAAAGTATTGATCTTATGAGGTTACTTAACACTGTCCTGATCCTATTCATGGCAACGCCGATATCCACCTATGCGGCTTGCGAAATTGCTGGAGGCGCTTACACCAGCTTCGGCGGTTCCGAAATATTTATCCAATTGGATTTAAATGACAGTCATGCCTATAAACTCAGGCATGAAGCTTGGCTTCCCGGAAAACATGAAAAAAGAGAAGAAAAGCGATTAATAGGCCAATACTCATGTAACGGTGAAGTGCTAACGCTGACTTTTGGAAATTCGACGGGAAAAGCACGAGTATCTAAATTAGGTGAAAACCCGGTAAGCCTTCATCCAAACACCAAGGTGTTGGAATTTTGGATGGTCCAAGGACATGAGCTGGAATTTATGAGCAACGAAATTTTATACCCGTCACGAATAAACGCGCCCTGAACCCGGCAAACCCCATCGCCACATTTGCGTTAACACTCAGACATTAACCAACCAGCTTTGGCATGCTGTTTCCCTTACGCGCCAAACATCATCCACCCAAAATAGGAGATGGATTGTTTTTGGATGAAATCACCGTTTGATCCGCTCATTTCAATATTCTGAATTATTTTACGCCAGCGGCCGAGTATCCTGTTAGAATCGCGCGCCTACGGCGTTCATCGGTCGGCGTCAGACCATACGGGTCGTTGGTAAGTTGATTCATTTCCCTCTCTTTACTACTTCATTAACACAATTTCCTGTCTGGGCCGAACCAGTTTCATTGAGATTGAGCAGACTGGTTCGGAGCATATTTCACATGTCTTTTGAGAACCTTGGTTTATCCACCAATATTCTGCGCGCCGTACATAAAAAAGGCTATTCTCAAGCCACTCCCATTCAATCGCAAGCAATACCTGTGATTTTGCAAGGGCGCGACATCATGGCCAACGCGCAAACCGGTACGGGAAAAACGGCGTGCTTTACCCTGCCATTACTGCAACGCCTGAGTTTAGAAACCAAACCACGTCGTAAAAAGTCACGATTACCTGTACGCGGATTGATTCTGGCGCCTACGCGTGAACTTGCGGCGCAAGTATCTGACAGCATTAGAACCTATGGCGAATATGTCCCATTGCGCACGCAGGTCGCGTTTGGCGGCGTGAATATCAATTCGCAAATACATAAGCTGCAACGCGGCGTGGATATCTTGGTCGCCACACCGGGACGCTTGCTCGATCTGACTCAACGGCATGCTGTCGATCTGTCACAGATTGAAATTTTGGTCATGGATGAAGCTGATCGTATGTTGGATATGGGCTTTATTCACGATATCCGCAAAATACTCGCGCTATTACCGCCACAGCGCCAGAATTTAATGTTCTCGGCCACTTTCTCCAACAATATCAAACAACTGGCGGATGGTATTTTACGCGATCCAGCGCAGATCGAAGTGGCGCGCCGCAATACGGCTGCAGAACGCATTTCGCAAATTATTCATCCGGTTGACCGCAATCGTAAACGTGAATTACTTTCGCACATGATTGGCCGCAATAACTGGCAGCAGGTGCTGGTGTTCACCCGCACTAAACATGGGGCCAACCGCCTATCCGAACAGCTGTGCAAAGATGGGCTGTCAGCCGCTGCTATTCATGGCAATAAATCTCAGGGAGCGCGCACGCGAGCGCTGGCGGATTTCAAAGCAGGTAAAGTGCGGGTTTTAGTCGCCACGGATATCGCCGCGCGTGGCATCGATATTGATCATTTACCACATGTTGTGAATTTTGAATTGCCCAATGTGGCGGAAGATTACGTTCATCGTATAGGACGTACCGGACGGGCAGGCAAAGAAGGGCAGGCGATCTCACTGGTTTGTGTTGATGAATACAAATTGCTCAATGATATTGAGAAATTGTTAAAACAGGATATTGAACAGGTCGTGTTACCTGGATACGAGCCGGATCCGTCCATCAAGGCGGAACCCATCATCAAAGGGAAAAGAAAACAACAACGAAAACCGCAAAGTAACAATGCGCCTTCTCAACAAAAACGCCATGCAATACGGAATAAAAACAAAACCGCTTCCCATCCAGGACGGACTGTTCAAAATAAATCGAGAAAACGGCAACCGCACGCGGCATAGGTGACGTAAACCCCGGATTCGGGGAAATAAATCCCCAAAAAATTTAACCGTTGAGTTTTACTGTCTACGCCGAATATGCATTATGATCAGTCAATCAATTGAAGGCTCAAGTTATCTTGCAGCCGCTTGACTGAATAAACGCATTTGGTAGCGACAGACACGACTCTTCCCAAATCCGGCGTAATATCCGCACCACAAATCCGTGCCTGGCTGGATGATTTGGCTAAGCAGCGCAGCTCAGCGGATATGGCTCGGCTGCAAACCGCCGTTCACTGGATTCAAACCACGCAAAAAGACCGGGTTCAACTGGATGGTATGGAGAATCTGCTGGCTTTGCTGCACACGGCAGACATCCTGAATCGCTTGAAAATGGATACTGACACCTTGCTCGCCGCTTTGTTGTCAGAGCAGCCGAAACTGGCGGATTTTCATCCCCGCCAATTGGCGCAAACCTTTGGCGAATCTGTTCTGCGCCTGGTACAGCAGGTCAGTAAAATCCGTGAATTGTCCGCCAGCGGTGCTCAAGTTGAAACGCAAGATACTGAGAAACTGCGCCGCTTGTTATTGGCGGTCGCAGATGACGTCCGCGCGATCTTGTTACTGTTAGCGAAACGCCTGCGTTTGATGCGAAACCTGAGTCGGGCGCCTGCCGAATTACGTAAAATCCTCGCCAACGAAACTCAATCGGTACATGCCCCTTTGGCTAACCGCCTGGGCATTTGGCAATTGAAATGGGAACTTGAGGATTTGAGCCTGCGTTATTTGCAGCCTGATGTTTACCAACATCTGGTAGATAAACTGGCCGCCAAGCGGCGTGAGCGCGAAGCCTTCATCACGGATACCATTCAACGCTTGGAAAAGCTTTGCCAATCACGCGGTATTTCCACTCAAGTGGCTGGCCGTCCGAAGCATATTTTCAGTATCTGGCTGAAAATGCAGCGTAAACATCTGGATTTCGAACAGGTTTTGGATGTTCGCGCGGTACGCGTTCTGGTGGATGAGGTCACCCAATGTTACGAAACATTGGGTTTGGCCCACGCAACCTGGCGACCAATCCCCGGTGAATTTGATGATTATATCGCCCGTCCCAAACCCAATGGCTATCAGTCACTACATACCGCCGTGATTGGGGAAGACGGCAAGCCACTGGAAATCCAGATACGGACTCACGCCATGCATGAACAGGCGGAGCGTGGCGTGGCCGCGCATTGGCGCTATAAGGAATGTCGTGAACAGGATGGTGAATTGGAAAGACGAATTATCTGGCTGCGGCGTTGGTTAGAGGAACCTGACCGCGCCCAATCCACTTTGGAGGTTGAAGATGATTTCACCGCCCGACGCATTTATGTATTGTCACCGCAAAGCAAAGTCGTGGATCTACCGGTCGGCGCGACGCCGGTGGATTTTGCTTACGCGATCCATTCCGATGTCGGCCATCGTTGCCGTGGCGCTAAAGTGGATGGACGGATTGTCCCATTATCGAAAAAACTGCGTAGCGGCCAGCAGGTTGAAATTCTCACCGCAAAGCAAGGAGGCCCCAGCCGGGATTGGTTGAATGCACAAGCTGGTTATGTTAACACCAGCAAGGCGTTGAATCGCATCCGCCAATGGTTCAAACAACAACAGTACGGCCAGCATGTGCAAACCGGCAAACAAATATTGGAGCGTGAGATCAGACGCCTCGGTTTGCCCAAGCCAGACATCACCAAACTGGCGCACGCCATGAAATATCGCCAGGATGATGAATTACTGGCGGCATTAGGACGCGGTGATTTATCCGCTATCCAGGTGCTGCATATTGATGAGTCCAACCAATCTGCGCCGCCTTTCACTGAGATAGATCAACCCGCTTTGCGTAAAACACCGCGCCAACCCAATGGCGGCAACGACACAAGCAGACAGGTGGTGGTCGCCGGTATCAGCGACTTACTGACTCAGATGGCACGTTGCTGTAAGCCCGTGCCAAATGATCCCATCATTGGTTATATCACCAAAGGCCGGGGCGTCACCGTGCATCGCCAGGATTGCCGGATGATCCGCAAATTAGGTGCGGCGCAGCCAGAACGTTTGTTGGAAGTCAACTGGAGCGAACAACGTTCAGATGCGGGTTTTTTAGTGGATTTACAAGTGAAGGCAGCGGATCGCCATGGCCTGCTGAATGATGTTTCTTCGGTATTGACCCAAGCCCAGGTTGAGGTGCTCGGCGTACAGTCGCGGTCGAACGCGCAAAAGACACAAACCCATATGCGCATGACCTTGGAAGTGCGCCATATGGCGGAGCTGAGTCAGGTGATTGAGCGATTGGCGCAAATTCCTGATGTATCGGATGTCCATCGTATTGTGTGATCTGGATGCCGTTGATAATCAGCGGCGCTCTTTGATTTCAACCCCCCGATCACGCAATTTGCGATACAAATGGGTGCGCTCAACCCCAATAGTCTGCGCCATTTGAGTGACATTGCCTTCTGCTTGGGTCAAATGATATTGCAAATAAGCTTTTTCAAAGGATTCGCGAGCCTCGCGCAGCGGCTGATCCATGGACACACTGCCAATCATCGGTTGAGGCTGAGTGCGGACAATCTGTTGCCCAATAGCGTTTTTGACTTCATCCAAGCTGATTTCACCGGCGCCTTGGAAAATCAATATCCGCTGTACCAGATTAATCAATTCACGCACATTGCCGGGCCAAGCATAGTCACGTAAATAATCTTGTGCCACCGTGGAGAATACGCGATGCGGCAGGCGTTCTTGTTCAACCAACTGGTTAACCGCATGTTCAAGCAACACCGGCACATCTTCAAGCCGGTCGCGCAAGGCCGGAACCTGAATCGGCACAACATTCAGCTGATAAAACAGATCTTCACGGAATCTACCTTCAGCCACCGCTGCTTGTAAATCCTGCTGAGTCGCCGCGATAATCCGGGCGTCGATATGTACCGGCTCAGTGCCGCCAACACGCAAAAAGTCGCCGCTATCCAGAGCCGCGACAAATTGCGCTTGGACATCCATATCCATATCGGCGACTTCGTCAAGAAACAACACACCGCCGCCAGCTTGCTCAAGACGACCATATTGGACATGGTCCTCCGCTTCGCGGCCAAACAATTCCAAAGCGGCCCCGCTATGGGTGATCGCCGCCACGCCGATATCAATAAAAGGGCGTTGACTGCGCGCGCTATGTGCATGCAAATACCGCGCGATGGTTTCCCGTCCACTGCCTGGCTCTCCACTGATCAATACCCAACTATCATGTCGCGCGATGCGTTTAACCTGTTCACGCAATTGCTGGATCGCCGGGCTATTGCCAATAGGCTCAATCCAATCGTTGGTGCGACGACGCAAACCGGAATTTTCATCCAGCAAACGACGCGCTTCCAGTGCATGTTCGACGGACAGTAATAATTTGGCTAAAGATAACGGCTTTTCCAAGAAATCATAAGCACCCAACCGGGTTGCCTCAACAGCAGTCTCCACTGTGCCATGTCCTGACATCATGATCACAGGGCAAGGTAACTCGCCATTAACTAACCAGGATTTCAGCAGACTGATCCCATCCATGTCAGGCATCCAAATATCCAGCAGGATTAAATCCGGACGGCGTTCTCTCAGACTCCGTCGGGCGCTGGCCGCATTATCTGCCATAGCAACTTGATAGCCTTCATCGCGCAGGATATCACTGACTAACTGACGTATATCAGGTTCATCGTCCACCACCAGAATATAAGCCGTGCTCATCTTCACTCCTATCATTAACCAAGCTATGTGATAATTACGCAGCGCTCCGTCAATGGCAATCATATGCCTTCGGCACTGCTTACGGTATTTCGCCGCAAAGCCCATCGCGCCGGAAATAGTTTATCCTATCGCTAAATGATGTAACGTCCTTGCAGCACGTCCTTTGGATGATCAGTTGCTTGCGCGATATGACGTGCCTCACACAGCGGCCAGTACAGCCGCTTGACGAGACCATCTAACATTTCAAACGAAAATTTCTTTATATCACTGTCTTCTTATTTTCGAGTCTGTTTCTGTGGATCAACTGATTATCAACGGCGGCACCATGCTGGATGGCGACGTGCGTATTTCCGGCGCGAAAAACGCCGCACTACCCATTCTCGCTGCGACATTACTAGCGGAAACGCCGATGGTGGTCGGCAATATCCCGCATTTGCAGGATATCACCACGACCATGGAGTTGATGGGGCAGATGGGCGTCAGGTTGATGGTGGATGAGAAAATGCAGATTGAGGTGGATGCAAGCCATATCCATCGTCCATTCGCGCCCTATGAGTTGGTGAAGACGATGCGCGCCTCCATTCTGGTTCTGGGGCCATTGTTAGCGCGATGCAAACATGCAGACGTCTCTTTGCCCGGCGGCTGCGCTATTGGTTCACGTCCAGTCAATTTACACATTGACGGTTTACGCGCCATGGGCGCGGAAATTACCGTGGAGAATGGTTACATCCGCGCCAAAGCAAATCAGTTACATGGCGCGCATTTATTGATGGATACCGTCACCGTCACCGGCACGGAAAATCTGATGATGGCCGCCACGTTGGCGGATGGCCTCACGATCATTGAGAATGCAGCCTGCGAGCCGGAAATTATGGATCTGGCCAATTGCCTGAATGCGATGGGCGCCAAAATCACCGGGGCCGGAAGTCAAACCATTCAGATTGAAGGCGTCTCCCATTTGCAAGGCGTACATTATGCGGTATTACCTGATCGTATCGAAACAGGGACTTATCTGGTGGCGGGCGCGATCACGGGTGGGCGGGTACGCCTACGTGACACCCATGCAGATCTGCTGGATGCCGTATTGCAAAAATTACGTGAGGCGGGAGCGGATATCACTATCGGCAAAGACTGGATATCTCTGGATATGCATGGCCGCAGGCCGCAAGCGGTGGATTTTCGCACCGCGCCTTATCCGGCCTTTCCAACCGACATGCAGGCTCAGTTTACAGCGCTGAACGCCATTGCTGATGGCGTCAGCACCATTACTGAAACAGTTTTTGAAAATCGTTTCATGCATGTGCATGAATTGCAGCGCATGGGCGCTAAAATCCGCCTGGAAGGTAATACAGCGATTTGCACTGGAGTTGAAAAACTCGCTGGCGCGCCAGTAATGGCCACAGATCTACGCGCCTCCGCCAGTCTGGTGCTGGCTGGCTTAGTAGCCAAAGGCCAGACGCGAGTTGATCGAATCTATCATGTGGATCGCGGCTATCAAAATATTGAGGAAAAACTACAAGGGCTTGGCGCGGACATCCGCCGCATACCAGGTTGAATATTGCAATCTCATTCGCCTGACAAAGCACGCATTATGGCTATTTTGCAATCAGCAAAGCACCGCTCAATTGAGTAAAATAATTACCCAGCCAATCTGGAACATTGAAATTGCGCTAAATTATCAGGGCCGAGACAACCATGCAATTTAAGACACCCATCACCATTGCTTTATCCAAGGGCCGCATCTTCAAGGATACTTTGCCATTACTGGAGAAGATTGGCATCCATCCACTGGATGACATCAAAACAACCCGCAAACTGATTTTAGACACCAATCAGAATAACGTTAAATTGGTGCTGATCCGCGCCACTGACGTGCCCACCTATGTGCAGTGGGGCGCGGCGGATTTTGGTGTCACCGGCAAGGATGTATTGCTGGAGCATGGCGGAGATGGACTTTATGAACCATTGGATCTGAAAATCGCCCAATGCCAATTATGGGTGGCCGGTTACCCGGATGCTGATACTCACGTCCGGCGTTTGCGCGTAGCCAGTAAATATGTGCAATCAGCGCGTGATTTTTTCCATGCCCGTGGTCAACAAATAGAATTGATCAAGCTCTATGGTTCGATGGAACTAGCACCCATTGTCGGTTTGGCCGATGTGATTGTCGATTTGGTCGAAACGGGTAATACACTGAAAGCCAATGGCTTAGTTCCATTGGAATTCATTACCGACATCAGCTCACGATTGGTGGCGAACAAGGCTTCCTGGAAAACCAAGCATGAAGACTGTAAAAAATTCGTTAATGCATTACGTGACGTGATTGAACAGGAGTAACGCATGGCCGACATTCTCAAACTGAATGCCAATGACGCTGATTTCGACCAACAATTGAATCAATTGCTCGCATGGGAGGGTATTGCCGACCCGCAAATCCATCAGACGGTTAATGACATCATCAATACCGTGCGTACCCAGGGCGACCCAGCGCTTATTGACTACACCCAGCGTTTTGACCAATGGCATCCTGAAAATCCAGCGGATTTATGCATCTCAACCGAGCGATTAGAACAAGCTTGGCAAAGTTTGTCCGCCGTACAGCAGCAAGCTTTACAGCATGCAGCGGACCGCATTCGCGCCTATGCCGAACAGCAAAAAATGACGGGGTGGCGCTATACGGAAGAAGATGGCACTGTGCTGGGTCAACAAGTCACACCTTTGGACCGGGTGGGATTGTACGTTCCCGGCGGCAAAGCGGCTTACCCCTCATCAGTCTTAATGAATGCTTTACCGGCGAAAGTGGCCGACGTGGATCAACTTATTATGGTCACACCAACCCCGAATGGCACCATGAACGAATTAGTGTTGGCCGCCGCGCATCTGTGCAGCGTAGATCAAGTCTTTGCGATCGGTGGCGCACAGGCTGTCGCCGCATTAGCTTATGGCACATCAATGATCCCTGGCGTTGATAAAATTGTTGGTCCGGGAAACATTTATGTCGCGACTGCTAAACGTGCGGTATTCGGCCAGGTCGGCATTGATATGGTGGCTGGGCCATCTGAAATTCTCGTGATTTGTGATGGCCAGACTGATCCTGACTGGATCGCCATGGATTTATTCTCGCAAGCTGAACATGATGAAGACGCGCAAGCCATCTTACTATGCCCGGATGCTGATTTTTTGGCGCAGGTTGAATCCAGCATGGATCAACTGCTGCCCAAGATGCAACGACGCGACATTATTGCAACCGCGCTACGTCATCGCGGCGCGTTGATTCACTGTCGCCATCTCGATCAGGCGGTTGAAATCGCCAACCAGATTGCGCCTGAGCATCTGGAATTATCCATTGCCGACGCTGAATCTTATCTCCATAAAATCCGTCATGCCGGTGCCATCTTCGTCGGACCTCACACATCAGAACCGCTCGGTGATTATTGCGCCGGCCCTAATCACGTTTTACCGACCTCGCGCACCGCACGTTTCAGCTCGCCACTAGGCGTTTATGATTTCCAAAAACGCACCAGCCTGATCATGGCTTCACCCGAAGGGGCACATACATTAGGACGCACAGCCGCCACATTGGCACGCGGCGAAGGTTTAGAGGCTCATGCGCGCTCGGCTGAATACCGGTTACAATCATGACCCAAGCCAATCGATGGATACGCGAAGAAATACGCCATTTATCTGCGTATTCGGTGCAAGATGCCAAAGGCCTGATTAAGTTAGATGCGATGGAAAATCCCTACACATGGCCAGAAACTTTGCGCGTTGAATGGGCTGAACAACTGCAAAACACCCACGTTAACCGCTATCCAGACCCTCACGCCACAGAGCTTGGCGAGCAACTCAGAGCAGCGATGGCGATCCCACCTGACATGGCGGTATTACTGGGTAATGGTTCAGATGAGATTATCCAGATCATCGCGATGACTTTGGGAAGTGGGCACACCATCCTGTCAGTCGAACCCAGCTTTGTCATGTATCGCATGGTCGCCACATTTTGTGGCTTGGAGTATGTCGGTGTACCACTTAAACCGGAAGATTTTTCGCTGGATATGCCCGCCATGCTACAAGCGATTGAACAACGCCAGCCCGCAGTGATTTTCCTGTCTTACCCCAATAACCCAACTGGCAATTTGTTTAACGCAGAAGAAATTCAGATATTGATTGAAGCGGCTCCTGGCCTAGTCGTGGTGGATGAGGCTTATGCGCCCTTCACGCAAGCCAGCTTTATGTCTCAACTTGGTCAATACGATAATCTGGTCGTCATGCGCACCGTCTCCAAAATGGGTTTGGCTGGGTTGCGCCTTGGTCTGCTTGCTGGTCGAGAAGCTTGGTTAAAAGAATTTGACAAAGTGCGTCTGCCTTACAATGTCAACACCCTGACTCAAGTCAGCACACGCTTTGCGCTAAAACACAAAGCCATTTTTGACCAACAAACCCAAGCGATTTGCCAGGAACGAGAGCGTTTACTCAGTTTATTCAACCAACTATTTGGCTTTAAGGCGTTTCCATCGCAAACTAATTTTATTTTGCTCAGAACGCCGGACGGCGAGGCGGAAAAATATTTCAACGGACTCAAGGATCACGGTATTCTCATTAAAAAGCTTTGCGGCAGCCACCCTATACTGAGAAACTGTTTACGGCCAACCGTCGGTACACCTGAGGAAAATGCAGCAATGCTACAAGCATTACTAGCTATTTAGTCAGTTAATCACAACATTACTGCAAATATATATTCAGCTTGGATCTGGCATTGCCTTTGGCAAGCTGTTTTCTACAGCGGGATTTAATTCGCCCGGCATTTTTTGGGGTACTGTGTTTTCAGCCTCGGCAGGCATGGTTGAGACATCTGTTTCAGTATCGATTTTTTCTGCAATGACAATAATGCCGATTTTGGGATGATCCAGATAATGTAATTCACCACTACGCATGCGCCGATTCAATTGGATTCGATGATTTTCATCATCACGCAATAACAGATCGGCATCCAAATGCAGATAACGGCCTCGACTTATACTGATCACCCCCCCGATGCGTTGACCACCCATTGCATACCAAATTTTATTAGCGCGATCAGGTACATCTTGACGCCAGTTTAAGTGCGAATGTATTTGCAGGCCTTTTTGATATAAAGTGTCAGTAACTTTACCTAACACTTTTTCCGCCAATAATGACGTATTATGAGCAGACATTCTGGACAGATGATTTTTGGCGAGATTGAAATCTGGCTCGCCTGAGCTTGTTGACCAGATATCCTGATTTTCCGCATGGCGTTCAAATAAGATCAATTCGATATCATAAATATCGGCGCTGGTTAATGTTGGGATTAACAACACCAAAAAGCTAATAAAAAATAAATGTTGCTTCAACATGAATATTCCAGATAACAATCAGTCAAAGTTATTGTGGTGAACTCAAACCAAGCATCTTTGATAGTAAATGCCGTCCACTCCCTGGCAGTTTATACATAAATGACTCTAAGAGGCTTGTTTTAGATCATATCACCATAAAGCTATACTTCTCAGCTAACATTCACCTTCATTATCAATTTAAAGCACAACTAGCTGAATTGAAAGCCAATAATTTTCGCCAGTCAATCGCACCATCCGTATAACAGAATTCACCCGCAAAATCCGCAGAAAAACGATTAATGACTTTCGCATATTCATTATGGAAACGTTCATTACGTTGCTTCGCTTGATGGCCCAAAGGCGTGATAATCTCTGTATATAGATCTAATTCCCCAGAGATAAACGTCCAAAAATCCTGCCCACAATATTTGAGATAATCACCTTTATCTGGCTGATTTTCTTTACCATAGCAACAACCATTGACTGCTATAACCTGTAATTTTGATTGGCTGGTGCGTAGAATTTTTTTCGCCTTTTTAAAGTTATCAATCATACGTTTTATTTGGCTACTATTACCCCAGTTAGGTCCTGATTTGACCGAAACCAGATAGCGCACACCTTCTTATTAAATTCCAAATCAATTCCTTCAGCCGATGATTTAATTCCTTGATAAACCATTTGATTAATTTGTATTGCCAAGCCTTCCAGGAAATCACCAAAAATAGTTTCTTCCTGTGAAGAGATATAAGCATCCAAGAAAGATTGGATTAAATCATGCGCAGTCAGAATATTCTTAGCCCGGAATAAATAGGGATTTTTACGGCGTAAAATCGTATGAAGTTTCAGTGTTGTTAATTTTTGCAACCGCTTATCATGGAACGTATCAATATGCTCAGTAATGTAACTCTGGGTAATTAGCAGCAAATCGTGTGAAATCATTCATATTTTCCCATTTCACCCAAACAGCATGGATTGCTGCCGTTCCTGCATGGATTCTGTAAATTGCTCACAATAAATCTGATGTATTTCAATACCAATAGCATTGCGGCCTAAATCATTAGCTGCATTTAATGTTGTGCCTGAACCCATAAAGGGATCCAGAACCATATCACCCGGTTCAGTAAATAACCGGATGAACCAAGCTGGTAAAGTTTCTGGAAAAACAGCGCTATGACTACGATTCGCACATTCAGTTGCCATATGCAGAACATTGCTTGGGTAAGCTTTATCACGGCCAACCCAATTGGAAATATTTTTACCGAAACCACTGCCAACTTTAGATTCATCGCGTGATTTATCCGTATCATTCAAACTGCGTAAACGAGTTTTCGCCCAATCACCAACCGGTACCATGACTTCTTCTTGAAACATTTTAAACTTTTTTTGTTTATTAAACTGTACCAAGCGCTCCCAGGCATCTCGGAATCTATTCGGCCATTTACCCGGATAGCAATTCTTTTTATGCCAGATAAATTCTTCTGTCCATAACCATCCTTGCTCTCGCATCGCTATGATCAGTTTCAGTACATAAGTATGACGCTCTCCTCCCACGACCCGTTCTTTTATGTTGAGGATAAAAGTTCCTTCCGGTTTAAGAACACGCAGAAGTTCAGCAGAAATTGGTAAAAACCACTCAACATATTGGTCTGGATGTATACCACCGTAAGTTTGTTTACGTTGGTCAGCATAAGGCGGTGAAGTAACAATTAAATCAATGCTGTTTGTCGGCAGCACATGCAATTCTTGCGCGCAATCGCCACAAATGACCCGAGGGACAGTATTCATTCAAACCCCATATAACATTCACAACGGCAAAACAAAAATGCTGTTTTCAGTAATCCACTAAAATACGCCACCTTACGTTATATCACCTAGTGCCTAATTCCATTCTTCACATGCAACGTACGCAATAACAAAAATACCGAGGCAACGGACAGTTACCTCGGCTCCAGACCCTATTATTTTGTTAGTGCAACACAGGGCGATGAATAAATCGCCCTGCCACCATCACTTAATGGCCTGTAGAAGTACCAGCACCTTTGGGTACCCGAATATCTTCAACCAATTGTTGAATATGTTGAGGTGTTTCAGGTGTGATTTTAGACACCCATATGGCGACAGCGAAGTTCACCAAGGCACCAATAGCACCAAATGCATTTGGCGAGATGCCGAAGAACCAATTCGGCCCCATATCACCCAGGAATGTTGTTCCAGGAATAAAGAAAATACCTTTATGCTGGAACACATAAAGCAAGGTAATGCTGATGCCAGCAATCATCCCAGCAATCGCACCCTGACTGTTTATTCGCTTGGCAAAAATACCCATCATCAATACCGGGAAGATGGAAGAAGCCGCCAGACCAAATGCGATCGCCACAGTACCCGCCGCAAATCCAGGTGGATTGAATCCAAGATAGCCAGCTAATGCAATCGCACCCACCATAGATAAACGCGAGGCCATCAATTCATTTTTCTCCGAAATATTCGGATTAATCATGCCTTTAATGACGTCATGCGAAACCGCTGATGCAATCGCTAACAACAAACCAGCCGCTGTTGATAAAGCTGCCGCCAAACCGCCAGCAACCACAATGGCGATTACCCAGTTCGGAAGGCCTGAAATTTCAGGATTAGCCAGCACCATGATATCACGGTCAACCTTCACCATCTCATTACCTTTCCAACCAAAGGCTTCTGCTTTGGCAACCATATCCGGGTTTTTGTCATTGTAATATTGGATACGGCCATCACCATTTTTATCTTCGTATTTCAACAAACCGGTTTTTTCCCAGTTTTTGAACCAAGTCGGTGCTTGAGCATATTCCAAGTTGCCTGTTTGTTCGCCAACAGGACCAATTTGGATAGTTTCCATCAGGTTCAAACGCGCCATGGAAGCAACAGCAGGTGCTGTCGTATACAAAATGGCAATGAACAATAAGGCCCAGCCGGCTGAACTACGCGCATCTTTGACTTTAGGCACGGTAAAGAAACGGATAATAACGTGCGGCAAACCAGCAGTACCAATCATCAACGATAAGGTGTACACAAACATATTCAGTTTGCTGCCCATCACTTGAGTGGAATATTGGTTAAAACCCAAATCTTGCACGACGGTATCCAACTTTTCCATCATGGTCATACCAGAACCATCCGCCATCATGCCGATCAAGCCAAGCTGAGGCAGCCAGTCACCTGTCAGATTCATGGAAATGAACACTGCCGGAATCGTGTAAGCGAAAATCAATACGCAATATTGAGCAATCTGCGTGTAGGTAATGCCTTTCATACCGCCTAGAACCGCGTAGATGAACACAATACCCATACCAATAACCAAGCCCATTTCATAGCTGGTTTCGAGGAAGCGGGAGAAAGCCACGCCGATACCTTTCATTTGACCAATGACGTAAGTCACTGAAGCCAAAATCAGACAAATAACCGCAACCAAACGCGCAGTTTTCGAGTAGAAGCGATCACCGATAAATTCCGGCACAGTAAATTTACCGAACTTACGCAGGTAAGGCGCAAGCAGCATCGCCAACAAGACGTAACCACCCGTCCATCCCATCAAAAAGACAGAGGCACCATAGCCGTTAAAAGCAATCAAACCGGCCATGGAAATGAAAGATGCAGCAGACATCCAATCAGCTGCGGTGGCCATGCCATTGGCGATTGGATTCACCCCTTTGCCCGCGACATAAAATTCACCCGTACTGCCGGCACGCGCCCAAATGGCGATGCCGATATACAGTAGGAAAGTGATGCCAACCACTATATAAGTCAGAGTACTTAGATCCATAGTGTTTGCCTCCTAGTCTTCTTGAACGTTGAATTCACGGTCAAGTGAGTTCATACGCCATGCATAGAAAAAGACCAGCACAACAAAGGTATAAATTGAGCCTTGCTGGGCAAACCAAAAACCCAATCCAACACCACCTATTTTGATGGCATTCAATGGATCCGCCAGGATGATCCCGAAGCCGTATGAAACGACAAACCAGATCACCAAGAGAATACTGACCAAGCGAATATTCGCCTGCCAGTACCCAGTGATATCAGCATTCATAAAACCTATTACTCCTCGTTAGACAGTTGATTGATCTCCGTAGAGAAGTCGATACAGAATTTTTTGCGAATCTTCCCTAATTATGTTTCAGGATTATCAACAGTTTGATCGACATCATGATTTTTTCGTTTTAAAAAATGAATGTCAATTGAAAACAAATTGTTACTCCTCTCATCAATGCCAAATTTTAGACCTATCATTGATACGATAGGTGACTTTTAGACAAAATTGACAAGGAAAAATCACCATAGTTTAAGAAAAATTCGTTACTTTTTGTAACAAAGATGTTTCCATAGGTGAAGCGTTCAAAAAATGAATCATACGCCACTTAACCCATCGATAGATTAAATTTATCGACGAGATAACCCAGCCTATACATCCAAATTTTCCACCGTCAATGCATTACGTTCAATGAAATCTCTTCTCGGCTCAACAAGATCCCCCATAAGGGTGGAAAATATTTCATCTGAACTGACAACATCTTCAATGTTCACCCTTAACAAACGGCGAGTCGCTGGATCCATTGTTGTTTCCCATAATTGTTCAGGATTCATTTCCCCCAAGCCTTTATAACGTTGTATGTGCTGGCCACGCTTGGCTTCTTCCATTAACCACTCAAAAGCTTCAGCAAAAGTATGAACATCTTTTTGTTTTTCTCCACGTACAATAAAAGCGCCTTCACTTAATAAGCCGGTTAGTTGATCAGTAAAACCCCCGATTTTAATATAATCAGTCGTATGAAAAAAAGTGACCGGTATTTTTTGTTGGCTGGGTAAGCCATGAGTCTGGCGCTCAATCACAACGAGATGGACCTTGCCTTGTGAGTTCTCTTCGGAAATCAATTGGATTTGGTCTGCAACTCCTGATGTTTTTTGCATTAAAGCTTGCATAGTATCCAGCCAGACTGAGAAATTCTCTTTGTCCTCTAGTAATTCAACCGTTACTTTGGGTAAATCAATGAGGTGATCAATGAACTTTGCATCATATTTTTTCCCTAAACGAAGTTGAATCGTTTTTACAACCACATATTGGTGGGCCAAATTCTCCAATGCCGTACTGGATAAAGCCGGTGCTTCAGCATTCACATGCAAACGCGCGTTATTTAATGCGGTATTCAGCAAATAATTATTAAGGGCAATATCATCTTTCAAATAAGCTTCCTGCTTACCTTTTTTGACTTTATATAAAGGCGGTTGAGCAATATAGATATACCCTTTTTCTATTAATTCTGGCATTTGTCGATAAAAGAAAGTCAATAACAACGTACGAATATGCGCACCATCAACATCCGCATCCGTCATGATGATAATCCGATGATAGCGCAATTTATCTGGATCAAATTCGTTTCGACCTATTCCACAACCCAATGCCGTGATTAAGGTACCAACCTCAACGGAAGATAACATTTTGTCAAAACGTGCCTTTTCAATATTTAAAATCTTCCCACGCAACGGCAGTATCGCTTGTGAGCGTCGGTCACGACCCTGTTTGGCTGATCCGCCTGCAGAATCCCCCTCTACAAGATAAATTTCGGATAAAGCAGGATCTTTTTCTTGACAGTCTGCCAACTTACCTGGTAAGCCAGCCACATCCAACACGCCTTTGCGACGCGTCATTTCCCGGGCTTTACGTGCAGCTTCTCTAGCGCGAGCAGCTTCAAGCATTTTGTTGACGATGATTTTTGCGTCTGCAGGATTTTCCATCAGAAAATCATTCAGATGATCAGCTAATAATGATTCAACAATAAATTTCACTTCGGAAGAAACTAATTTATCTTTGGTTTGCGAAGAAAATTTCGGATCCGGAACCTTAACCGATAATACGGCAATTAAACCTTCTCGCGCATCATCTCCTGTCGTAGCTATTTTTTGTTTTTTAGCCAACCCTTCTTTTTCAATATAGCTATTCAATGTGCGGGTCAAACCAGCGCGAAAACCCGCTAAATGCGTCCCGCCATCACGTTGTGGAATATTATTCGTAAAACAAAAAATATTTTCTTGGTACGACTCATTCCATTGCAACGCTAATTCAACAACAACATCTTGGCGCTCACCTACAAAATGAAATATTTTTTGATGTAATGGCGTTTTCTTCGCATTCAGATGCTTGACGAATGCATGGATACCACCCTCATATTCAAATTTATCGTTTCTATCAATTCGTTCATCCGTCAGTTGAATACGTACCCCTGAATTTAGAAAAGATAATTCACGTAATCGTTTAGCAAGCGTATCGTAATGAAACTCTATGTTTGAAAATATTTCAGCACTGGGCTTAAAAGTCACTTTAGTACCAGTACGATCAGATTCTGCCACTTGAGCTAAAGATGCTTGTGGCTCCCCTAGATGATAGATTTGCTCATAGCGGTGCCCATCCCGCTCTATCGTTAATTTTAATTGATCAGATAATGCATTAACGACAGAAACACCAACACCATGCAAACCGCCTGACACTTTGTAGGAGTTATCATCAAACTTACCGCCTGCATGTAATACCGTCATAATCACTTCTGCAGCCGAGATCCCTTCTTCTTCATGAATACCAACAGGAATACCACGTCCATCATCCGATACGCTAACTGAATTATCTTGATGAATTACAACATTAATTTCGTCACAATACCCCGCTAATGCCTCATCAATGGCGTTATCAACAACTTCAAAAACCATGTGATGGAGACCTGTTCCATCATCTGTGTCCCCTATATACATGCCAGGTCTTTTACGAACAGCATCAAGTCCTTTGAGTACTTTTATTGAGGATGTATCGTAAACGTTGTTATCAATCATAGACGTGCTGATTCAAAAGCTTTAAAGATTCATTATACACGCTAAAGTCAGTTTAAATGATCAACAATTCACCTCACCTTGTTCCACGTGGAACACACTTTCAGGTTGAACAATCTGACAAATATCTTTTTCATCTAAAGCGGTAATAAATGATTGATTATATAAATCATTTAAAGTGGACAACAAATGTTCACAATTTTTTGAATCTAATTCGGCACTTAATTCATCAAATAAAAGCACAGTGGAGGTTTCTCGTATTTCCTTAATCAATTTAGTTTGTGCAAAATAAAAAGCACAAGCCAGCATTTTAAGTTGTCCACGAGATAGTAGTTTTCCAGTGCTCATATTTTCACTTTGAATACAAACATCTGCTCTGTGAATGCCATGAGTCGTATATTTGACTTTTTTATCATACTCTAAGGATTTTTTTAATATATGTAATAGATCTGCATCTAAAGACCAACCACGCTTGTACTGGATATTGAGTGCAACAGGTTGCGACCAAAGATTCATGTAATAAGAGACATACTCAGTCAATTTAGCGATATATTCAGACCGCCATAAGTCAATTTCAAGCGCTGACTTATGCAATGCAGAATCCCATGAATTTACTGTATCTAAGGACAACTTTAAGGCCGCATTCCTCTGATCTAACGCTCTGTAATATTTTTTCATTTCAGTAAGATATTGGTGTTCCACGTGAAACAAACCACTATCAATAAAATTTCTTCTTACTCCAGGGCCTGAAGTTAATAACAATTGCGGATTAGAGCTAATCCATGTAACAGGCAATAAACATAATATTTCTGAGCGCCGTATTGATGATTTGCCATCTAAACGGATCATCAAGTTATCTTTAGTTCTTTGCATACCCAAATCATGTGACAAGTTTCCACGCGAACAAAAACTGACCATAATTCGAAAATTATCACTACCTTGTTTAATTAAAGGTACAACTTCACGATGACGAAAGCTTTTACCATGAAAAATAACATAAATGGATTCCAATAAACTGGTTTTCCCCGATCCATTAGTACCAAAAATAATATTCATCCCTGGTGATGGGTGTATATTGATATTTTCCAAAATTCTCAAATTTTGAATTTGTAATCTCTTAAGCATTTATAACGCCTAAATTTAAAGTTAATTATTTTAAACGCAATTAGAAATTTACTGTTCATTATTTAACAAACAAATAAAAAGGGGCTTAAAGCCCCTTTTTATTTTGACCGTTGAAAATGGTATTACAAACGCATTGGCATCACAATATAACGACACTCATCAGACTCTGTCGAAGTTATCAAGCAACTTGAATCAACGCCAGCAAAAATCATATTAATTTTGTCGCCATCAATCACATTTAATACATCCAATAAATAACTCACGTTGAAACCCATATTGAATTTCTCATCATTATATTCGACTTCAATTTCTTCCTTAGCTTCATCCTGCTCTGAATTATGGGCTTCTAATATCAGTAAATTATCCTCCAACGTGAAACGAATACCACGATATTTTTCATTTGATAAAACAGAAGTACGAATAAGTGCCTGTTTAAGTATTTTTTTCTCTACAACCATTTGACAAATCTTTCCAGAAGGCATCACACGTTCATATTCAGGAAAACGCCCATCAATTAACTTTGATGTAAAATATGAATCATCAACTGTTACCTGAATATAGCTATTACTCAGATTAATTTTCATAACACTGTCGCTTTCATTAAGTAATTTACCTAATTCAACAACAGCTTTTCTCGGCAAGATAATTTGACTATCTATATTCGATTCGATATCCAAATCACAATCACAAAGTGCTAATCGATGACCATCTGTTGCCACAGCACGAATTTTATTTTTACTTATCTCTAATAATAATCCATTTAAATAATAACGAACATCCTGTTGTGCGATTGCAAAGGTTGTTTTGTTAATCAAACGTCTCAGCGTAATTTGTGGAACATGAAAAACTTGATTTTGAGTGGTTGAATCAATAACTGGGTAGTCAGAAGCGGGTAACAATCCCATAGTGTACTTTCCACGTCCAGCCGAGAGGACTACTCTGGTATCGTCAACCAATAAATCAATTTTGGATTCATCTGGTAAGGCTTTACAAATATCCACTAATTTACGTGCAGGCAAGGTGAATTCAATATCTTGCGTAGCCTCAATCGGGATACTGGTACTTAGTTCTACTTCAAGGTCAGTAGCAACAATAAAAAACCGGCCATTGATTATTTTCAATAAGAAATTAGCAAGTATCGGTAAGGTTTGCCGACGTTCAACAATATTACTCGCCATTAATAATGGTTTCAGCAAACTATTTTTGGAAGTGGTAATTTTCACTTTTGTTGAACTCCAATAATTAATAATTTAGATATACCTAATTTATTATTATTAAAGATGGGTATAACTGCAAAAAAAAACATTTTTTCCTTATAAAACAATAAGTAACGCTATTATTTCGATAGGAAAAATACGTAATATATTCATATGAATTTCTGTGTATTACCTGTGTGTAACTTAATGGCTTTTATCGATGACTAATTTATTCGCAATTAATCCACATTAATTGTTCAAAGTTCTTAACAGGTTATTATAATCTTCAGATACTCTTGGATCGGCATCGCGTAGCTCACTGATTTTACGTGTTGCATAAAGCACAGTAGTGTGATCACGTCCGCCGAAGGATTCGCCTATTTCGGGTAAACTATGATTGGTTAGTTCTTTGGCGAGTGCCATGGCAATCTGTCTGGGGCGTGCTAATGTTCGACTGCGTTTGTTTGAGCGCATATCAGATAGGCGAATTTTGAAATACTCACTGACGGTTTTTTGAATGTTTTCCAACGTCACTAATTTTGCTTGGGCATCAATCATGTCGCGTAAAGCATCTTTGACGAATTCGACATTGATGGCTTTTCCAGTGAATTTGGCATTAGCGCTGATTCGACGTAGAGCGCCTTCGAGTTCACGTACATTTGAGCGAATGTTTCTTGCAATAAAAAAGGCGACTTCGGTGGATAGTTCATCGTCGCACAGTTGTTTCGATTTATTCATTAAAATGGCGACTCTGGTTTCCAGATCAGGGGGTTCAATCGCAACAGTCAATCCCCATCCAAAACGTGATTTCAATCGATCTTCCAGGCCTTCAACTTCTTTTGGAAAACGATCACTGGTTAACACAATTTGTTGTCTTGATTCAAAGAGCGCGTTAAAAGTATGGAAAAATTCTTCTTGCGATCTTTCTTTGCCAGCAAAAAATTGCACATCATCAATGAGTAATGCATTGACGTTACGCATTCTCCGTTTGAATTCTTCAATAGCACCATGTTGCAATGCCTTTACCATGTCAGCGACAAAGCTTTCGGAGTGCATATATAACACTCGAGCATTATTATCATTATTTTTAATGACATTTCCGACAGCATGCATTAAATGTGTTTTGCCTAATCCAACCCCACCATAGATAAATAAAGGGTTATAAGCTAAACCTGGATTTTCTCCTACTTGAATTCCAGCGGCTTTAGCGATTTGGTTGGATTTTCCTTCAACAAAAGTGGTAAAAGTGAAATCCGGATTTGTATTTGTTGGTTCCGCATGGTGTTTGGATTTATTAATTAAAGTATTAGGAGATGAATTTTCACTTTGATGAACATTTTTCTTGTCTGATGAAGGCTCCTCAATAGTTAGGCTGCCTATTTCAAAGTTAATGGCTATTTTTTCTTCGTGATCTATATCAGAAAGATAATCTTTGAATTTTTCAAGGTAGTGTGATTTAACCCAATCGAGAACATGAATATTAGGTGCTAATAAGCGAATTTGGTGATTTTCCTGAAAACCTTGCAAGGGACGTATCCAGGTGTTGAATTCTTGTTCAGAAATGTCTTTCTTTAGACGTTTGATTAAATAATTCCAGGTATTAATAGCGAGGTACTCCGGTTTCCGTAAAAATGAATTTTTAGGTATAAGCGATGATTTATATCCAGCCTTGCTGGGCCAAGGATGTGTGTTCTCCGCCACCAATGACAATGTGATCTAATACACGCACATCAATTAATACTAAGGCATCGCGTAAATGCTTTGTTATAGAAATATCAGCGTCACTGGGTTTTGTGCTTCCTGAAGGATGATTATGACTAAAAATCACTGCTGCTGCATTGTGTTGCAGTGCCTGTCTCACGACTTCGCGTGGATGTATCGTTGCGCTATTAATTGTGCCGCGAAATAATTCTTCGTAGCTGATGACACGATGTTGATTATCCAGATATAAAGCAGCGAAAACTTCGTAAGGATAGTCGCGTAAGCGTGATTTAAAATAATCTATGGTTGTTTGTATTGAGTCAATAGTTTCACCTGTGGATATTTGTTCGCTTAGATGACGCCGACTCATTTCAAGTACAGCTTGCAATTGAACGTATTTTACATCACCAAGACCTGGTGCTGAACAGAATTCCTTGCGACTTGCGCGTAATAAAGTCCGTAAATTACTGAATCGCTTTAACAGATCATCAGCTAAGTCAACGGCACTGCGCCCTTTTATCCCCGTACGTAAAAAAATCGCTAGTAATTCTGCATCAGAGAGTGACGCAGAACCGTTCTGCAGCAATTTTTCACGCGGTCGCTGCTCATCCGGCCATTCCTTAATAGACATATTTTTCTTTTGTTTGTTACTGTTTCGCCTATCATAAATGATGGCGTGTTTAATAATGGGAAATTCTGGCAATTTACGATTAAGTCGGGTTCTTTTAGGGGTTACTGCTGGGATTGCTGCCTATAAAGCGGCAGAGTTATCTCGTTTGTTGATCAAACAAGGTCATCAAGTACAAGTTGTGATGACACCTGGCGCAAAAAATTTTGTTCATGAATTGACTTTTCAATCAATAACTGGTAGTCAAGTCCGCCACATGTTATTTGACCCTGCGCATGAAGCAGCAATGGGGCATATTGAGTTGGCGCGTTGGGCTGAGTTTGTTTTGATTGCGCCAGCAAGTGCAGATTTCATCGCCAAATTGTATGCTGGCATGGCCGATACTTTGTTACACACGTTGTGCTTGGCGGTTCAGGCCCCTATTGCAATTGCTCCGGCTATGAACCGTAATATGTGGGCTAATCCAGCAGTTCAGCACAATATAATGGGATTACAACAGCGGGGTATGACGATTTGGGGGCCTGCTGTTGGTGATCAAGCATGTGGTGATGTTGGTCCTGGACGGATGTTAGAGCCTCTCGAATTATCTCAGCGGTTAAAAGATTATTGTCATTCATCAACTGGAGGCTCTTTTATTGGTCGGAAGGTGCTGGTGACTGCTGGGCCGACTTACGAACCCCTTGATCCAGTGCGTTTTATTGGTAATCGTAGTTCTGGAAAAATGGGATTCGCCATTGCTCAGGCGTTATCTGATGAAGGTGCTGATACTGTTTTAATCGCAGGACCGGTTAATTTGATGACCCCTCAAGGTTGCCAGCGAATCAATGTTCAGACGGCCCGACAAATGTATGATGCTGTTATGGAGCACATACAAGATATTGATGTGTTTATTGGATGCGCGGCAGTTGCCGATTATCGGCCTGAAATGATGTTGGCGAATAAAATCAAGAAAGGCGATGCTGAGATGCAAATTACATTGGTTAAAAACCCTGATATTTTGCAATCGGTCGCTGCTTTGCCAAAGCGTCCTTTCTGTGTTGGTTTTGCGGCGGAGACGGAAAATCTTGAGGAATACGCCAAGGCTAAACTTAGAGCAAAAAATATCGATATGATTGCGGCAAACCAGGTGGGTGAGGATCAAGGATTTGAAAGTGACGAAAATGCGTTGCTTGTTTTTTGGCTTGAAGGTGAAAAACAGTTATCAAAGCAAACCAAATCTACTTTGGCTAAACAGTTAGTCGAATTAGTGAGTGAACAATTGAATAAGGATTAATACCGTGGGATTAACGCAAAAATCAGCGGCTAATGTCGCTCATGTTTTAGCTGAAGCACTGCCTTATATACAGCGTTACAGTAATAAGACTATCGTGATTAAGTATGGTGGTAACGCGATGGTTGATAATGTACTTAAATCCAGTTTCGCTCGTGATTTGGTGTTAATGAAAACAGTGGGCATTAACCCTATTGTTGTGCACGGAGGTGGGCCG
Organism: Candidatus Thiobius zoothamnicola; assembly: GCA_030826945.1. GTDB lineage: Bacteria > Pseudomonadota > Gammaproteobacteria > Chromatiales > Chromatiaceae > Thiobius > Thiobius zoothamnicola. The sequence continues at coordinate 157,627 of JAPQLC010000010.1, forward strand.
CAAATTGGTCGCCTTTTAGAGAGACTGGGTAAAGAAACGCAATTTATACAAGGTATGCGTGTAACCGATGCGGAAACCATGGATGTGGTTGAAATGGTGCTTGGTGGTTTGGTCAACAAAGAAATTGTGAATCTTATTAATCGTCATGGTGGACAAGCTGTTGGTTTAAGCGGTAAGGATGGCGATTTGATTCGGGCGAAAAAGCTAGAATTGACGGCTTTACAAGAGGCAGAAGTGCCTTCTGAAATTATTGACATCGGACATGTGGGTGAAGTTGAAAGCATTGATATCTCTGTTGTTAATATGTTGGTAAAAGGCCATTTCATCCCGGTTATTGCTCCGATTGGTGTTGGTAAAGATGGTCGTTCATATAACATTAATGCGGATTTGGTCGCTGGTAAAATCGCTGAAGCGTTAGCGGCTGAAAACTTGATTTTATTAACCAATGTTTCAGGTTTATTGGATGAAAATGGCCAACTTTTGACGGGGTTGAATACCTCTGATGTGGATCGTTTGATAGAAGGTGGCATCATTAAAGGTGGTATGTTGCCAAAAATTGATTGTGCGTTAAACGCGGTGAAAAGCGGAGTGAAAAGCGCTCACATTATAGATGGCCGACTGCCACATGCAGTGCTAGTTGAATTGTTCACTGACCAAGGTATTGGCACTTATATTCACTGATTGCCTACTTGGGACGGTGCTAAATTTACTGGGTACCGTATTTCCAAGTGAAGAAATTTTTTGAGTAGTGATGGTGGTGAGAGACGTTGTTTTTACGGCATGAATCAAAATGTACATCGTCAACAGTGAATACTGTTATTGACTGGAAGGAGAGCTTCGTTTCTCTCTTTGGGTAAGTACCATTCATTTTACGCTTGCCGCAAGCAGCGGGGCATTAAGATTAAATCAGCATTTATGGAGCTAAATATGCGAGCCAATAATTTTGAAACAGCACGGTTCAATATGATTGAACAACAAATTCGTCCCTGTGAAGTGATTGACGAAAAGGTGCTATCGACAATTCGAACAGTACCGAGAGAACAATTTATTTCTGAAGCATATCAGCAGTTTGCATTTACTGATACGCATATTCCTTTAGATAATCAAAGAGTGATGATGAAGCCTGTGCAAGAGGGTGTGATGTTGCAGGCGTTAGCCATAAAACCTGAAGATCGTATTCTGGAAATTGGTACTGGCAGTGGTTTTATCACGGCTTGTCTCGCTAATATGGGTAAAACAGTCATCAGTTATGAAATTGATGCTGAACTTAGTGAACAAGCCAAAAAATGTTTGCAATCACAGGAAATCAAGAATGTTAGACTCATAGTCGGTGATTGTTTTGAAGCAGCACTTCCTCAACGATCTTTTGATGTGATTGCTGTGACTGGCTCAGTGCCTGATCATGTGAATATGTTAGAAGATTTACTTGCACCAGGTGGGCGGATGTTTTTGATTAAAGGTCAAACTCCGATTATGTGTGCGACATTGTTTACCCGTGACCAAGGTGGTGATTTGCATGAAGATAAATTATGCGAGACACAAATACCACCTTTGCAAAATACGCCTCAACCTGAACAATTCGTCTTCTGATCAATTTTTACCGGTCATTCAAAGTTTTCTCAAGAACATCTCTTATGCCATATCCGAAATTGGAACAGATGATGCAAGAACTGATTGCTGCGCCTTCGGTCAGCAGTGTCAGTTCAGCTTGGGATCAGTCCAACCAAAAAGTGATCGAACTCCTGGAGACTTGGTGCGCGCGTGCGGGTTTTTCCACCGAAGTGCTGGAGATTCCAGATAAGCCAGGTAAATATAATTTAATCGCCAGTTCCGGGGATGGAAATGATGGTCTTGTGTTGTCTGGCCATACCGATACTGTACCTTATGATGAAGGTCGATGGAGTCAGAATCCTTTTCAACTGACTGAACGTGATAATCGTTGGTATGGATTAGGCACGGCGGATATGAAAGGTTTTTTCGCTGTGGTGTTGGAGGCGATTCGTTCGATAAAACTGGATGATTTGCAAAACCCTTTGATTTTATTAGCGACAGCGGATGAAGAAAGCAGCATGGATGGCGCACGAGCACTGGTGCAGAAACAACGACGTTTAGGTGCGCATGCAGTGATTGGCGAACCAACGGGTTTAAAACCGATACGTATGCATAAAAGCATCAGCATGGAAGTGATCCGTATTACCGGACAATCAGGCCATTCCAGTAACCCAGCGTTAGGTAAAAATGCTATGGAAGGTATGCATCAGGTAATGGATGAGATCATGCGTTGGCGTGAGGAACTTCAGCAGCGTTATACGAATCCATTATTTGCCGTGCCGCAACCAACTCTGAATCTGGGTTATATTCATGGTGGTGATAATCCGAATCGCATCTGTGGGCATTGTGAAATGCATTTTGATATTCGCGCCTTGCCCGGCATGCCATTGGATGATCTACGCGCTGAATTGGATCGGCGTTTAGGTAAGCGCCTTATCGACAGTGGTTTGCAAATACAACGTGCGCCCTTATTTCATGATGTGCCTGCTATGGAAACGCCTGCGGCTGCGGCTATTGTTAAAACAGCAGAACAGTTGACTGGTTATACGGCTGAAGCAGTGGCATTCGCTACTGAGGGACCCTTTTTAAATCAATTGGGTATGCAGACGGTTATTCTTGGACCGGGTAATATTGATCAGGCGCATCAACCTGACGAGTATATCAGTTTGGAACAGATTCAACCGGCTATACAATTAGTACGTGATTTGGTAGCGCGATTTTGCTTAAAACCTTCTTAATAAATTCTACTTGGAGCGGTGCGATACTGTGATAAAAAAAGCCCGTTCGGCACTTTCATTTTTCTTGCAGAAAGTATCGTCCGCTATTGCCGGACAGGAAAGCAGCACTATTGCCCCGAATATTATTCCACGCGATCAACATATTATTTCGCGCGCTAATATTTCATCTGCTGCGCGCAAGGTATTGTATCAATTAAAAGACGCTGGTTATCAGGCTCACTTGGTGGGCGGTGGTGTGCGTGACTTGTTATTAGGGCATGAACCTAAAGATTTTGATGTGGCGACTGATGCTACGCCGGAACAAGTACGGCAAGTTTTTCGCAATTGCCGTTTGATTGGTCGGCGTTTCCGTTTGGCGCATGTACATTTTGGTCGTGAAATCATTGAAGTGGCGACTTTTCGCGCTGATCGGCTTGCTGATCAGACCAATCTGCAAAATAATAGCGGTATGATTCTGCGCGATAATGAGTATGGCACGATTGAACAAGATGCCTTACGGCGTGATTTCAGCGTAAATGCGCTTTACTACAATATTCGGGATTTTTCCCTGATTGACTATGCGAATGGTGTAGCGGATTTGCGCGCAGGTATATTGCGTTTAATGGGTGACCCGACGACTCGTTATCGGGAAGATCCCGTGCGGATGCTTCGGGCGGTGCGTTTCGCCGTTAAGTTGGGTTTTAAAATAGAATCAGACACTGAAGCGCCGATCTGGCAATTAGGGTACCTGTTACGTGATGTGCCGCCAGCGCGTTTGCTGGAAGAAGTCTTAAAGTTATTCATGTCCGGACAGGCTGAACAAACTTTCGCCATGTTGCATCATTACCAACTGTTTGCTTACTTGTTTCCGCAAACGGATGCCTGTTTGACTTCTGCGCAGGCAGATCGACTGTTATTGCAAGGTCTGCGTAATACTGACCAACGAGTTAAGGCGGGGCGATCTGTTACGCCGGCGTTTCTGTTCGCGATATTATTATGGGAACCTGTGCGCCGTTACGCGCAAAAACTTCAGGCGGAAGAAGACATGCCGGTCCATCCGGCGATTAACCAAGCGGCGACCGAAATTTTTGCTGAACAGATCAAAACAGTTTCAATACCCAAACGCTTTAGCGTCATGACGCGCGAAATTTGGGGACTGCAAGCACGTTTTCACTATACTCGAGGCAAACGCCCGGCACGTTTACTTGAACACCCCCGTTTCCGCGCCGCTTATGACTTTTTATTATTGCGCCAGCAGAATGGAGAAGTTGACGCAGAACTGACTGATTGGTGGACGGCGTATCAAAATGACCAAACGCTGCCAACACCGTCTAGAAAGCAAAATGCGCGGCCACGGCGGCGTTCACACGCTAAAACGCGCAAGTCAGCTCTGGCTGATGCTTGAGGAAGTTTTTATTGGTCTGGGCAGCAATTTGCAGGACCCGATCCAACAGATCCAAACGGCTTTCGAAGAACTTAGGCAAATCCCACAAACTGATGAAATGGCGCGATCCTCACTCTATTGCTCGGTGCCAATTGGGCCACCGAATCAACCGGATTACATCAATGCCGTTGCCCATTTAATGACTCATTTGGAGCCTTTGGCATTATTGGATGCGCTACAGACGATAGAAGCGGCGCACCATCGAGTGCGATTTGCTCATTGGGGGCCGCGTACTTTGGATCTGGATATTCTACTTTTTGGTAATCGTCAAATTCATAGCACTCGCCTGGTGGTGCCTCACCCATACATGCATGTGCGTTCGTTTGTGCTAAAACCGCTTAGCGAAATTGCACCAAATATTGAAGTGCCTGATCAGGGAGGTGTTATGGATTTGATGCGTAAGATTGAAATTGATGATGTTTACAAACTTCAACTGCCTTAAGAAATGGCGGGTGAATTCAAGTAGAATAAGAATATTAAGATTTTATGAAACAGTACGTAAGGGGATTGCAGATGGGCAAAAATAATGATCGGCAAACAAGCGCCTCAGAGGCTGGTGCAGGCATGGGAGTGGAAACATTCTCGGTGTTGAAGTCCATTAGTAAAGTACAGGAAGCGAAGACCACGGCAACCAAGGATATCCTTACCCATACCAATCCGGTGCCTGTAGATAGCGCGGCTGTGATTAAAGCATTGGAGTCCATATTGGCTGGTGCATCGCCTGATGATGCTGAAACCTTGCGTACGGCATTGGCGCGTTGGCAACAGCCGGAAGATGCGACTGCCGTCAACCGTGATGAGGAACTGGTGAAAAATTGGCGTTCGGCTGTTTACCCTTACGCCAAACGTCTGTCACGTAAAAATTATGAGCGACAAAAATATCACTTGCAGGTGGAATTACTGAAATTACAAGCTTGGGTACGCGAAACCGGTCAACGCGTTGTCATTTTATTTGAAGGACGTGATGCGGCCGGTAAAGGTGGCACCATCAAACGTTTCATGGAACATCTGAATCCACGTGGCGCTAGGGTGGTCGCACTGGAAAAGCCGACTGAAGCTGAACGTGGACAGTGGTATTTTCAGCGTTATATTAAGCATTTACCGACAACTGGCGAGATCGTGCTGTTTGACCGTTCATGGTATAACCGCGCGGGCGTTGAAAAGGTGATGGGTTTTTGTAGTGATGAAGAATATACGGAGTTCCTGCGTCAGGCCCCTGAATTTGAACGCCATCTGGTTAATAGCGGTATTCATGTGATCAAGTTTTGGTTTTCCGTCAGTCGCGCGGAACAACGTCGCCGTTTTAAAGAACGTGAAATTCATCCGTTGAAACAATGGAAACTGAGTCCGGTCGATTTGGCGTCATTGGATAAATGGGATGAATATACCCAGGCCAAAGAAGCGATGTTTTTCCACACTGACACGGCAGAAACGCCATGGACGAATATCAAATCAGACTGTAAAAAACGCGCCCGTCTCAATGCCATGCGTTATGTGTTAAACAAATTGCCTTACAAAGATAAAGACTATGGCGTGATTCTGCCGATTGATCCGTTGATCGTGAGCCGGGCTAATTTCAATTTTTAATTAATCAGCGGATTTTCTCAAGCTGATGCCAAAATCATCAACTGAACTATGTTAGCGGCCATTTTCAATGACTTGAATAAGCAAGATTGAGAAAAGCCCCTCATAATATCAAGATGAATAAACAATACGATTTACATGCGCATTCGACTGCTTCGGATGGTGTTTTATCGCCTGCCGAATTGATGCGTCGCGCCGCTCAGGCTGGTGTTGGCGCAATGGCGTTGACGGATCATGATACTTTGACCGGTCTAGCAGAAGCATATGATGTTGCTCATCAAATCGGCATTGAATTCGTGCCTGGCGTGGAAATCTCTGTCACCTGGGAAAAGCGCACCGTGCATATTGTGGGTTTAGGCATTGATCCTGAATCTCAAATGTTGCAAAAGGGTCTGGCTCAATTACGTGAATTTCGAGTATGGCGCGCGGAAGAAATTGCTCGTCGTCTGGTCAAAGCGGGTGTGGAGGATAATATTCTTAAACGTGCTTATGCTTTGTCCAATGGTCGCTTGATCAGTCGCACCCATTTCGCCCGGGCTTTAGTTGAATTGGGTCGGGCTGAATCCGTCAGTCAAGTTTTTAAAAAATTTCTGGTCAGCGGCAAACCTGGGCATGTCAGTGGGCAGTGGGCCGCTTTGGAAGACGCCGTCCACTGGATTATAGAAGCTGGCGGTCAAGCGGTGATCGCGCATCCGGCGCGTTACCAACTGAAAAGGGCGCAATTACATGCATTGATCCGCGCATTTATTGCTGCTGGGGGTTGTGCGATTGAGGTGGTTTCTGGCAGCCATAGCCGCGATGATTACTTCACCATGGCGCGGCATGCGCGTGATTTTGGTTTGCTTGCGTCTATAGGTTCTGACTATCATGGGCCAGAAAACGCGCATATCAAGCTGGGCCGATTACCTGATTTGCCGCCGGGCTGTCAGCCAATTTGGCATGATTGGGCGTCGGCGTAATCCCTGATGGCGCAATTTCTTCGCATTCACCCGGACAATCCCCAGCAACGGCTTATTGATCGGGCGGTTAAGCAGGTGCGTGAAGGCGGTGTGATTATTTACCCAACGGATTCGTGTTATGCGCTGGGTTGTCATATCGGCGACAAATCTGCGATGGAGCGCATCCGGGAAATTCGCCGTTTGGACAATAAACATAATTTCACTCTGGTAGGGCGTGATTTATCCGAACTTTCAATTTACACCAAAATGGGCAATCAGGCGCATCGCTGGGTTCGTCATCTCACGCCAGGCCCTTACACATTTATTCTGCCCGCTACCAAGGAAGTGCCCAAACGTTTGATGCATGCTAAACGCAAGACCATTGGCATTCGTATTCCTGATAATGCCATTGCACGCGCCTTATGCGATACGCTGAATGAACCCTTAATGAGCAGTACACTGATTCTACCTGGCGATGATATGCCAATGATGGATCCATACGATATGCAAGATACGCTATCGCATCAGATTGATCTGATTATTGATGGTGGCTACTGTGGCTATGAACTCACCAGTGTTGTCGCTTTTGTGGATGACGAACCGCAGATCATTCGCGCTGGTAAAGGTGATGTCGCGCTTTTTGAGACGGATTGAAAAAGATGCAGACGCTCAGTGTGATGCAACAGTTGGTGGTTATGGTGTTGCCTTTGGTATTCGCTGTCACTGTACACGAAGCGGCGCATGGTTGGGCGGCGGATAAATTGGGAGACGACACTGCACGTTCTTTGGGTCGGATTACGCTCAATCCGATACCGCATATTGATCTGGTCGGCACTTTACTATTGCCGTTTAGTCTGTATGCGCTGTCAATGATATTCGGTGGTGCCGGTTTCCTGTTCGGCTATGCCAAGCCTTTACCGGTTAATGTCAATCGCCTGCATCGACCAAAACGGGATATGGCGTTGGTCGCCTTGGCTGGGCCAGGCGCCAATCTACTGATGGCTTTGATTTGGGCTGGACTTTTTGCGTTGGGACAAGCATTGGTTCATTCCATGCCAATGGCGGCGCAATTTTTGCTTTATACAGCTGCCTTCGGCGTTTTGATCAATGCGGTATTACTGGTCATCAATTTATTGCCGCTTCTGCCATTAGATGGCGGACGGGTTGTGACGTCGATTCTGCCGCTCAACTTATCCAGAGAATACGCTAAGTTGGAACCTTGGGGATTGATGATTCTGCTGGTTTTATTGTTCAGCGGTATTTTGATGCCTTTAATCTGGCCGATTATTCACGGCATGCAACGGGCTTTGTTGGGATTATAGGCTGGGACGACAATCACAGGTTGGATAAAGCTTGTTCAAATAACTGACGGTTTCAACTATTTGATGTGCGCCAGAATGCCTTGCAATTCTTCATGGTTATTGTAGTTGATGACCAATTTGCCTTTGCCGGCATTACCTTGCTGTAGTGCCACTTTTGCTCCCAGCTTATCTGTTAATTCATGTAACAAGCGCCGGACATCCGGGTCCTCCTGTTGATCAGCGGCTTGCGCAGGTTTTTCTTGTGCTGACTGGTTCAATTCGCGTACCAGCGCTTCGGTTGCGCGCACCGTTAAATTTTTGCGCACGACTTTTTCAGCCGCCTGACTTTGGACGTGACTTTTCAATCCTAATAATGCGCGCGCATGTCCCATCTCAATCTGTTTGGATTCAATCATTTCCCGCACGTCGGATTGAAGATCCAGCAAACGGATCAGGTTAGTGACGGTAGTGCGTGATTTACCCACGGCATCAGCAACTTGTTGATGAGTCAGATCAAACTCTTTTAGCAACCGGTGCATGGCTGTTGCTTCTTCCAATGGATTGAGATCATCCCGTTGAATGTTTTCAATCAGCGCCATCGCCATGGCAGATTGGTCATCGACTTCCTTGATGATGACAGGCACCTCGCTCAAACCGGCCATTTGCGCGGCGCGCCAACGGCGCTCGCCAGCAATGATTTCATACTGATCGCCGACTTGCGGGCGTACCACGATGGGCTGCACCATGCCTTGTGCGCTGATTGAGTCCGCTAATTCGCGCAACTTTTCTTCGTCGAAGTGACGCCGAGGTTGATATCGGCCACGTTGAATTTTATCGACTGACAGATGGTCGCTTACGTCTGGAGCAGGTGTGCTATCAGCGTCAGCCAGTGCATCTATTTGTGCGCCGCCACTTAACAATGCGTCCAGACCGCGTCCAAGACCACGTTTCTTCGCCATAAATTTACATACTGAGGTTAATCAAGAAGCTCATGACTTGTTGTAAATTGCCTGATCAAGCCATAACGATAAAGCATCATACTACAAGGGCATTAGAAGAGGTTCTGGATGCTGAATAAATAATTGAAGTGTGATTGCCATCACCTTAGGGTAGCTAATTCTTGAATCCGCTTCGGAGCGACTAATTTTTGAATTTGACTAACCGGGTTACCTGAATATCCGATACGAATATAACGCCGGAATGTCGGTTGAAGAAAGGTTCAAAACCCTCCAGAATCGGCTCGACCAATTCTTCCGGTACAGCGGCAATCAACATAGTCAGCACGTCATCCTCGTTGAACATCAGATGGCCTTCATGAAAACCATGGCTGCCTTTGCCTGATAGGTTATTGATAATGGTGTAGCCTTTGACCCCGGCGTTATCCAGCAGGTCAGTGGCGAAATCCAATTGTTCGCCTTTCAGGATGATTTCCAGTTTTTTGAGGGGATTCAGTTTGATGTTGTTCATCGTGTGTGGCTCCTGGGTTCCAATCTCTTGCCAAGTTTTTATATGGCGGTATGCAGGCCGTGCCGAACACCACCATGAAAATCAAATTTATTTTCGATAATGCTGAAAAATTGCGAGTCTGCCTTTTCATAATGACGAAATAGGGCATAAGCAACGAGATCCGCCAACTGAATCAAACGGGTTGCTTCTGAATCAATAAAAGCAGGAATTTCCGCCATATTTCTAAGCTTGCCCCATTCGTGACCATCACGCTTGAATTCAGTGGCCATAGATTGAATAGGGGCTTCCTTACTGCTCTTGTCGAAAAGAACAAGCCCTCTTTGCTTATTATCGTAATCTCGGTATTGTCGAGCCAGAAAATGGTCAAACCTGGAAATAAGCTGCTGGAAGGTGTAACGCACCGGCTCCTCCGGCGAAATAGCACCCTTTTTCACGACGGAAGCAATAATTCTGTAATGGCGTCCATCAATCAAACTCAAGGCATCCTTGATGGCTTGCAGGCGATCAGCCTTTTTGAATTGCCGCCATATTTTTCTTCCTGCAAGCATAGGAGCACCATGCAGTTCGACAGAATCTGGATTTCGAGGGCAAAATCTGGCAGCGATCTGATCCAAATCAACCGATAACCAATGTGCTTTAAACTCAGAAACCGTCACACCAGCAAGCACAAAATGTTCTTGATCTGATCCACCCGGTGTACCGGATTCATCAGCATACAGGAGATACATGAAATTTCCCGGAAGCAGGAAAATTGAGTGGGTTGGGAGGAATGCAAAAGGAGGGTAGGCGGCGGAAAGAGAAATTCCTCAGCGTACCGCAACAAGGCAGCCCACCAACTTGCGTTGTTTCCAACCGCACAAAAATGTTAAGTCTTCTAAACAAAATATACAAGTAAAACTTGTTAGAAGTCATTTTTACATATGCCCTTCATTCACCGCAGCCAATGCCCCCGTCTGCCACTCCCCATCTTCATACAAAGAGGCTTGATAGGTTTCAGGGTCAACAATCACCAAACGTATCCAGGCGTTTTGCACCAGATTTTTCACTGTCGCCACGCCTTCAATGGCTTCTAATGCATGTTGGAAGGGTGCCTCAATCAAGGTAATCAGGCGCATCGGTTCATGGTATGGCTCACCATCCTTCAACACGGTCTGTGCTGGGAGGCCAGTACGTAAATCGCTCAGGTTGCCGGTCATGACGCCAAACCGTCCGGCCACATTATGGTTGACCTTGCTGCCGCTGCCGAAGCGGTCATTATCCACGGCGGAGAAATAATGCTCCATATTGATCCACTGTCCAACTACGAGCGGGCCAGTGAGTATGGTATCCAACAGGCGCTGTTTCGGGTCCACCTGATAATCGTACGAATGCAGGAAGGCGCGACCATCCAGCGCCAGTTTTTGAGTCAGATTGCGACGGCCAATGATGAAATACAGGTTGCGCGATAAGCCCCATTCGGGCCGTACTTGCGACCAGTCCATGGAGTTGCGTTGGGCGAAACGTGAAGCCATCGCGGGTTTGCGCGGATTTGGTTGAATATCCAGGCTGGGTGCGCGTTCTTGCGCGCATAAACGTGTGGCGGCGGTTAGGCCATTGCGCAGACGATCCAAATAGACCAAGTGGGATGGCGGTAGCAGATCCAGGTCATGCAGACGGATTTCATCCGTCGTGGTGTCATGCATCGCTGGAATAAACCAAGTATCGTCCGGAATGTCGATGCCTTGTTCCTGCAGGCGTCGGCGCACTTGTGGTTTGTTCGCCATTTCTGCCAACACGCGCCCACTGACCAAACCGTGGTTGCCGCCACATGCGCCGCAATCCAGCGCGGATTCGTATGGGTTGTTTTCTGAGGTGCTACCATGTCCGACCAGCAATACGAAGCGTGAAAAATCTTCGACCAGACCAATCGCGCGTAGGGCTTGGCCGACATAGTTGACTTGTTCATCCAGGGTGTAGCCGATGCGTCCAAGGCGCTCCATTTGCTGTTCAGCGAAAGAACGGTTGATGCGATAGGCGGTTTGCAGGCGTTCAATGAAGCTTTTCTGTGCTTGATCATCCAACTCAAGTGTCTCGGCGCAATTGAGTGGCGCATGCAAGTGCTCCAGCGCCGCTTCGCGCAGTTCACGGATCATGCGGTCAGTGATATCTTCCGGGGCCAAGCCAAATTCCTGTTCAACGGCCTTGCCGATTACGGCGCGTTGCACCGCGCGTACGATGGAGTCAGCCTGTTCACGGCTCAGTTTATCGATTAACAAGCGAGTGGGTGGTTTATCGGGATGCAGATGCTTGCGTAATCGATTGTAGATCTGCGGCGCGACGGTTTTGCCAACCATGTCAAAGCCGAATAATAAACCGATGGCTTCGACGGTGACGAATGGTGTCAGAACCGACTCCTTCAGTTCGTGCATCGCTTTTTCCAGCGCGGTGAGCGCCGCATCGTCCTGTGGCCCGGCGGCACTGATTTCAGGTACCAGGTTTTTGGGTGTGAGAATCACCGGGCATAGATGGGTTTCACTGCCTTTGCCCAATTCCATAAAACTGACTGGCACGCCAAAGAAACCGGCGATACCGAACGTCTGGTAGTCGCCAGCTCCTTCAAGATGGCGGCGGATCCGTTCTGAGCGGGTGTCAATACAGAATAATGCTTGGGTGAATGGGCGCTTTTCGCGTGGTGTGGGGGGTAATAGGTTGATGCCATTTAATAGATCATGAGTTGCCTTGGCTTCCAGACTGCGTAACCAGATCATGCCTTCTTGCTGTTCAAAGTCAGCCAGAATCTGTAGCAATTGACCGACCTGATCGGCGGTCAGTGCTTTAGCGGCAGCTTTGGCATCCATCGACTGGAATAATTTTTGTAGCCGAGTGGCTTGTTCCCGAGCTTCGTGTACTCGTTTAAGTTCGACATACTGAATGAAGGCTTGCTCAATAGGTTTCGGTTTGCCTGAAGCGATGGCTTGCTCAATTGTGTGCGCCATCGCCGGTAAAATATCGCCGCTGTGCCATTCATGCCGTAGGTAAGTTGCTTTGGTGTACTGATCAATCGCTTGTTCAATGTTGGACAGCGAATGTTGAATACGTCCATGGCCATGCTCATCCAGTAAAGCCAGCGCCAAGGTTAATCGAATGGCGACAAAATCAATCAGATCGCCTGGATAACGTTCATTCCAATAATAATGTTTCGCGCTGGTGCGCCAGCGGATAAAACCCGCCCAACCGTGCAGGCGCGATAATTCATAGGTGAAATAATCCATCCACCGTGCTTCAGGGACGCCAAGTTCATGTAACACATGCGCAATGATGTCTTCCGGCTTGTCGGCTTCAGCCAATACGCGATGAATGCGCAGGCCGCGCAAAAAGAAGCGCAAGTTGCGTTTCGCCACATTACGCCAAGCATTGAAAAAACCTGCTTCGCGTTCCGGCATCTCCCATACGGATTGACCTTCATCAAAGAAATCCAGACAGCTTTTGATGACCAACTCGTCCAGTTCTTCGCCAATCTGCGCGCCATACAATAAGTCCACGACTTCATAAACGGGGCGGCCATTCAGTAATTGCTCACGCAATCGTCCTGCCAAGCTGTCAGTGTTGATCTCTTCAATGGACGATAAAGCTGAATCATGCAGGGTCGCATGTATGTCGGCGGCATTTGCCAAATAGGGGGATGCGCTGACCGGTTGTTTGACTTGAGTTATTAAGGTCATTAGACATTGATTCAAATCAATGCCAGGAATTGATCGGTTGTGTTTGGCGTTAAAGGCCGCGATATCCTGTTGTAAGGATGTCCGATCAATTTTGTCGGCGGCTAAATAGCCTTGATAAGTTTCACGTGGCAGATAGGCTTGTCCATGAAACAGTTTGGCCCCGACTGCCAAAGCTTGAGGAAATGGCAAATGCTCCAGGCCATGCAGGGGGTTGTGATGAATGAAAGTGCGCATGGGCCAGAAGAATGGAATCGGCTCAGCTGCCATGTGAATCATGGCGCGGATTTTCAGTCGCGCACCGAGTGGGATGCTCATGCAGAAACTCCTGTCAAATACATGCCGCTGATTGCCAGACCTGTCAGCAAAACAGTGTATCGCCAAGTGAGCGGCGCACTGAAATCGGTGATTTCATCCGATGGGTTATTTGGTTGACCAACCAACAAACTTTGTAGCAGACGCGCGCCAGCCCAGCTCCACAGCAACCAGACAATAACCAGCCCCAACGCTATCATGGGTTCAGATTGCAGCAAAATACCCAGCATTACGAAGAAGGCGGGAAACAAGGGCGTGGCGGTTACTGCTAATACAGTGAATACCAGTATGCCAGAGAAACGCGGCAGATAGGTGGCCAAACCGGTATACAAGCCGGTATAAGCCGCGCCAAAACGTTGTTGCAGTGCCATGGCCAGTAATGCCAGCAGGACGAGCGGTGCGCTGAACCAAAATGCAGATAAATGCAGTGTCAGCGTTTCTTCGCCATTCAATGCCGGAATCCATAACAGCGCCCAGGATGATGTCGCCAGCAGACTGATCCAACGGTTCATCTCGCGTAGGGCGAGTAAACGAAATGCATACAACGTTGCCGTCAGCATGGCCCAGAGCGTAACCCAAGCAAGTGGCAGGTTGACATTTGCGGATGTGAAGTGCAGCAAACCCAAGCCAATTTGCGGCCAGATGAGCAATAACAACCCGCGCAGCCGGAGATCGGGTAGGCGCTCAAACAAGGCATTGAACAGAATGCTGAACGGGAATAGTGGTAGGAAAAAAATCGTGATGAGTGCAATCAGTTCGTACATATCGGCCTGGCCTCAACCCCATTTAAGCCAAGTATTGAGACGTGCGGATGTTGCTAGCAGATGACGCGTCAACCAAGCGTATAAGTCAATCACATAAAATTCACGCGATATCAAGGCGTAAAAATCCATCCACCAACCACCGTGCTGGGTTTTGCGCTGTTTTGTGCTGCGCTCGGCATAGTAGGCGCGTAGCCATCCCAGTACGATGATCGCGGTGATCAGGCCAATCAATACATCAAACCAGCCCACATCAATTCCTGCTGCCGCATATAACTGTTTGGCGAAAGCTGGATCTGGATATAGGAATACATCAAACATATGGCTGATCAAGGTATAGCCGATCACCACGACGGTGAACGAAAATATAATCAACGTGAACAGGCGCCACGGGTTTTGCGAACTCATATGATAGGTTGAGAACAGTAACTGAGCACCGGTGACCCAGCCGAAGAAGAGCAACACGATCGCGCCTTGTTTGTGGAATAAATCCGGTGCGACCCAAAGATGCGATAACACCAGCACCAATACTGGCACGGCCAGGGTGATGATCGCCATGATCAGCCAGGGTTGTCGGTTGGTTGGTGGTTTGCGCTCGACAATGAAAGTATATAAATCATCTTTGGGTACGCCGTCGTTATGCCGTGCTTCGTTAATCACGCCGCCAGTGCCAAGGAACAAAGTGCCTTTGAACAAGCCATGTGCGATCAGATGGAAAACCGCCAGTGAGAAAGCGCCGACGCCGCATTCCATGATCATGAAACCCATTTGTCCCATGGTTGAGTAGCCAAGCGATTTTTTGATGTCATTTTGGCTCAGCATCAATACAGAGCCAATTACTGCGGTGATCAAACCAACGATAAACACCCAATGCAGTACGCCATCAGTATGTACGTAAACTGGTGCGAAACGGTTGATCAAAAAGCCGCCGGCATTCACGATACCGGCATGCATTAATGCGGATACTGGTGTGGGGCCTTCCATGGTGTAGGGCAGCCAAGTGTGTAATAAAAACTGTGCGGATCGCGCGAATGCTGCCATCGCCACCAAAGCGCCAACAGCTTCGGCCACGGGTATGTTAAAGAAAGTCAATGCAGCCGGATTGGCGGCCATGCGCTCGAAAATGAGGGGTAAAGACCAAGTCTCGTAAGTATGAAACAAGACAACTGCTGCCAAGATCAGCGGTAAATCACCTAGCCGATAGGTGATAAAAGTCCAAAAGCCATAACGGTATGCCGCCGTGCTGCGCATATCATGGCCCAGTAAGAAATACAGCAGTACGCCGATCAGGTGCCAAGCGATCAACAAAGTGATGAGATCGCCAGCGGCGACCATCACTAATAATGCGGCGGTCATTAGGTCCAGCAATACAAAAAAGCGGACATAGCCTTTTTCCTCAACCATGTAACGTACGGAGTACAGGCGCACGATCAGACTGATGCCAGCGATCACCAAGCTCATCAGAACGCTGAGCGGGTCGAAGAGCAAGCTGCCCCAGGCAGAGCCGGAATCATGCCATTGCGCTGTTTGGCCACTCAAGGCGAAGCCAAGTAATACTGCGGCCAGCAACAGCGTCAATACGCCGCTGGTCAAACTGATGCGTATTGCCTGGTTCCCTAGCAAAGGCGCTGATAAATGGGTTAGCAGCGCCGACAATAAGGGTAAGGTAGGCAGCAGGATAATGAGTTGGTCCATGTATTCAGTTTCCCCGTGTTTCGCAATGGGACTTCGGCGCTGATTCCGTGCTTGCCGGATTGTAAAATCCCGTTATACCCCGCGTTTGAATTCCTGTGCGGGAGACTAATAAAGCCAATGATTAAAAGCGTGCAATGCGCTTTTGTGTGTTGTTTTGCACCTTCCTGAGCGAATTTCAACAGTCTGTTAAGCCTTATTTGACTTGTTCAGCCACAATTCAGCTATGATCATTAAAATTACCGATGAACGCAAAATAAATTCACAGGGAAGGATAGAAGTTGATTAATGTAAATAGCCCTATGGTTTCGCGGTATGTTACTGCCAGATGCGATCTGTCACCCGGTTGCGTGTGAGATGATCAGTCTATGAATCGCTTTCCGATTAGTCCATGAAGTCGTTTTTTTCATTGCCTGTTCGGCGGGCAACCACCGATAGTCTTGATGCTCAAGTGAATTCAGATGGATTAGGCGACGCTTGGGCAAGCGCATAATAAACCAATGTTCTGTATTGAAACGTGTATTTGGCGCATAACGTTTGGACCAAGACGGCATAATGCGAAAACGTTCATGCAGGTGGCAATCGTACAATTGCTTGCCGGACTGTATGCCGGTTTCTTCCCATAATTCTCGTTGCGCCGCCATCCGCCTCGTTTCGCCCCAGCGTAAAGCACCAGTGACGGATTGCCAAAAACCGCGTGGCCTAACGCGCTTCATCAATAACACATCACCACTCTGCGTGCATACCAGCACCAAAACAGATTGGGGACGTTTGTGTTGGGAACTCATGCTGTTGATGTCGTCATGGAAACTGTCATTGGATGGAATCAGGGTTTTTAGTCGCGTGTATTTTACCTGCTCTCAATGGTGTTAAGGCGCTCGATCCCTACAATCTGGATGGCTTTGATGAGGGATTTTGCATATTGACCTGAGCGTCTAATATCAGTAGGTTGAGAAGTTTATGGTTTGCGTACGAAATGTGGGAATTTCTATTGCTTTCTTATAAGGTTAAGAACCAACCTATAGTGGAGGTTGTCAGGTGGAGCTAAGTGGCGCCGAAATCGTCGTACAGGCGCTAAAAGACGAAGGTGTCGAATATGTCTGGGGCTATCCAGGTGGTGCTGTCTTGCATATTTATGATGCATTATTCAAGCAGGAAGCCATACAGCATATTTTGGTGCGCCACGAGCAGGCCGCCACTCATGCGGCTGACGGTTATGCCCGAGCGACAGGTAAAGTAGGGGTGGCACTGGTGACATCAGGCCCTGGCGCGACCAATGCGGTTACTGGTATTGCGACGGCTTTTATGGATTCCATCCCTATGGTCGTGGTGAGCGGCCAGGTGCCTACGCCAGTCATTGGTTCTGATGCTTTTCAGGAAGTGGATACGGTTGGCATCACTCGCCCCTGTGTGAAGCATAATTTTCTGGTCAAGCGGGTTCAAGACATCGCCATGACGATGAAAAAAGCGTTCTATATCGCTGCTTCTGGCCGTCCTGGTCCTGTTGTCGTGGATATTCCCAAGGACGTGACTGATCCTGATATCAAAGTGTCTTATGTCTATCCGGCAACGATTCAGATGCGTTCTTACATGCCGGTTGAGCGCGGCCATTCCGGGCAAATTCGTAAAGCGGTTGACTTTATGATGCAGGCTAAGCGTCCAGTGATCTATACCGGTGGTGGCGTGGTGCTGGGCGATGCTTCAGAAAATTTATACAAGCTGGCTCAGGTTACCGGATTCCCAGTCACCAACACCTTGATGGGTTTGGGTGGGTATCCAGCGACAGACCAGTTGTTTCTCGGCATGCTTGGCATGCATGGCACCTATGAAGCCAATATGGCGATGCATGAAACGGATGTGTTGATTGCGATCGGCGCCCGTTTTGATGACCGGGTGACGGGGAAAATCGCGCATTTCTGCCCACATGCCAAAATTATCCATATTGATGTGGATCCGGCGTCTATCTCCAAAACAGTTCGTGTTGACGTGCCAATTGTCGGGCAAGTCAATAATGTGTTGGAAGACATGTTGCGTTTGATTGAGGAAATGCAACGTAAGCCGGATGTGAAGGCGTTATCAGATTGGTGGGCGCGAATTGAAGGCTGGCGCAGTGTTAATTGCTTGAGTTATTTGCCGAGTGACCAGGTGATCAAGCCGCAAAAAGCGGTTGATGCTTTGTATCAAGTGACCCGGGAAATGGATTTTTATCTGACTTCTGATGTTGGTCAGCACCAAATGTTCGCGGCGCAGTTCTACCCGTTTGATAAGCCACGACGTTGGATTAATTCCGGTGGCCTTGGCACCATGGGATTTGGTTTGCCGGCGGCTATGGGAGTGCAACAAGCTTTCCCTGAAGCGACGGTGGCTTGCGTCACTGGGGAAGCGAGTATCCAAATGTGCATTCAGGAATTAGCGACCTGTAAGCAATATGATCTGCCATTGAAGATTATTCTATTGAACAATGGTTATATGGGTATGGTGCGCCAATGGCAGGAGTTTTTCTATGATGGTCGTTATTCACACTCTTATGTCGATGCGTTGCCTGATTTCATCAAATTATCTGAAAGCTTCGGGCATGTCGGTATGCAGGTGACAAATCCAGCCGATCTGGAGGCTGCGTATCGTGAAGCTTTCGGTATGCGGGATCGATTGGTTTTCATGGATATCGTGGTTGACCCGGAAGAGAATGTTTATCCGATGATTGAGGCGGGTAAGGGGCATCACGAAATGCATATGTCGCCGTATCTCTCATCGGAACGGGAGTTGGCCTGATGCAACGTATTATTGCAGTGCTTTTAGAAAATGAATCGGGTGCCTTATCGCGCGTGGCCAATTTGTTTACCGCGCGTGGATATAACATTGAATCATTGACTGTGGCGCCGACGGAAGATCCCAGCTTATCCCGTATGACCATTGTCACTCGTGGCGATGAGAACGTGCTTGAACAAATCACCAAGCAGCTGAATAAACTGATTGATGTGGTCAAGCTAATGGATTTAACGGAAGGTCCGCATATTGAGCGCGAGTTGATGATGATCAAAGTGCGGGCTGACGGTGGGGTGCGCGAAGAAGTTAAGCGGATGTCAGATATATTCCGTGGTCGGATCATTGATGTCGCCGCTAATCAATACACGATTGAGATGACCGGGGGAAGTCAAAAGCTGGATGCTTTTATCCAGGTATTGGGAGAAGAATGCATCATTGAAACAGTTCGCTCCGGTGTGATGGGTATTGCGCGCGGCAATAAACACCTTGTTTGACGATTCAGCATCTAGAAATCGAATTTAGATTGTCAACGGAGCCATGCGCCTCGTCGCTGACTCTTGGGAAGCCTCATCAATTCGCGCCCGCTGCAAGCGGCGGGGAGTTAAGATTAAATTGTGTTTAAGGAACACCACCATGGCAGTAAATGTTTACTACGATAAAGATTGCGATTTATCTCTCATCAAGGCAAAAAAAGTCGCCGTTATCGGTTATGGATCGCAAGGCCACGCGCATGCAAATAACTTACAGGATTCCGGTGTTGATGTCCGTGTCGCATTGCGCCCAGGTTCAGCTTCGGCGGCTAAAGCAGAAGTGGCGGGATTGGTTGTTAAGGGGGTTGAAGAGGCGGTCGCTGAATCAGATTTAGTGATGGTGCTTACGCCGGATGAGTTCCAAGCCCAATTATATCGCAGCAAAATTGAGTCGAACTTGAAAGAAGGTGCGACATTGGCTTTCGCGCACGGTTTTGCTATTCACTACAATCAGGTTGTGCCGCGTGAGGATTTGGATGTCATCATGATCGCGCCGAAAGCACCAGGCCATACCGTACGTAATGAATTTGTCAAAGGTGGTGGAATTCCCGATTTGATCGCTGTTGCGCAAGACGCATCTGGTCAGGCCAAAACGCTGGCGCTGTCGTAT
>JAPQLC010000010.1:182500-192160 GCA_030826945.1 Candidatus Thiobius zoothamnicola
TCGGGTAAGTTCCGACCTGCACGAATGGCGTAATGATGGCCACGCTGTCTCCACCCGAGACTCAGTGAAATTGAAATCGCAGTTAAGATGCTGTGTACCCGCGGCTAGACGGAAAGACCCCGTGAACCTTTACTACAGCTTTACACTGGACTTTGAACCTACTTGTGTAGGATAGGTGGGAGGCTTTGAAACGTGATCGCCAGATTGTGTGGAGCCAATCTTGAAATACCACCCTGGTATGTTTGAAGTTCTAACCCAGGCGCTAAAACGCCGGGGACAGTGTATGGTGGGTAGTTTGACTGGGGCGGTCTCCTCCCAAAGAGTAACGGAGGAGCGCGAAGGTACCCTAAGTACGGTCGGACATCGTACGGTTAGTGCAAAGGCATAAGGGTGCTTGACTGAAAGACAGACACGTCGATCAGGTACGAAAGTAGGCCTTAGTGATCCGGTGGTTCTGAGTGGAAGGGCCATCGCTCAACGGATAAAAGGTACTCCGGGGATAACAGGCTGATACCGCCCAAGAGTTCATATCGACGGCGGTGTTTGGCACCTCGATGTCGGCTCATCACATCCTGGGGCTGAAGTTGGTCCCAAGGGTATGGCTGTTCGCCATTTAAAGTGGTACGCGAGCTGGGTTTAGAACGTCGTGAGACAGTTCGGTCCCTATCTGCCGTGGGCGTTTGAGAATTGAGGGAAGCTGCTCCTAGTACGAGAGGACCGGAGTGGACGATCCTCTGGTGTTCCGGTTATCACGCCAGTGGTATTGCCGGGTAGCTATGATCGGACAGGATAACCGCTGAAAGCATCTAAGCGGGAAGCCCCTCCCAAGATAAGTTCTCACTTCAGAGCCGTTGAAGACTACAACGTTGATAGGCTGGATGTGGAAGTACGGTAACGTATGAAGCTAACCAGTACTAATTGCTCGTGCGGCTTGACCATATAACACCTAAAATCTTTGATGATTATTGAAGACATAAGGTGATTGCTGGATTTTTATATCCAGGCGCTTGATCAATCAAACCAGACATGGAGTGATTTTTTAATGACTCCGAAAAGTTTGCTTGGTGGCAATAGAGTACTGGAACCACCTGATTCCATCCCGAACTCAGAAGTGAAACAGTGCTTCGCCAATGGTAGTGTGGGGTTTCCCATGTGAGAGTAGGTCACTGCCAAGCATTTATTCAGAAATGCCTAGCTCCTTTTAGGAGTTAGGCATTTTTTTTGCCATGAATAAACCGAAGATATATTGTATGCTTGATCACATAGATTTGATCATTGCTGATGATAGATATGATTGACGAGAAAATTATTCATGCCATGCAGGTTGTCGGGGATAAGCCATTATCTTCATCGACGCGTGTTACGTTATGGCGGATACGAGATAAGGCCTTGAAACGTCATGCCGAATTAAATGAATTCGGCTCTTCGGTTTTGAATGCTTCATGGGGTCTATGGGAACTCGGTTCTTGGTGGCGTTCAAATTTATTGGCCATTGTTTCGTTGAGTATGATGATGGCGATTATTTATACTCTTTCGCCCTGGAAAGGGAATCAAGATATTAAGCAGACAAGCTTTGATACATGCTTTTCTTGTTTGCAATTAGACCGAATGTGTCAGTTGTAGTTTTATATTCGTGACGCAAGGTTTTTTATCAGTTCCGAGGGCCGAAGATATCCGTACCGATTCGCACCATGGTTGAGCCTGCTGCTATGGCGAGTTCAAGATCATCGCTCATACCCATGGATAAAGTATCTAAAGATCGATTATTTTGTTGGTTTATGCGTGTTTTGAGTGCTGCCAGTTTCTGAAAAATTCTGATTTGGTCTTGTTTCGGGCTATTGGGGTTGGGCATAGTCATCAGACCGCGTAATTGTATGCGGGCTAGGGGCGTGATGGCTTTTGCCAGATTAATCGTTTGATGGGTGTCAATACCATTTTTGCTGGATTCCCCACTGAGATTGACTTGCAGACAGATTTGTAATGGCGCTTGGTTATCGGATCGGTGTTGATTCAACAAATGGACATGTTTTAATCGATCAACACTGTGTACCCAATTGAAATGTTTAGCGATGTCTTTACATTTATTACTTTGTAATTTTCCGATGTAATGCCATTCGATGGGCAGTTTATGCAACGCGGATATTTTGGGTAATGCGTCCTGTAGATAATTCTCGCCGAAGCAGCTTTGACCTGCCTGATAGGCAGTGTGGATCATGTCTATGGGTTTGGTTTTGCTGACAGCGAGTAATTGAATGTCACTGGCTTCACGCCCGGCGACTTTTGCCGCATCGCTCATTCGTTGTCGAACTTTTTGCAAGGATTGTGCAATGTTGATCATGATGATTTACTGTCGAATTGCATGCCTTGGACTTGATGCGCATTAATAAAATCCCGCGCGTTCATCGTGCGTTTTCCCGGGATTTGTAACCTTTTGATGCGTAATAGCTGATTGCCGGTTGCCACATCAATGCCCTCAGGTTTGGCCGAGATAATGGTGCCAGGCGTGTTTATGGTACCCGGGATTTCTTCAGCTTCCCAGATACGCCAATGCATTTTTCCCAAGCGTGTTTGGGCAACCGGCCAGGGATTGAACGCCTGGATTTGGCGCAAAATCTGTGATGCGGACTGCTGCCAGTCGATCCAGGCTTCGGATTTATTGAGTTTATGGGCATAGCAGGCTTGATGCTCATCTTGTGGTTCAGCGGCTAAACGACCGTCAATGATGCCTGGCAGTGCTTTGATCAGGGTGTGTGCACCTAATTCCGACAATTTGTCATGCAAACTACCGCTGGTTTCGCCAACGCTGAGCAGAATGCTTTGATGTAGATATACCGGGCCGGTGTCTAAACCTTTTTCCATTTGCATGATGGAGATGCCGGAGTTTGCATCACCGGCCATTACTGCGCGTTGAATAGGTGCGGCACCCCGCCAACGTGGCAATAAAGAAGCATGGATGTTGATGCAACCAAGGCGCGGTGTATTTAACACGTTTTCTGGCAATAACAATCCATATGCCACAACAACCATTAAATCAGCTTGGTAGGCGGCGAGATGTGCAATATCCACAGGGTTTTTGAAATTGGCAGGTTGTTCAACGGGTAAGCCGTGTTGTAATGCCGTTGTTTTGACGGGACTTGGCGTTAATTTGCGGCCACGGCCTGCTGGTCGGTCTGGTTGGGTATAAACGGCGGTAACTTGATAATCGGCTTCAATTAATGCAAGTAACGGCGGAACGGAAAAGGCTGGCGTTCCTGCAAATAGGATACGTAGAGGCTTTTTCATGATTGATCACGCCATAGGTGCGGACGTTTGGCGTGCCTCTTTGACTAATTTTTTACGGATACGTTGGCGTTTTAAATTAGATAAGTAATCAACAAACAATTTACCATCCAGATGATCAATTTCGTGCTGTATGCAGACAGCCAGTAATCCGTCCGTTTCCATTTCAAAGGGTTCACCATGACGATCAAGCGCCCGAAAGCGGATATGGTCGGCGCGTTTGACCCTCTCATAGACTCCAGGTACCGATAAGCAACCTTCATCCATTTCCTCTTCCCCGCTTTTCACCAATATTTCTGGGTTCACCAAAACAAGGGGTTGATTACGCTCTTCAGAAATGTCAATCGTAATTACCCGTTTGGGCACATTGACTTGGATGGCGGCCAAGCCAATACCTGGTGCTTGGTACATGGTTTCAAACATGTCGTCAATGAGTTGTTCAATTTCTGCGTCAACTTTGCTGACGGGGGTCGCTTTATTGCGTAGGCGTTGGTCGGGAAAATGCAGGATGTTCAGGATAGTCATGGCGAAGATGAGCTTGCAAGGGGGCTGGCGCCTTGGTGACCAGCCAGATCGTATCGTCACGATACGACCTAACTCAGTCATGAATTTTTCAATCGTCTGTTACGGGGCTACAAAGTGCCAGCAGTATACCTGATGGGGTTCTGAGGTAAGAAACGGTTTGACCCCAAGGTTTTTCTGTTGGCGGTTGGATTTCATTGGCTCCGTTTTGGAGGGCGGAGGCGTGTGTTTTGTGAACATCATCAGTCACAAATACGGTTTCATTACCCAGTGGTTTGGTGGATGTTGAGGCATTCATGTAGCCCAGTGGAAGGTTGGCTTCGCCGAGTGTATGACTGGCGAAAGCCAGTGTGGTTTGCCCTGTGTCCAACTCAGCGTAATCCCCCGCTTCATGGATGAAACGTCTTTGTATACCGAAGGCGTTTTCAAAAAATTCAATGGCGTCTTTGACATCATCCACGTAAGTTATGCTGTATCCGAATTGGATCATGAGATTTTCACTGCATTTGAAATTGTAACGTTTGACGATATTCAAAGAATAGCATCAGGCAGGGGTCGTCAGTTGCAATTTGGCTTCCTGATATTTTTCAGCTGTTTTCTGGATAACCTTCAGAGGCAGTTCGGGACCGGGTGGAGTCTTGTCCCAGTCGAGTGTTTCCAGATAGTCGCGTACAAATTGTTTGTCAAAGCTGGGTGGACTGATGCCAGGACGATATTGATTGACTGGCCAGAAGCGTGATGAATCCGGAGTTAAGACTTCATCAATGAGGTGCAGTTGATGGTTTTCATCCAGACCGAATTCAAATTTGGTGTCTGCGATAATGATGCCGCGTTGTAGGGCATAAGCGGCGCTTTCGGTATAAATTTGCAGACTTAATTGCTTGATCTGAGTCGCCAGATCGGCACCTAACAGGTCGATTGTCGCAGCGAAATCAATATTTTCATCATGACCGCCGACAGCCGCTTTGGTCGATGGGGTATAGAGAGGTTCTGGTAATTTATCCGCTATGCGTAAATTATCCGGCAGTTTCAGTCCGCAAACATGACCAGTGGATTGATAGTCTGCCCAGCCAGAACCAATCAGATAGCCGCGTACAATGGCTTCAATGGGTAAGGGACGCAGTTTTTTCACTACAATTGCGCGATTGCCCAAAGACTGGCGGGTGGTCGGGTCGGTAAGGATTTGTTCGACCGGGATGTTGGTTAAATGATTGGGTAGTAGATGTTCGGTGCGTTTGAACCAGAAATCCGCTACTTGGGTCAGAACTTCGCCTTTGCCGGGAATCGCTTGGGGTAATACAACATCAAAGGCGGATAAGCGATCACTTGTGACAATGAGCCAATGCGCTTCATCCACGTCGTAAAGATCGCGGACTTTGCCTCTGTGCCGCAAAGTCAATTCGGGTATATCGGCTTGATAAATGGCGTCTCGCATGATTTTTTTGCTCAAACAAAGCTGTCGGGCGGATTTTATCGTTTTTGCGGGTTCGATCGATTGTGGCGGGGAGGGCGTCGGTTTGTATTTCTGGTATGCGTTGGCTTTGTTTTGTGTCGGTTGATCACGCAGGTGGCCGGATTCACATCGACCAGCAGTTCACTGGAAACAGCTCGGGCCGGTATTTTGTGTCCAATATAATCCTCAATGTCCGGCAAGGCCATGGCGTAAGTTTCGCAAATGAAAGAAATGGCATCGCCTGTCGCGCCAGCCCGGGCAGTACGACCGATGCGGTGGACATAATCTTCCGGGTCTTCCGGTAAATCATAATTAAATACGTGAGTGACGCCTTCAATGTGTAACCCACGGGCCGCTACATCGGTGGCCACGAGAATAGCCAGTTTCCGCTCAGCGAACAGTTTGAGTAGGGATTCGCGTTTTTTTTGCGGCACATCGCCGGATAAAATCGCTGCTTTATAGCCATTGCCTTCCAGAAATCCCCAAATGCGGTCAGCGCCGCGTTTGGTGTTGACAAAAATGATGCTGCGCGTGTCTTCCATGTATCGCAATAAGCCCAGTAGCAGCGAGATTTTTTCATCATTGGAGACTAAATGACCGGTTTCGCGTACCCGGTCAGCCGTAATCTGCTCAGCTTCCACGACAATTTTGCGTGGCTGATTCATGTGTTCGTAAGCTAACTCGCCAACACGATAGGATAGGGTGGCAGAAAATAACAAGCTTAAGCGTTCGCTGGGCGGTGGGCAGCGGTGCAATAAATAGCGGATATCTTTGATAAACCCAAGGTCAAACATCCGGTCTGCTTCATCCATGACCAGAACCTGAATGGCCCTTAGATCAAAGACACGCTGTTTATAGTAATCAATCAATCGGCCTGGTGTGCCGATGAGGATGTCAACGCCTTGTTCGATGGCTTTGCGCTGGGCCTCATAGCCTGTTCCGCCATAAACAACCTGAATGTGATGTCCCGTATGTTTGGCTAACGCACCAGCATCCTTATGGATTTGCGCAGCCAATTCACGGGTTGGTGCTAAAATTAATGCTCGCGGTTGGTTAGGTTGGCGTTCCTGGCTGGCGGGTTCCTGGTCGAGCATATGCAGCGTCGCCAGTAGAAAAGCCACGGTTTTGCCGGTGCCGGTTTGCGCTTGACCGGCGATATCCACGCCATCCAACGCCAATGGCAAGGTCTCAGCCTGAATTGGCGTACAGTATTCAAAGCCAGCTTCTTGCAAGCCGCTGAGGATTGCTTGGCTTAAAGGGAATTGATCAAATCGTGTATCAGTTAGATGCTTTTTACTCATGCGGCATAGGATACCGGATTTTGCCATGCGCATCGAACATGCGATCTGTTATGCGGCAAAGGGTGGTGGAATGTCTGTGAGCGGCCATAAATTTGGGGCTTGATCACTGATTATGGAGGGTTTGCATGAAAATACCCGGATAACTTTGATCTGAATGTCGGCTTAATCCGTATCAGACGCGCGGATTTCGCCTATAATGCACCTCTAAAATTTGATATTAACGATGAATTACGGAGATAACAGTGAGTGATAAAATCGTTCATGTAACGGACGAAAGCTTCCAAAACGAAGTATTGGAAGCGGATAAGCCCGTGTTAATGGATTACTGGGCGGATTGGTGCGGTCCTTGCAAAATGATTGCGCCCGTGTTGGATGATATTGCTACAGAATATGAAGGGCGAATCAAGGTTGCGAAATTGAACATTGATAATAACCCGACGACGCCGCCAAAATATGGCATTCGCGGCATACCAACCTTGATGATTTTTAAAGGCGGCGAAGTTGAAGCCACCAAAGTCGGTGCTGTCACCAAATCGCAATTAACGGCTTTTATTGATAGCAATATTTGAATTTTATCGTTGCCTGAATGTTGATGACTCTATGACCGGGTTATCAGGGTACGCGGCGGATTAAACCTGGCCAGACAGGCGCGGCGGATCTCAATGCCTGGCAGGCACCGCATCTGGATCATTTAATCGTCGCGAAGACCGGTGATGATGGGCGTATATGCTATCATCCGCCGGAGTAATAAACCTCTTTCATCCTCCCCATTGATTTCACTTCCACCGGTTGTTTCAAGCCGGATGACCACAATATCCTTCTACCTCGCCATAGGCTTTTTATGAACCTCACTGAACTAAAAAATATGCCCATCAATCAGCTACAGGATTTAGCGAACGAAATGGGTGTTGAAGATGTTGGTCGTTCGCGCAAACAGAATCTGATTTTTGCAATTCTCAAAATACAAGCCAAACGTGGTGAGGATATTTATGGCGATGGTGTGCTGGAAATCCTTCAGGACGGATTCGGTTTTTTACGCTCCGGTGATTCATCCTATCTGGCTGGCCCGGATGACATCTATGTGTCGCCCAGCCAAATTCGTCGTTTTGGCCTAAGAACTGGGGACACTATCTCAGGCAAAATTCGTCCGCCGAAAGAAAGTGAACGTTATTTCGCTTTGTTGAAGGTGGATGAAATCAACTATGACGCGCCTGAGGCGGCGAAAAACAAAATTCTGTTTGAAAATTTCACGCCTCTGTTCGCCAACCAAAAGTTTCAACTGGAAATCGGCAATGGCAGCACAGAAGATATCACCGCCCGTACCATTGAACTGGTTGCGCCGATTGGTAAGGGACAGCGTGGATTGATTGTTGCTCCGCCTAAAGCGGGCAAGACCATGTTGATTCAAAATATCGCCCAATCCATCGCGCTTAATCATCCTGAATGCTATCTCATTGTTTTGCTGATTGACGAACGCCCGGAAGAAGTGACTGAAATGGCGCGCTCCGTGCGTGGCGAAGTGATCTCATCGACCTTTGATGAACCGGCGACCCGCCATGTGCAAGTCGCTGAAATGGTGATCGAAAAAGCCAAGCGTCTGGTTGAGCATAAACATGATGTTGTGATTTTATTGGACTCTATCACCCGTCTGGCGCGCGCTTACAATACGGTGATCCCATCATCAGGCAAAGTGTTGACTGGCGGGGTGGATGCGAACGCATTGCAAAAACCCAAACGTTTCTTCGGTGCGGCACGCAATGTGGAAGAAGGTGGTTCGCTGACGATCATCGCCACCGCTTTGGTAGAGACCGGTTCACGTATGGATGATGTGATCTATGAGGAATTTAAAGGCACAGGCAATATGGAAGTGCATCTGGATCGGCGCATTGCGGAAAAACGCATCTTCCCGGCCATTCATATCAACCGTTCCGGCACCCGCCGTGAAGAGTTACTGATGCCAGAAGGCGAGCTGCAAAAATTCTGGATTTTACGCAAGATTCTGCATCCAATGGACGAGCTCGCTGCGATGGAATTCCTGTTTGATAAACTCAAAAGCACGAAAACCAATCAGGAGTTTTTTGGTGCCATGAAAGCCAAAGCGTAGCGCTCGCTGAAGTAATCTCCAGCGTTGTTCGCTGACTGATTGCTAATTCATCAGATTCGTGGCACACCAACCAATCAAGGCAATGATTCTGGCTGCCGGGCGTGGAGAGCGCATGCGTCCATTGACTGATGACACCCCCAAACCCTTGCTCAAAGTTGGCGGTAAGCCGCTGATTATCTGGCATGTTGAACGGTTGGTGCGAAGTGGTATCCGCCAGTTGGTGATTAACCATGCGCATTTGGGCGCGCAAATTGAACAATGTTTAGGGGATGGTGCTAAGTGGGGCGCTGCTATCCAATATTCTGTTGAACAGCCGGGAAGTGCTTTGGAAACCGGGGGGGGGATTTACCAAGCGCTACCTTTATTGGGCGCGGAGCCTTTCCTGGTGATCAATGGCGATATTTGGTGTGACATGGACTTCAGACGGCTCAGGATATCCGATGAGATGTTGGCGCATCTGGTCTTGGTTGAAAATCCGGCGCATCACTTGCAAGGGGATTTTCATTTGGCCGAACATGGCGGGATCAATGCGATGGATATGCCCAAACTCACATTCAGCGGTGTTGGCATTTATCGACCAGCCTTATTCTCAGGCTGTCAACCCGGCGCATTTCCGTTGGCCCCATTGTTGCGTCGTGCCATGGCTCAACACCAAGTCTCTGGCGAATGTTATTCAGGACAATGGATTGATGTGGGTACGCCTGAGCGTCTGGAGGAAATCAATCGCATATTACACAGGCGGCAGCGTCAATCAGGGCGATTTGATGAAAGTTGACTCCAAAAATCTCTTGGGTCTTGATGACTGTTTCACTTGACAACCCCCTCCATTACTGAGGTAATCCCGTCACCTTTCCTTGATTCTGACACAAAGAGGCACAGCCTATGCCCGGCCAACCGGACTACCGGCTCACGGCGCAACTGGCCGGGATCGAAACGCCCGTCATCCGTTTCGACTGGCAGGAGCATTTATCCGAACCCTTCCTCGGCCAGCTCGCCGTTTA
>JAPQLC010000011.1 GCA_030826945.1 Candidatus Thiobius zoothamnicola
AACGCATGAGAACACTGTGGCCAGGGGTATTCAACTGTTAGACGATTAGCGGCAACGCAGCAAGCTTATTAAGCGGTGCCTTCAAATCCCTTTTTGATCGAAACCCGAAGATACATAACCGCCATATGAGAAACCGCTATTGAGCTTCCAGGGGTTACAGGCCAAATATCGGCGTCTTTTTAACGAGAACGCCGCCTGGAAGATGTTGCGGGCAGATAATGCGCCTTATATTTTGGCGTTTATTGCGGATCTATTCGTCGAAGAAAGCGAAATACCTTATGGCCGGGCCAGAATCATGCTGGACGCGGAAATTGAAAAAAGCCGGGAGTTGGGCATTTGGGTGACTGAGACCCCTGCCGCCACTTATCTTAATCAATGGATCAGGAACGGTTGGTTACGTGAGATGGACGACATGCTGACCAAGACCGACGCCAGTGAAACTGCACTGCGTTTTTGTAAAGGTCTGGATGAGCACCATGCAGGGACGACCGCTTCTCATTTACGCATCGTTCAAGAGGCGGTGCGCGATTTGGCGGCGGCGATCAGCCCGCATGTCAATGAACGGGTGGCTTTGCTCGAAAGTAAGAAAGCCGGGATTCAGCGTGAGATAGAGGCGTTACAAGCTGGTGTTGTTGCTGAGTTGAGCGAGGTTGAGCAGCGGGAGCGAATCCGCGAAATTTACCAATTGGCTGCCGTTCTGACTGGCGATTTTCGTCGGGTTGAGGATGAAGTCAGGAAATTGGATAAAGATCTCAGGGTGCAGATGATTCAAAGCGATGCTTCCCGTGGAGATGTCCTGCTGTCTGTGATGGAGAAGGAGGCACTACTTTCCACGACAGATGCCGGGAGCGCTTTTGAAGGCTTCTTTCAATTGCTTTGCGACCAAAACAGGTCCATGGAGTTTCGTGAGCAATTACGCAGCATTTTAAGTCGGCCTGTTGCCAGGCAGTTATCGACGAATCAGCACCAGTTTCTGGGACAGTTGATGCGTGAGTTAAGCCGGGAGAGCGATCGCGTTTTTCGGGTCAGGCGACGCACGGAAGAAGGGTTGAGATCCTATATCGAAAGCGGCACAGCGGGCGAGAATCAGGCAGTTGATCGCTTGCTGTCAACTTTGGAAAGGTTAGCGGTGGATATTCGTGATGCAGGCATTGATTTAGAAACAGCAACATCGCTCAGCTTGCCGGTCGGGCCGATTGACATAAAATCGCCCGAATCCATGCGTTTGAAAAGCCCTGATGACAAGCTGGATACCTCCGGGGTGGAGGAAAAAGCCAATAAACGGGAGCCGGATGCGCATGTGCTGGATTGTCTGGATGCGGTACAGGTCAGAGAAGTCGCCCATCAAGCCTTTCAAAGTTTGAGTCGGTTTGGTCCCATGTCAATTTCAGATCTTGCTCATCGACACCCTGTAAAATCCGGTCTTGAAGAATTAGTCGCTTATTTGCGCATTGCAAAAGCCGTTGGCGCAACGGCGTTAGATCAAAAAGAAACGGTTGAAGTAGTGGATAAACAAGGCGTGATTTTGAAGGCGTCCATACCCACTTATTTGTTGAGCGCGGATTTGTTCCCTGAGAATATTGATGAGTTGGCTTTATAAGCGACAGCCTTTTGCTGATCGGGATTGAAAACATGGCGGATAACAATAACAGCGGCACACAAAATAGTTTTTTCTCCATGGTGAATGGGCAGAGCGAGGCGAACACCGCAGATGAAAGCACTTCCACAGATAGGTTGAGCGACGATGCCGCAGCCCATGAGATGCTGGAAGATTCGGCGCCTTCAGCGGGTCAAGATCGGGCAGATGATGATGCTCCATCCAGTAAAAACTCCGATATGCCGCATGATGCCAGGCGAGTCCTGGTGCATTTGATGAGGCAAGGCGTCGTTATAGCCTCGCAAAAACCGAAATTATTTGCCTTGGTTTGTCGTTATGAAGTCTTTGTGCGTCGGCATTTATCAGAAGTTTATCTGCAACTCGTGTTAGATCAAAAATCCGGGGTGGCTTTCGTGGCGACTTCCGCTTCGGAACATGCCGCGACCAGCCACTCGCCCGGCGAGGATGATGACGAAACGGATGAATTCTCAACTCTGATCGCAAGGCGAACGCTTTCGCTGTATGACACTTTGATCTTGCTGGTGCTGAGAAAGCATTATCAGGATCGGGAGTCTGCCGGAGAGCAGAAAATCACTATCGACATTGAACGGTTGGCGTCTTACTTGACACCTTTTCTGCCCATAACGGATCACGCCTCAAAGGATCGAAAAAAGTTGTTGGCCAGAGTGAAAGAGATGGTCAGAAGAAAAATTTTATCGACCATCCGAGGGTCTGAAGATCGCTATGAAATCACCCCTGTTATTCGCTATGTCGTCAGCGCGGATTTTTTGGCATCCATGCTGGCTGAATATAAAAAACTGGCTTCAGCGCAGGCTGAATAAGCGGATCGGCACTCAATTGAACGCAATAACTCCGTGAGAGGCGCAAAAATGGCGACCGATCTTTTTGGGACATTCGATACCGGAACGGACACTGCTGCTCGCAACGATTTATTCGTCCAGGGACAAATCCGCTTGGCGGAATTGTCGGTGTTTAACTGGGGTTCCTTTCACGGACTTCACACCGCCTCCATGGATCCTGACGGTACTTTGGTGACTGGCGATAACGGCTCGGGTAAATCCACCTTCATTGATGGTTTGATGGCCTTGCTGCTGCCAGCGGGCAAAGCGACATTCAATGTCGCCGCCGCTCAGGGGGATCGTTCAGACCGCTCCCTGCTGTCTTATATGAGAGGGAGCTTTGGATCCTCCCATGATGGCTCAAGCACCAAGGTGAAAAGCAAACGGGAGAAAAGCGTCGTCACCGGCTTAAGGGCGCTGTATCAAAGTGAGGATGGTGCTTGCATCACCCTGGCGTCACTGTTCTGGACCACCAGTTCAACCAATGCGCTCAGTGATGTGAAACGGATCTATGTGGTGGCGAAGCGGAGTCTGCGCCTGAAAGAAATACTGGATGCTTTCGGCGAAGGTGATATCAGACGGCTGAAACAATGGTTTCGTGACGATCCGGCCATTACCGATTGTGATCATAACTTCTCGGATTATCAGGAGTTATACCGCAAGCATTTATACATGGATAACAAAAATGCCCCGGCCTTGTTATCCCGCGCACTGGGCTTGAAGAAAATTGATGACTTGACGAAATTAATCCGTGAACTGGTGCTGGAGCCTAGCCGGGTGAAAGAGGACGCCAAAAAAGTTGTCGAAGAATTTGCTGATCTGGTTGCTATCCATAAGCAACTCATGGACGCCAAAGCACGATACACACACCTCGACCGCCTGCCGAAACTCGCTCAATCCATTGCCAGAGCCAAACAATCTTTGGACGCCTTACAACGCGAAAAAGATCATCTGGCGATTTACTTTGGCGAAGCGCTCTCACTGCTTTGGTCTGACCAGTTGAATCAGATCCAAAGTGACATCAAGTCAATGGCGAGAACCCTAAAAAATGTGGAAACGGAGGAATCGGATGCACAAGCCTCGGTTGAAAAAAGACACGGCGAATATCTGAACCTTGGCGGCGATAAAGTGGAATCCTTAAGAAAGGAGAGCCGGCATACTCAGGAAAAGCTGAATGATGTCATTCAAGCTTCCTCAAACTATCAGGATGACTGTCGAAGCCTGGAATTGAACGCTGAGTTGAATGAAGACACATTCTCAACCAACCAGCAGAACGCGGCTGAAAAAATCGCTGGTATTGAAGAAGACAAAAAGCAAAGCCAGGACGCTTTTGCCGAAGCCGCCGCTCAGTTAAGTCAGCATCAGCAAAAGCTGAAGAATATTGAGGACGAAATCCGGGAAATCGAGGCGCGGCCAGATTCAAACATTGATGTCCGCTACCAGCAGCTTCGGGATGACATGATTGATTCGCTGGGATTATCCGGGGATGAACTGGCATTTATCGGCGAGTTACTGGACGTTAAAGATGAAGAAAAGCCCTGGCAAGGCGCCATTGAGCGCGCGCTGGGCGGGTTGAAAACCACGCTGTTAGCGCCGCAAAAAAGCTATTCCATGGTAACCCGCTGGCTCAATGTCAGGCACACCGGTTTGCATGTGCGCGCTCAGGTCGTCATGCAGCATGACCGTTCGCATCAGCCCCATCAAGATTATGTGCCGTTCAACGATAAAGGGTTTCTGCGCAAGCTGGTGTGGAAAGCACACCCTTACCGCGACTGGTTAAAACATCATCTGAATAAATTTGATTTGCAATGTGTATCCGGGACGGACGAATTGGATGCCACGCCCTTTTCGATGACGAAAGAAGGTCTTGTGCATAAAGAGCGAGGCCGGTTTGAGAAAAAAGACCAAAAGCGGGTTGATGACCGTAGAAGCTGGAGCCTGGGCTTTTCTAATAAATCCCGTTTGGGGCTGTTAAATGCCGACAAAAAAGCGGCTGAACTTCACGATTCAGAACTCCAGGCCAAGGCCATGGAAGCCAGAGAATTCCTTAACAACATAGCAGAAAAAGCCAAACGGTGGGAAAGACTGAGCGCCTATGCCTGGGAGCAAATTAATGCGCCTTATTGGCGAAACCGTTTGGATGCAGTGAAAGCGGATTTGGCCAGGTTTGAAGCATCAGGCGGCGATCTGGCATTGGCGCTGGAGCATTGGCAAGCCGCCAAGACTCATTTGCAAACCGTTCAAAAAAACAAAGAACGACTTCTGGTACAGCAAGGGGCGTTGGAAAAAGAGCGGGAAAATGCCCATCAACAATTCGCCAAATCTCAAGCATTGGCCGCGCCCGGCATGACGGATGATGTCCGAACCCTGCTCACGCAGCGCGTTGGCGAAGTCACACTGGATAATGCGCAACGGCAAGCGGAATTTGAAAAAGCATTGGACCGGGAGTTGGAGAAAGTACGCGCCTCGAAAAATAAGGACGAGAATGTGGCAAATGGCGTTATGGCTTCATTCCGGGGAAAAGATCAATGGCGGCCAATCACCGCTGATTGGCCAACGGGCCTGGAAGGCTTGCAGGATTATCTGGCGCATTATGAGTACCTCGAAACAGAAGGTCTGCCAGAACTGATCGATCAATTCAAGGAGCGTCTGAATAATCATGCGACCCAATCCCTGGCCCGTATCAAAACGCATCTGGAGTCTGAACGAGAAGACATTCTTGAGCGCATCGGCATCATTAATCAGGTATTAAACCGGACGGAATTCAAGCAAGGCAGTCATTTGAAGCTCGGTTCAAAACGTGAAAAGTATCCACATGTGCAGGATTTTGAACGCAAACTCAAAAATGCGCTCAGCCAGGCCACGAGCGATGATCATGAAGGTCGCTTCAAGGTGCTCACCGAAGTCGTTGAGGTGTTGGAAAAAGCCAGCGCGTCCGGTACGTCCCATACGATGGAAAGCCTGCGGTTATTGGATCCAAGGTATCAAATGTCCTTTTACGCTGAAGAAATTGATTCGGACACCCTGGAGATCAGAGATGTGCTGGAATCCAGCAGCGGCAAATCCGGGGGCGAAAAAGAATCTTTCGCCGGCGTCATTGTCGCCGCCAGTCTGGCCTATGTCTTGACGCCTGAGGGTTATGAACAGCCCATTTATTGCACCGTTTTTCTGGATGAGGCCTTTTCAAATACGGCTGAGGCGGTGAGCCGCCGGGTGCTTCGGGTGTTTAAAGCCTTGCATATCCATGTGAACCTGATTACGCCCTATAAAAATCTCAACCTCGCCAGAGAGTCCGCCAGATCCTTGCTGATTGCCGAACGTGATCCTGAGTTGCATGAAAGCCATTTATGCGAAGTGACCTGGGAAGAAATCGATCGACGCATGGCCGAACAACACCAGTCAGCTCTGCCGGATGAGATCGAGTTGCGCCAAGTAGCATCCGCGACCCATCAACCGCTTTCACTCAATGACGCCTGAACATAACGCAACGCCCAACAAACCACCCTGGGGATTGCTACCAGAAGACATCATCGCCTCAAAGCGAAAACAATGGCGTCAGCCAGGTAAGCTGAAACGCCTGCTCAAAGACGAATCCGCCTTTCCATTGCACATTTCGTTGAAACCGCCAAGGGGGAATGCGGCGCTCGTTGATATTCGCCATTTCCAAACCTTTGTATCCTCATGGAAAGCATTTTCCGCTGATGAAAATCGGCGCGCTGGTGAAGTATATTGGGAAAACCGCCGTTTCCGCGCTCTCGCTGAACAATCGATTCCAACCAAATTGGTGCTGCCTGACGTAGGCGCTTTCGCCGGTTTACTTGGCGAGCACGAAACGCGTGAACTCAATGTGTGGCAATCTAAAATAACGCATCTGCTCAATGCCTTGGCCCCACTTTGGCAAAGTGAGGCACCTGCCGCTCAGCAAAAGAAAAGCGCTTTATTCTCGACCTTGATTGACCACCTTGAAACGTTGAATAAATTTGATCGTTCAGATCTGGGCCTGTTGGTCAAACTCATCCCTCAGTTAACGCAAGGCATGGGTAATGGCGGTTATTTGAGAGCGCTGCCGGTCACATTTGTCGATACCAAGTTCATTGAAAACCACTTGCGCATGATTGAATCCATCGTCGCCGCATTGATTGATGAGGCGGTCAAAGATATGGGCCTGCTCAATTGGCTGGACTGTCAGGGCAAACCAAAGGACTGGCTGCTCATTAAACCGCTATGTGAACAGACTCAAGCCGCCTTGGGGGGCATCCCTCTACTTCGCTTGTCTTCGGAAACCTTACGCAAGTTTGCGCTGCCTGCGAGAAACATTCTGATCATTGAAAATGAGCAATCATGCCTGGCGCTGAATCACATGACTGACACGATCGCCATATCCGGCGGCGGGAAAAACGTCGCATGGATGACAGCAACCTGGCTCGCCGCCAAGCGGGTCGGTTACTGGGGAGATATTGATTCAGAAGGCCTGGCCATACTCAGTGATGCCCGTAGCAAGCTCAGCGCGATCACACCTTTAATGATGGACGCCAGAACGGTTGAAAACTATCAAGAACGAATGGTCGCCGAACCTGACTCAGTCGCTAAAGAACCGGTCGCTTTGACTGAAGGCGAATTGGATTTGTTGAGAAGCCTGCGATCAAAAAAATACGTTAATACGAGGCTGGAGCAGGAAAGACTGCCGATGGATTATGTCATTAAAACCATCAACGCATGGATCCGTTGATATTGGAAAACCTCTTACCCTCCACGATGCTTGGCGCCAAGCTTACCCAGCAACCTTTACGAACAATGGCAGAGGTGGACACAGTGAATGGACGACAATAAGCAGCGGAGGTACGAGCGTCTGACACGCGAAACGTGCGTAGTGAATTGACTTACTATGCGCAGAATACTACATTTGAAGCAACTTACCACATATCAAACAAGTTTACACAAGGTGATTGAAATGGCAACAGCAAGTATAAGGCTTGACCAAAATCTGGTCGATAAAGCCGCCATAATGGCGAAAGCACTTAACCGGACGCCCCCGAAACAAATTGAGCATTGGGCAAAAATTGGTGAAATGATGGAAGACAACCCAGATTTACCCTACAAGTTTGTTAAACAAGCGATTATTGCAAAAGCAGAAAAAGAAGCCGGAAAGCTGGAGCCTTACAGCTTTGGCTAGAATCACCACAATACTGCAAACGCCAACCTTTAAAAAGGCCGTAAAGAAGCTGCATAAAAACCAAAAGCAAGATTTAGACGGTGCTGTTAGCTTCAGTCGAGAAAATTCATGGAACTGTATATTTCAATAGGATCTTTTGTTGTTGCATGTTCTGCAATTGGCCTCACCGTATGGCAAGCAACTATACAAAGAGTTCATAATAGGATTTCGGTAAAGCCTCATTTGATGAAGTCCACCACAAGGAACAAAAGTGTTGGCGTGGCGTCTTTGCATGTATTTATCACTAATAATGGTTTGGGGCCGGCTTTTATCGATAGTTTTTCAGTTTTATATCGCGGTAGCCCGGTCAGCTTAGAGGATGGTTTGTCCAAAGCTTTAGGGGATCTTAATAAAAATATGTCCAGTACTTCCTTGGCATGCGGGTCAGCAATTGCCGCTGGTGAATCGGTTCAAGTGGTGGGAGTAAAATTTAATGCTCCTTCCGAGCAGCAAGTAGAGCAGGTAAAAACGAAGTTAAACGATCTCGATATGGTAATAGAATATTCTTCGGCTTATGAAAAGATCGAGCCATTGGATACAAGAAGCTAACAAGTCACTCCAGTTGACGTTTTTTACGTCGCTCCTTTTTGTGCTATTAGCACAAACGGGCTCCTCTAAAAACGCAACTGAGTGAGGCGTTAGGGATTTAATGGAACACCCATTAGTAGGCCATCCCAAAAAAGGCGATTTAGCCTTTTTAAGGGTATACAAATTTAAAATGGCTAAACAACTCATGCTGCTTGGCTACTCATATGAAGAAGGTTCTGTGGTATTGGAATTCATGGCGTTGTGCTCACACAAAAACTTTTACCGCGACTTAAAAAAGACACTCTGACTTTTCTAGGCATAACGTCGTGCTGAGCGGCATCCGCCCACTCCGTCAGGATGGCGAGGTTCGCACAGATGTCTGACTCGAGCACCTTGATAGGCGGCGACGCTAAAAGGTCTCCCTAATACGCTATCGCGTTCTTGCTAAAACAATCGCTCTGCGTGGCGCAGGATAACCTTCGATTGTCAGGTTCGGATGTTGGGGATCTAGAAAATCTGCTAGCGATTCAAAAGGCATCCACTCGGTGGTGCGTTGCTCCTCCGTCGAGGTTAAGTTGACATCTACCGTTTTCACATCCACAAAACCGCATCGCCTCAACCAGTTCTCCAACGCCTGAATACTCGGAATAAACCAGACATTACGCATTTTGGCGTACCGGCCTTGCGGCATCAGAGTCTGCTGAGCGTCACCTTCAATCACCAGGGTTTCAAGCACCAATTGCCCACCTGACTTGAGCGCATGATATAAAGTCATGAGATGATCCAGCGGGGAGCGGCGATGGTATAACACTCCCATTGAGAACACCGTATCAAAAGCGCGTAACCCGGCTGGCAGGTCCTGTACGCCAATCGGCAAATGCCAGACTTTTTGCGCCAGTAAATCAGTCGGGTCACCAGCGGTCAGTAAGTGGCGCACCGTTTGAAATTGCATATAAAAAAAGGCCATTGGATCAATGCCAATCACCAGTTCAGCGCCTGCGCCCGCCATACGCCAGCAGTGGTAGCCATTACCGCAGCCGACATCCAAGACCGTACGTCCCTGCAATACATCAATGTGAGGCGCGATCCGCTCCCATTTCCAATCAGAGCGCCATTCTGTATCAACCATCACGCCATGCAACCGATAAGGCCCTTTACGCCAGGGTCGAAGCTGCTGTAGTAATTGCGTTAAATGTTGGCGTTGTTCGGGCGTGATGTCAGCATCCAACCCGACCTGAATCAAACCCTGGTCAATCCGGCGTTCCGCATAAGGCAAGCGCGGCAACGCTTCAACCACGGCGCGCCAACGGGATAAATCGCCGTGCGGTTTATCGACCAGACATTGTGCTACCTGCTTTTCGACGCAATCCGCCCAAACCGGCATATCGGCGTTACGCAAATGTTGTTTGAGTTGATCAATATCCATACCATGGCTCCGAAAAAACAGAATGACTTCACAGGCGGTTCCGTCAGATCATGAATCAAAACCCTATGTCAGCGCCTTCTCCACTGCACACTCATGATGCCATCATAACCACGCTGTTGGTGGCATTTGGCTTGCATGCCTTCCTCATTTTGGCCATCAGCTTTGATATTGATCCTAAAAACACACCAATTCCTGAACGTACGCTGGATATCACGCTTGCCCCAAACGTTCAATCGACGCAAAAAAATGACACCCCGGATTTTCTCGCTCAAATCACTCAGCAAGGCGGTGGCGATGAAGTCAATAAGTCACGCCCAAGCAGCCCGTTAGGCAACCTGTCAGCCACGCCCAAACCACAAATCGCGCCTGAATTAAAACCGAGTGGAGTAAGTCAGCCACAACCCAAAAAACAACCGACGGTAATCACGCAATACCAATCCGCGCAATACCAAATGGTCAACACCGAAACTGACGTCACAGCGCGACAACAAGATGATTGGGCGCAAATTTTCGCCAGTACGCAAAAAGAAATCGACCAATTAACCGCTGAACTGGATAATCGTAACCTGCCCGCCGCCAGACAACCACGGCGTAAGGCGATTAACGCCAGTACGCAGGAATACCTGTATGCCAATTATCTGGATGCCTGGCGTAAAAAAATTGAACGGATCGGCAATTTGCATTACCCGGATGAGGCGCGACGTAAAAAGTTGTATGGCGATCTATTACTGCATGTCGCCATTCGCGCTGATGGTTCTTTACAAAACGTTCGGTTAGTACGCACTTCCAAACACAAAATATTGGATGACGCGGCCATACGCATTGTACGACTGGCTGCACCCTTCGCGGCCTTCCCGCCAAATCTGCGGGAACAGGTTGATGTGCTGGATATCACCCGTACTTGGCGCTTTAGTCAGGGACAAAAATTACGCACCCGTTAGGTAGTATCGTCAAGCGGCGGCACTCGCTCTCATCACGACATTATCGAGAACCGGTAAATAACACTTGAAATATCCGGTATCTCATGCTGGCGCAAGCAGGCGGCGTTCAGTTAAAGTTAGGCATAAAATAAATATCAACCCGGGAAGTGATTAAAGTCACGATATTGATTGGCATCAGAGTTTGCCGCTGTTATCGATTAGCAACCAGCCAAGCCCATTCATGAATAAAAACAATTCGACCACACCAGTTTTTTTCCAACAATTTTGCCATTTTCCCAAAAACCACACTCGCGCCTTTAGCCCGATCGCGGGTGTTTCATGCCAGTTCCAATGGAGACACTCAATGATGAAAAAAAAATTAATCGCCATCGCTATGGTCAGCTTATTCACGCCCCTATCAAGCGTTGCGCTAGCAGGTGATGCAGCAGCTGGTAAAGCGAAATACGCTGTTTGCGGCGGTTGCCACGGACCAACTGGCCTGGGCAACCCCATGCTGGGCTACCCAAAACTGGCTGGACAAAGTGCTGTGGATATTGCTGGTAAGCTGCGCGGATATAAATCCGGTGAACGCAATAACGTCACCATGAGAGCTATGACGGCAGGCCTGACCGATATGGATATCAATAACATTGCGGCTTATATCGCCACCCTGAAATGACTGAATAAGCCTGTTGATGATGCGCCAACCAACAGTCCCTAACGCGGTAAACGCCAGCATGAGCGCCTTATCCAATTTCAGGGACTATGACCAGAACCCCCAATTGCCTGCTAGACACACTATCCAGAAACCCTTTTATCCACCAACGACAGGTTGCGCTACTCCCGGAAAATACCTGCAAAACAGGTTGCAATACCATTTCAATGAAAGCATTAGGTATTTTTACGCGCTATTCAATCAGAGTTTACTTATAATCCAGCGCGATTTACTATCACCGGATTTCAGCACCGTCGGGGAACGCTTATGAAAAAAATCCTATTAACCTTATCCTTCTCTGCGCTGGTTTTATCAGCTCCGCTATACGCTGCAGGCGATGCTGCAGCCGGCAAAGCAATATCCGCCACATGCGTCGCCTGTCATGGTATGGATGGCAACAGTGCCGCACCCAACTTTCCTAAGATCGCCGGACAGCACGAAGGTTATCTGTATAAGCAACTGATGGACTTCAAAACCGGAAAACGCGTTGATCCGACGATGGTAGGTATGGTCGCCGCTCTCAGCAAAAAAGACATGCGCGACTTAGCAGCCTATTACGCTGGTCAGACGGGTTCCAAAGGAACCACGGCGGAAGATCAATTGGCACTTGGACAAATGATCTACCGTAGCGGCAACGCCACGACGGGCGTCTCCGCTTGCGCGGCTTGCCACTCTCCAACCGGAGCAGGCAACCCTCAGGCCAACTTCCCCCAATTGAGCGGACAACACGCCACCTACACAGCATCCCAACTACAGCAATTTGCTAAAGGCACGCGAGCCAACGATGCCGGATCCATGATGCGTGTAATCGCAAGAAAAATGAGCGATGCTGAAATGAAAGCGGTTTCCGAATACATCCAAGGCCTGCAATAACAAAGCAGTGGTCAGCAGGTTATGGGCGCAATCCTGATGCACCATAACCTGCATCCAGTCACTCCTTCTGAGACCCACATTCCAGCCAACCACTTTGTACATTGCGTCCTGCATCAACTCGCCGAAGATTGCTTAAAAGTCTGGCGGAATGCCGACAAAAACGGAAATTTCAAATCTTGCGAAGCGAGAATGGGCATGCCCCATGGGTAAGAACGGTTCAGGCTGTTCTCCAGGAAACCCCATCAATTCTACGCTCTCCCCACAAACAGCCGGTAACACCCAACTTCAATTGAAAGAATATCCGGTTAAACATTCCCTGCTCTGACTTTCAAAAGGCATTCTTCCGTGAACGGAATCCAATTCGCTGGATCAAATTGGTCTTGATCAATCTTAAGATAAGCCAGACCTTCTTCACCAACGACCACCGCTTCAAGAACGCCTTTTCGTTGGCGCAATTCATAAGCAAGGCTTTCAGCCTGCTGTTGACTAATAATATCGCATCGCAACATACGGCTGGTATGTCGGCCTGGCTTACGCATGCCCCAGGCCAGCACAAACCAAATCAGGCTAACCGCAGCGCCTAGTAGAAATATCGCGGATAAACCATAGTATTGATGGACCCAGCCGCCAAGCACGCCACCGACAAATGCCCCAGCGAATTGCGAAGTTGAATAAACTCCCATCGCCGTGCCTTTGGCATCGGCAGGTGCTGTTTTTGACACTAACGACGGTAACAGCGCTTCCAGCAAATTAAATGCTGTGAAAAACACGCCAATACCCAGCAGCAAAAGCCCTAAATGAAGATCGAATGTTCGCCATAAGAAAACTTGCGCCAGCCCCAACATGGCGACCGCACCAAGAAAAACCGTTTTCATTTGGCGACGTTTTTCCGCCAGAATCACCAACGGCACCATGCCGGCAATCGAAAGCAGCATTAAAGGCAGATATACCCAGGTATGATCAACAGCGGCCAACCCACTGTCACGCAACGCCAGCGGCACGCCTAAAAATAATGCCGTCAATATCAGATGCAAAGAAAAAATACCGTAATCCAAACGCAATAAATCCGTTTGGGCCAATACCCGACGGAACATCACTGGCACAGATTCAGCGTCTCGATGTACTTTACTGACCACAGGCGTCGGCACTACCAAACCAATGGTCGCAATCCCCAACAGCGCCAATAACCCAGTCAACCAAAAGATCCCTTGCACCCCGACCCAGGCGCTTAGCAAGGGGCCAGCTATCATCGCCAACATGAATGAAGCACCAATCGTCATGCCGATCGTGGCCATGATTTTGGTGCGCTGCTCTTCACGGGTCAAATCTGCGGCAAGCGCCATTAAAGCCGCTGCTATGGCACCGCTACCCTGTAAAGCACGGCCAATAATTATCCACACAATATCGTCGGCAAGCGCAGCAACCACGCTGCCCAATATAAACAACACTAATCCAGCGAAAATCACAGGCTTGCGTCCGATTCGATCAGACAACAGACCAAAAGGAATTTGCAACAACGCCTGAGTCAGGCCATAAATACCGACCGCAAGGCCAGCCAACAAAGGCGTAGCCCCTGGCATATCTTCAGCAAATAATGCAAAAACCGGCAGAATAAGAAACAAACCCAACATGCGGGAACCATAAACGCCGGCAAGTCCAAGCGCAGTGCGACGCTCGGTTTGCGTCATGGTGTTTTGATGCGACAAAACAAACTCCAGAACAATAACGAACAAGCCGGGCAAAGCCCGGCCTGTTGATGCACAATCACAGACTCAATTATTCAGTATCGAGTTTCTGCATCAACCCAAAACTTTTCACGAAAGGGCCTGCCATGCGCGGATCTTTAATCATAGCGGCGAAATCACCAGACAGGAATTTTAATTTGCCCATCGCAAACGCAGCGCCAAGACCCGTCATGCCAATGCCATTCTCACACCATTTTAACCATTGCTTACGGTCAGCGCGCATATCCCAGTCTGGCGTAGTGCCATCATAATCGCCTGCACGTACGCATTCGCCATTCTCCACGACAAAAACACCACGCGGCTTGTCTTCACCTTTAAAACCACAGGTGATCACAGAATTGAAGCCGATAGCCGCAAGTTTATCTTTCACTTCCGGGTCAGCATTCCATTCGTCCCTTAAAGCATTCATCCATTCCGCAGAAAAAAGTTCAGCCATTTTTTACTCTCCGTTAATTGAATAAACCATTATTCAGAATAATGCCAACGACCCACTACCAGGGTAAAAAATTGTTCATAAAAGACATGGGCCGGATGCTATGATTCATGCCTTGGGTGGCATGATTGATAGAGTGGGTCGCCCGGCTCATTGAACGTACGGCATGATCCATTGAATTCATATTCATACGAATCGGCTCCAGATTAGCAACCTGACGATCAATCGAATCCAGATTCGTCGTCATCACTCTAACGCTATTCGTCATCTGCTGCATGTTTTCAGAAACAATCTGCATATTGCCAGCCAAGGAAGTCATATTGGTATCGACGCTGATCGCCAGTTGATGCACATCCCGCTGTAAATTAAAAATCAAATAGAAACCATACGCTGCCAACACAATGAACATGACCAATGATGGATAAATGATTAACTCCCATCGACGCGCGCTCGCCTCAAAAACTTCGGATAAACGCGAATAACCGTCTTGTGGGCCTTCACTTAACTCTTTCACTTGCAACTCTTGATT
Organism: Candidatus Thiobius zoothamnicola; assembly: GCA_030826945.1. Lineage (GTDB taxonomy): Bacteria > Pseudomonadota > Gammaproteobacteria > Chromatiales > Chromatiaceae > Thiobius > Thiobius zoothamnicola. Next base: position 14,839 of record JAPQLC010000011.1, read on the forward strand.
CTCACTCATGCTATTCACCAAACATGTTTTATTCAGATCCAATCTGATTGAAACCGCATAGACCATTCCGGCCAACAGAGACAACCCCAGCTCAACGCAGACAGGTCTATACAGCAAAAACACTTAAGCGCAGTTGATCATTCCACGAACAGCAGGATATTTACGATTGATCGCTAAACACCAGGCCAACAGACCTCAGCTTAATCCAAAAATATTCCACTGCGCTTGCGACAATTACTCAGTGATGGGTTAGCGTACTCCGTCAATCCAATCATGACAAAGCACTGGATAGTATCGTCAAGAGGCTACACTTTGTCACTTCACCCCTAAAACTGGATTCAGAATGCTCATTTACACTCAGTAAATTGCGCTTTCTCAGCCAATTCCATGCACAAACCGCCTGTGCCCGCTCTCATGACAATACTCGCTAAACACCCAACAGCAAATAAGAAGAGAGAACCATTGAGTCCTCTCCCGGACCGAAGATGAAACGCTTTGGGAAAACGCCAGTCTCCGGCCAAACAACTAAGCTAAACTGGCAATCCAATTGCTCGGTTTAACTCTCATCGGAAGGGTTCTGTTTTATCCGGACAGATTTTCTTGTAGATAAATTCGTTTCAGAATCCTTATCAGATTCTTTTTTAGGAGCCAGCTTGGCCGTGACTTTATTCGTCACGCCTTGCTGAACCGCTACTTTTGGAGTCGCGCCCGCCTTTTTGCCAGCGCCACGTTTTTTCGCAACAACCTTATTATCAGACAATGGTTGATCAGAACCCGTCTGTTTTCCCGCGTTTCGCGGTGGTGCTGAAACAGCATTATCCATATCAGCAGACGTATCACCCGCTGGCTCTCGGGGTTTTTCCGGCTCAGCCTGTTTCGACGCCCCTTCTGTCACATCATTTTTTTGGCGATCAGAACCCGCCTGATGCCCAGCCGAGGAAGATTTCTCGGAACGAGAATCTGACAAACCCACCTGCTGACGCTTAAACAAAGATTTTAATTGTCCAGTAATACCCTGAAGCAACATGAACAGTGTAATCAGTCCAGTGGCTACCGCACCCCACACACGCACCCATAAAGGTTGTTGATGCGCAGAAGCCGTAGACTCGCCACTCCGCTGAGGAGCCACATAACCCTGTATATCAGAATCTCCAGGTAAGCGACCACTACAATCCACACCCGCCACTTCACACAACGATTTGGCGGCGCTCACGCATCCCAACGGGATCACGATCAAGGTCAAAATCGTTGAAACCAGTACGCCAGAAGCCAGAGAAATCGCCATGCCCTGGAAAATCGGATCAAAGAAAATGACAGAAGAACCGCAAACTAACGCCAGTGCAGTAATCAGAATCGGACGCGTCCGCGTCTTACAAGCGCGTAAAACAGCCTCAACCACTGTTGAACCGTGCTGAATTTCATGTACGGAGAAATCCACCAGCAGGATTGAGTTACGCACGATAATACCTGCCAGAGCAATCCAGCCAATCATTGAAGTCGCGGTAAACTCACCACCCCAGCCTGCCTGGAAAAACAACATATGGGCAGGAATAATACCTAAAAGAGTCAAAGGTATCGGTGCCATGATCAGGGCGGGAATACGGAAATTGCCAAATTCCCAAACCACCAGAATATAAATCAAAATCAACGCTGCAAAAAAAGCCATTCCCATATCACGGAATGTCTCATAGGTGACGGTCCACTCACCCGCCCATTCAAAAGCTGATTGATTATCATCCGGCGGCGGGCCTGCCCAGGAGATATTGTCACACAAAGTATTGCCATCCGGCGTCTCGCAACCTCTCTCCAGCAACTTCTCCTGCACCTGTAACATACCGTAAACCGGGGCGGCCAAATCACCACCGACATCCGCCACAACATATTCAACCGGACGCAAGTCCTTATGATAAACGACGGGAGACTCCTGGCGGCGCTCAAAACGACCCAACTCACGTAATGGCACGCCTACGCCACTGCTTGAGGTGACTAATATATCGCCCAGACGCGATATATTGGAACGTTCCGCCAACGGAATTTGCACCACGATATTGATCGGTTCGTGACCGGCGCGCTGCTTGACATCACCTAGCACATAACCACCCAACGCCATGGCAAGTTCCCGGTTGATCGCTTCAACCGAAATGCCCCGACGCTGCGCCTTTTGGTAGTCAATTTCAAAATGCCAATATTCATGCGGCTCGCGCATATAGTTATCCACATCACGCAAGCTATCCGTTTGGGCAAAAACCTCGGTTAAATCACTCGCTACTGTACGGCGGGTATCCGCATCCGGGCCATACACCTCAGCCACCACAGACTGCAACACAGGCGGCCCCGGCGGCATCTCCACCACGGAGAACCTCATCCCGGTATCGCCAACCAAATGGCCAATCTGCTCTCTGGCATCAACCGCGATTTTATGGCTTGAGCGTTTACGCTTACCCTTATCAACCAATTGCACCTGAACTTCAGCCTGCCAAGGTTGGTTGCGCAGATAGTAGTGCCTCACCATGCCATTGAAATCGAAGGGGCGCGCCGTACCCACATAAATCTGCACGTCCACCACTTCCGGCATGCGGCGTAATTTATCGGCCACCTGATGAGCGATATTGCCGGTAACCGGCAACGCTGTGCCTTCCGGCATATCAATGACCACGGCGAATTCAGGTTTGTTATCAAGCGGCAGCATTTTGACTGCGACCCACTTGAAATAGAAAAAAGAGCACATCACGATAAGTGCGCCCCACATGATCAGCTTGAACGTCCGCGCCTTCGCCTTGCTGCGAATCATCGGCACCAAAATACGGCGATACAAGCCATCCAACCATTCAGCTTCCTGATGTTCGCGTTTCTCCGCCGTTTCCAGGTATTTCATCGTTGGTCGGAACCAACCATGAATTGCCAGCCAAGGGGTGAAGACGAAAGCGGCGAACAACGAAATGCCCATCGCCACGGAACCCAATACCGGTATCGGCAACATGTAGGGACCCATCATGCCGCTGACAAAACCCATCGGCAGCAGCGCGCCAATCACCGTGAAAGTCGCCAGGATGGTCGGATTACCCACTTCACGCACAGCGTCAATCGCCGTCGCATAACCCGTCTCGCCATTTTCCAGCCAGCGCCGATAAATATTCTCGACGACGACAATAGCGTCATCCACCAGAATGCCAATCGAGAAAATCAAAGCGAACAGAGACACCCGGTCAATCGTAAAGCCCAGCAACCAAGCACACAAAATCGTGAACAACAACACGACAGGGATCACCAGCAGAACAACCACCGCCGGCTTCAAAGCGCGGAAAGCCAGCCAAACCAAGAGAAAAACAAAGCCAGTCGCAATAAACAACTTCTTGATCAGATCATTCACTTTCTGATCCGCGCTTTTACCATAATCCCGCGTGATGCTGATCTGCACATCATCCGGGATCAAGCGTCCTTTCAAGCTATTGACCCGCTTGATGATATCTTGAGATACCTGTACGCCATTCGTACCTTTCTTTTTCGCCACAGCGATCGTAACCGCAGGCACGGCCACCGCTTTGTCCAAATCGCCGCTCGCCGCGCCCGAGTAATAAGCCACAGCCTGCTTGGCATCCTCCGGCCCTTGACGCACTTCCGCCACATCATGCACATAAACAGGCACGCCATTATGATCACCGACCTGCAACTGCTGGATATCTTCAACCGTTTGCAAAAAAGAACCGGATACGACGACCATATGAGAACCGCCAGACTCGATTCCGCCCATCTGTTGCTCGGCGTTTGCGGCACGGATGGTTTGCGCTACTTGTCCGACACTCAAGCCAAACCCAGCCAGACGTTCAGGATAAATTTCAACAATCACTTGCTCGGCACGTCCACCGGATACAAAACTGTTCCCCGTTTCCGGAATCTCTTTAATATGTTGCAAAAGAGACTGCGCCAAACGGCGTAATTGCGAATCATCCACATCCGGCACGCCATCACCGTTATAGTCCTTCTCTGACCATAAAGTGATTGTCACCACGGGAACATCATCAATGCCTTTCGCCTTCACCAAAGGCGGCAACACACCATTCGGTATGCGATCACGGTTTGAAGCCAACTTATCGTTGACCTTGACCAAGGACGGCTCCATCTGTTCGCCGACTTCAAATTGTATGGTAACGACGCCTTGGCCACGTTCAACGGCGGAATACACATGTTCAACACCATCAATCTCAAACATCAGCCGCTCCAACGGCTGCACCGCCAGTGCTTCGACCTGCTGTACATCAGCCCCTGGGTATTGGACAAACAGATCGACCATCGGCACGGAAATTTGCGGGTCTTCCTGACGCGGGGTAATAAACAATCCCAAAATCCCCAGAGCCAGCATTGCAATATAGAGCAACGGCGACAACGGGGATTTAATGAAAAAACGCGCCACATTACCCGCAACGCCCAAATTATCCTGCCCAACCTGAGCATCAGATGGTTGATTCTTATCAGACTGATTCATGTCTATCATGCTGAATATTTCGCCTATTCGGTCACATCATTGCGCGCTAACAGTCACACTCATTATGTTCGGCCCCGGATTCGCATACACCTGATCGCCTTCAGCAATGCCGGACAACACCGTCGTCATGCCATTGGATAAACGTTTCCCTTCACGGATCATGCGCAGCTCAGGTCGACCCCGGGCATTCCTGATATAGACGACTGGCAGACTGCCACGATAGCGAATGGCAGTGCTGGGGATAGCGGGCAGGCGGCGAACGTCCGCCAACATGGTCACGTCAGGAATCTGCACTTTGGCGTACATACCTGGTTTGGATACCCCACGTGGAATATCAAACTTCACTTTAATCGTATGCCGCTGCACATCAGCCATGGGATAAATCTGCGCAACCCGCACATCCGCTGGTTCAGGATGATCATCAAAAGTCGCAGCAGCGGGCAACACCATCAACTGCTCCAAGCCCTGCGCCAAACGCGCCGGCACGTCAACTTCAACCTGCAGCCACGTCAAATCAGCGAATTTAACAAGCGGTTGCCCAGGTTGAACCGTATCTCCCTTTTCCACAAACTTCTGCATCACCACACCAGCAAAAGGGGCAAGGCTTTTCGCGTCTCTCAATTTTGCATCAATCGCCTGGATCTCGGACTGCGTACGCACAATTGCGCTACGCGCTTGCTCAATACGCGTGCTTGACGCATACAAATCCGCGCTACGTTCGGCATCACGATCCCGTCCACCAAAAAAATCCTCCGCTGGACGGGAGAACATTTGATCGAACATGTTCGGCATCCCCATACCGCCTGGCGCGACTTTGGTTTGCGGAGACCACAACTCCCGGGAATACTGCACTCCTGCATTGCGTAACTCAGCTTCCGCCGCATTTAACTGAGCCTGCGCCGCCGAACGCCGGGCAAGCAATTCATCCTCATCCAGCGCGACGAGCGTTGTGCCTTGATCAAAATAATCGCCTGCAATACCTGCGATCAATTTCACCCGGCCAGGCAGTTGAGCGGACAAGGTCACTTCCCGAAAGGGAACCACCGTACCTCCGACAGCAATGGCCGGCTGCTCAGTGGAAATATCAACCGTAAAGATATCCCCTGTGTGGGCCATTTGAGCCGAAGCCACGCTTGCATGAAGCGGAGACGCCAGCACAGCAAAAATACATGCAACCAGAACTATTCGCATTGCCATTTCCAGAATTTTCAAATGCTCAGGATAGATCCGAGCTATTATCCATATTAATAATGGCTAATGCAATCAGCCGGAAGCCGTGACTACCAGGGCAATCCTATTGGAATTTAGCGCCTTAGCGAGGATCATCGCAAAAGCAAGGACGAACAACTTATACATAGGTATTGAGCAAAGAAGCGCAATTTATTGGACAGAAATGAACATTTTTTGTCCAATCCCAGAAGCCAGCAGTTATCAATCTCCACTGTTTGACGACACAACTTGAATCTATCTCCACATCTCACAATGTGGTTTGATGAACCTCCAATGAAACACGACTCAACGCAACGCAACACCACATTTCTGCGCGAAGCCGCACCCTATATCCATCATCACCGTGGCAAAACTTTCATCGTGGCTTTCGCTGGCGAAATCATTACCGCCAGCCTTTTCCACCAAATCATCCAGGATCTCGCCATCATTTCCAGCCTGGGCGTAAAGCTAGTCCTGGTCCACGGCACCCGACCACAGATTGATGAGCGCTTACGGCAAAAGAATACGCCAATTCACCTGCACGACGGCATCCGGATCACGGACCACAAGGCATTACTGGCCGCTCAAGAAGCCGTTGGCTTTCTCGGCATCCGCATTGAGAGCCTGTTAGCCTATGCGCTGAATCAACCCACAATCTCCACTGACAGCCTGAGCGTCATATCCGGCAACTTCATTACAGCACGCCCCTTCGGCATCCATGCCGGCATTGATTATGGATATACCGGTCGGGTGCGTCGGATACACCATCAAAACATTCAACAACAACTGGATAGACACAATATCGTTCTACTGTCTCCCATCGGCTACTCACCTACGGGTGAAACCTATAATTTGCATTACGAAGAAGTGGCGATCGCCGCCGCCAAATCCCTCAAAGCCGATAAGTTGATGTTTCTCAGCCATCAACCGCTGAACTTACCGCGTGAACTCACCTTGGACGAGGCCAAAACACATGCGTCACAAATCGCCTTATTGCCGCCGCTGATCAGTGCATTGGAAACTGGCGTTGACCGCATCCATCTGCTGGATGCTGACATTGACGGTGCCTTGCTACTGGAGTTATACACCCGCGACGGCGTGGGTACGATGATCGCGGCTGAACAATTTGAATCCTTGCGCAAAGCCGACATTGAGGATATCAGCGGCATCCTCAACCTGATTCGCCCACTGGAAAATACCGGAATGCTGATCAAGCGGTCTCGTGAGCAACTGGAATTGGAGATCGGTAATTTTCATATCATCACCCGCGACCAGCAAATCATCGCCTGCACCGCCCTGTATGACACCGACGACCCCCAGCTCGGAGAACTTGCCTGCTTTGTCGTTCACCCGCACTACCGCGGCGGCCGTCGCGGCGATATGTTACTGAAACATATCACCCAACTGGCGCAAACACAGCACAAAAACAGACTGCTTGTACTCACCACTCAAACCGCTGACTGGTTCCGTGAACGCGGTTTTCGTAAAGGCACCATTGAAGCATTACCCGCCAACAAGAAATCTTTGTACAACTATCAACGTAATTCACAAATTTTGTTTAAAGATTTAGTGAACCCGAACTCACAAAATCCGTCAGAATCGAAAACCCGTTTCGCCACCAATGATCAGGAATCCACATGCTGATTCGCCGCCGACCTAGCCACCCCATTCAGCCATCAGCTATCACCCAACCGGAAACATTCGCCCAACGTCGCCAACTCCTCAAGGCGGCAATGGCAACCGGCATAGGACTCAGCACGAACCTCGCCCATGCATTAGTCAAACCGCAAGGGGATGGCACACTCATACCAAACCGGATTGATACGCCGCATGGCGATGGATTGACACTCACAGCTTACGAAAACATCACCCGTTATAACAATTTCTATGAATTCGGCACAGGCAAACGTGACCCATTTCGATATGCTCACACACTGCAAACACGTCCCTGGGTGGTTAAAGTGGATGGTGAATGCGAGGCACCAGGAGAAATCGGTATTGAAGATATTTTGCGCCATATCCCCCAAGAGGAGCGCATCTACCGATTCCGCTGCGTGGAAGCCTGGGCGATGAATGTGCCCTGGAACGGCTTTTCCCTGATGACCTTGTTAAAGCGTTTTAAGCCAACCTCCAAAGCCAAATATGTTGCTTTTGAAACGCTTTTTGACCCTGAACAGATGCCAGGTCAAAAACGCAGCGTATTGGATTGGCCATACCGTGAAGGGCTGCGCATGGATGAAGCCATGCATCCGCTGACCATGTTGGCAACCGGCGTGTATGGCACGGAATTGCCCAACCAAAATGGCGCGCCATTACGTTTGGTCGTACCCTGGAAATACGGCTTTAAAAGCATCAAATCCATTGTGCATATCCGCTTTACGGATAAAATGCCTGGAACCACCTGGCAGCAAATGGCACCAGATGAATATGGTTTTTACGCCAATGTCAATCCACAGGTTGATCACCCTCGCTGGAGCCAGCAACAACATCGCATGCTGGGCGACAGCTTTTTCGCCCGCAAACAAGACACTTTAATGTTCAATGGCTATGCGGAAGCCGTCGCTGACTTATACCGGGGCATGGACTTGCATCAGTTTTATTAAGGTGTCTCAATCGGCAATGAAATGCGGCACGAAACGCGCATCATCCGTCGTGATTGGCCCATCATCCTCACGAATGCCCATCCCGCAAGCTTCGCCATTAATCACCCAACTGCCAATCACCGTGTAATTGCCATCAAATTGCGGCAGTGGGGCCAATGCCTGGTGAATATACCCTTCCTCGCCATAACTGCCGGGTAACTCAACTGGCTCCCGGCCCTGTTGGAACAAACTGATATTGGCACCTTCTCGGGCATAAACCGGCTTGCGCGCATAATTACCCATCAATTCCCGCGCTGCCGGTTCCTCGGCAAAGAAAGCTGGCAATAAATTCGGATGCCCCGGATGTCGTCGCCACAAGTAAACCAGCATGGCTTTATTCGACAACACAGCCTTCCATGCTGGTTCAATAAAGTTTGTATCACAACCCGCCAGATGCTCGGCATATTCCTCACGCATCAACCATTCCCAGGGATACAGCTTGAATAACCAACGAATCGGCTGATCTTCCAGATCATTAAACTGACCCTGAATGTCCGCCCCGATATCCTCTATATAGAGGAACTTGGTCTCATAGCCCGCCTGGTTCGCGCAATCTTGCAGATATTCAACCGTGGCCCGATCCTCCTCACTACCTTGGCAACTGGCCAGATGCAGCGGACTGACAATGGGCAAATACGCAAAAGCTTCGACAAGCTTTTCATGCATGGCATTGTATTGATCACTGTCCGGCGGAATCAAACCCAGTCGCATGGCGTCTTCCAGCCAACCCCATTGGAAATAAGCCGCCTCATAAATACTGGTTGGCGTATCCGCGTTGAATTCCAGCAATTTGGCGGGGCCTGCGCCGTCATAACAAAAATCCATCCGGCCATACAAACTGCCTTCATTACGCCGCCAACTATCCTGAATCATCGGCCAGGCAAACTCAGGAATGCGTAAATCACGCAGGATTTTCTCATCCCGAACCGCTTGATCCACAAAATCCAGGCACATAGCATACAGCTCATCCGTGACATCCTCCAAATCCGCCTCAATTTGACGAAGGCTGAACTGATAGGCCGCCTTCTCATACCAATAAGGCCCATCATCGAACGTATGAAAATGAAACCCCTCACGCTCGGCATGTTCGCGCCAATCGGGCCGCTCTGGCAATTGAATACGTCGCACAGAATAAATCCACAAAAAACCGGATAACACAGGTCGCCATTATGCCCGAATTCAGATATTAACCGGAGTTGGTTATACTGCGTCCTTTCTAAAAATCATGATCGACTGTCGGCTAAACGCGCATACCCGCCTCAACCCGACAAACGGCGATCAACAGACGAGGATCCCAGTCAGTGACCAAACGCATACTCATTTTGCCGGGCGACGGCATAGGCCCTGAAATCATTACTGAAGCTGCCAAAGTATTGGATAAACTGGCAGGCGAGGGCCTGGATATTGCGTTGGATGAAGGACTGGTCGGCGGTGCCGCTTATGAAGCGACAGGCACTCCATTACCACCAACCACGCTGGAAATGGCGCGTGAAGCCGACGCCACTCTGTTAGGCGCCGTCGGCGGTCCGCAATGGGAGTCACTGGACATCTCAATGCGTCCTGAAAAAGGACTGCTTGCTTTACGCTCAGAACTTGGCTTATTCGCTAATTTACGCCCAGCGGTGCTAGCACCCCAACTGGCCGCCGCCTCAACCTTAAAACCGGAAGTGGTCGCCGGGCTGGACATCATGATTGTGCGTGAGTTGACAGGGGGCATTTATTTCGGCCAACCACGCGGCATCCGTACATTGGCGGACGGCGAACGCGAAGGATTCAATACCTTAGTCTACGCCGAACACGAGATCGAACGCATCATGCGCGTGGCCTGTGATATTGCCATGCAACGCGATAAACGCCTGTGCTCAGTGGACAAAGCCAACGTACTGGAATGCACTGAACTATGGCGTGAAGTCGCAACCCGCATTGTGCAGCACGAATATCCTGACATTCAGCTCAGCCACCTGTATGTGGATAACGCCGCCATGCAATTGGTCAAATGGCCCAAGCAATTTGATGTCATGGTCACAACCAACATGTTTGGCGACATTCTGTCGGATTGCGCCGCCATGCTCACTGGCTCCATCGGCATGTTAGGCTCCGCCTCACTCAATGAAAAAGGCCAGGGTTTGTACGAACCCATCCATGGTTCAGCGCCGGATATCGCCGGACAAAATATCGCCAACCCACTGGCTGCCATCCTATCCGTCGCCATGATGTTACGTCACAGCCTGCATGAACCTGCCCAGGCGGATCGTATTGAAACCGCCGTCAATCAGGTCCTGGACGACGGCCTGCGCACACCGGACATTCTGTCTGTCGGCATGACTGAAGTGAGTTGCGCCGAGATGGGCGACGCCGTGTGCGCAGCGCTATAAAAGCAACCCGTCATGCATGTCGCTATCCTGGGAACTGGCTTGATGGGATCGGCCATCGCCATGACCTTAAAACAAACCGGCCATACCGTATCCGCTTACAATCGCTCGGCTGAAAAACTCACCGCTCTGGCCCGCCAAGGCATCAACACCTCGACCACTCCCGCGAACGCCATTGAAAACGCCCAGTGTATCCTCACCCTGCTCACTGATGATACGGCGATTCAGGATGTACTCTTTCGCCAGACTGAACCACGCGTACTGGCAGGCAAAACCTTGATTCAAATGGCGACGATCTCACCCGAACAAAGCCAGCAACTGGCAGCGGATTGCGAAAAAATCGCCTGTGATTATCTCGAATGCCCGGTATTGGGCAGTATTCCTGAAGCCCAATCGGCCCGCTTGATTTTGATGGTCGGTGCCAGTCGCCCACAATACGAAATCTGGCATGACTTTTTGACCAGCTTAGGCCCAAACCCGGTTTATCTGGGTGAAGTCGGTCATGCCGCCGCCGTCAAACTGGCGATGAACCATCTGATCGGCGCACTCACAACGGCTTTCTCCACCTCTCTGGCCTATATCCAAGGCAATAACGTCGATATTGCATCCTTCATGACGATTGTGCGTGAAAGCGCCCTCTACGCGCCCACCTATGACAAAAAACTCCCACGCATGTTGAGCAACGACTTCACTCAACCCAATTTCACCACCAAACACTTACTCAAAGATTTGGATTTATTCCTGTCTTCCATGACGGAACAGCATCTTGATGGTTCCACCGTCACCAGCATCAAAGAGATCGTCGCCAAAACAATCAATAGCGGGTTCGCCAACGCCGATTACTCCGCTTTATACACCGCCATTCAGCCACCTGATACGCACGCTGAAACGACGACCAACGATGCCACCTGAACCTCCGCCTGCCCCACGCCAATGAACGCCAATCCAACGCTTGGGCCAGTCATACTGGACATCATAGGATTGGAACTCACCCCAGATGACATTCAACGCTTGCAACACCCGGCTGTCGGCGGTGTGATTTTATTCACCCGCAACTACGCCTCCTATGATCAAATTCAGCGCCTCATACAACAGATTCGCGCATTACGCGATCCCCCCTTACTGATCACTATCGACCAGGAAGGCGGGCGCGTACAACGTTTCCGCCAAGCGTTCACTCGCCTGCCCGCTGCGGCAAAAATCCTGCGCCATTACCACCAGAACCGTTCACAAGCCCAAGCAGCCTGCCGCGAAACCGGCTGGCTGATGGCCGCTGAATTACGCTGCGTCGGCGTGGATTTAAGCTTTGCGCCAGTGCTGGACATTGATTATGGTGTCAGTCAGGTGATTGGTGATCGCGCCTTTGGCCAGACACCACAGCAAGTCAGCGAACTGGCACATGCCTGGATGCTGGGCGCACGCCAAGCTGGCATGGCCAGCGTCGGCAAGCATTTTCCCGGCCATGGTGCCGTCGCCGCCGACTCGCATACCGACCAACCCATTGATGAACGGGAATTGGCGACGATCCTACTGGATATCCAACCCTTCCAATATCTCATCAATGACGGATTAGATGCGATCATGCCAGCGCACATTGTCTACCCACAATGCGATGCGCAACTCGCGGGTTTCTCGCCATTCTGGTTGCAGACGCTATTACGACGACAACTCGGTTTCCAAGGAGTGATCTTCAGTGATGACCTCAACATGGACGCCACGATCACGGAAGGTGATCATGGCGCACGCGCTAAAGCCGCTCTGCAAGCCGGTTGCGACAGCATTCTAGTGTGCAATAATCCCAACGCGGCGGATCAGATTTTGGACAGTCTGGACAACCCACCAATCAGCCATGCCAAACTCACCCGCCTATATGCACACCCCTGGTCGTTAAATCGTGCGCAACTGGAAGCGCACCCGCGCTGGCGACGCGCGGTTGACTTAGTGGAAAAGATCCTGCAGTAACTTTTTCGAGGACAAAACGATGTTGATTGGCGTACCCACAGAAATCAAAAACCATGAATACCGTGTCGGCCTGACGCCGGAAAGCGCGGGAGAAATGATCAAACACGGCCATGAAATCCTACTGCAAACCGGTGCTGGCGCAGGCATCGGCGCAACGGACGCCATGTACCAAGCCGTTGGCGCGACAATCGCGGATGACGCGCAACAGGTGTTCAATACGGCGGACATGATCATCAAAGTGAAAGAACCACAAGCCATCGAACGCCAAATGTTGCGTGATGGACAAATCCTGTATACCTATTTGCACCTTGCACCGGATCCTGAGCAAACACGCGACCTGTTAGCATCCGGGGCTGTGGGCATCGCCTATGAAACCATTACCGACGCACAAGGCGGATTACCTTTACTGAAACCCATGAGCCAGGTGGCCGGACGCCTGTCAATCCAGGCCGGCGCTAATGTCTTGGAAAAAGTGCATGGTGGCCTGGGCGTGCTGATCGGCGGCGTGCCAGGCGTGCAACCGGCCAAAGTCGTCATCATCGGCGGCGGCGTGGTAGGTTTTAACGCCGCGCAAATGGCAGTCGGCATGCAAGCCGACGTGACGATTCTGGACCGTAATCCAGCCACGCTGGAACGCCTGTCCAACTATTTTGGCGCCAGCGCCAACGTACTCTATTCGACCGAAGCTTTGCTGAATCAACTGATCACGGAAGCCGATCTGATTGTCGGTGCCGTGTTGATTCCAGGTGCCGCTGCTCCCAAACTGATCTCAAAAACCATGCTCGCTGACATGCAACCCGGCGCTGTGCTAGTCGATGTGGCAATTGACCAAGGTGGTTGTTTCGCGACATCCAAACCCACCACGCATGCTGAGCCGACTTATATCGTGGATGGCATCGTGCATTATTGCGTCGCCAATATGCCAGGGGCTGTGGCGCGGACATCAACCTATGCGCTGAACAATGCCACCCTGCCCTACGCTTTGGAAATCGCGGATAAAGGCTGGCGACAAGCTTTAACTGATAACCCACATCTGCGTAACGGACTCAATGTCTACGCCGGAAAAGTCACCTGCCAACCTGTCGCTGAAGCTTTAGGCTACGCCTACTCACCAGCGGATGTGGTAATGAACCAACAAAGTTGAGCAAATGCAGCGCGATAGCACCAACCCCCAGAGCAATCGCGCTTAAATTCTTTCGCCATAAAGGCCAAGTGCATTGAACGATCAAGGGCAGCGGAATTCTCCGGGAACAACTGATCGCTATGATTCAATCCGCTGCTAAATTCATCGACGAGCACAACAACATCATCAAATACATCAACACACGGGAAGCCGGTAAGCGACTGGACGAAAAACTATCCGCAGTGGCTGGGCGAACACACCTCTGAATCCATCGCTCATGTCCAGCAGACAACGACCGAATGGCTATGGCGGTACAATACTGAACGACTCAACACAGCTTTGGGAAACATCACTCCGCAACAGAAACCGCTGCCCTCACCTTTTAAGCCCCCCGCTTTCTTCTTTCGGTAACCAGCTCACCACCGATACCCCAATTATCAGTTTCCACTTCGTCAATCACCACAACAGTTGTTGCAGAATTCTTATTTAAAACCCGCTGAAGTAGCTCGGTCACACCCGCAACCAATTCAGTTTTTTGTTCCTTTGAAACACCTTCATTGGTGATTTTTATATTCACATAGGGCATAGAATAAATTCTCCGAGTAAATTTAACACCTGGCTCAGCGGAAAAATACGGGCGAAGCGAGTATTTTGTCCGATGGAGCGACTTGTTAGCGCAATTAACTTGCCAATGCTTTAAGTACAGCATGAGGTTCTTTTGCAACGACATTGAGCAACACTAAAGCTGGACCCTGCGGAGAACGATCCCCACGCTCCCAATGCCTCAATGTACTAATACTAATGCCAAAAGCGGATGCAAATTCATTTTGATTCATCCCCATTTTTGCACGAATATTCTTTACATCAATGGGGGAAAATTTATGTACAACAGCTTTAGGACATCTGCCTTTTGAGTAATCAATGGCTTCTTCCAAGCCTTGTTTAATACTGTTGAAAAATTCCGACATTTTTATTCACCATAGTGTTTCACAAGTAATTGAGTAAATTTGGCAAGTTCGTTCCTTTCTGCTTTAGATCAATTAGCCTTTTCACTTTTACCAAAAATGGAAAGCAAAAATAGTGGAACCATTTCATGGTAGTGGTAGTAAATCACTCGAACACCACCACTTTTTCCTTTGCTGCCAGAAGCCCAACGGAGTTTTCGGATACCGCCAGTACCCTGCATGATGGCACCTGTTTGCGGGTGTTTCGCTAAATAATTGACTAAACTTTGTTTTTCTGAATCACTTAGCAAGGATTCAACACAACGTTGAAATTCGGGTAATTCGACTATTGTTTGCATTCTCTAATAGTGATCCATTGGATTAGTCTGTCACGAACATTGGAAATGATATTTTTGGCGCTAACGCGCCATTAACAGCAATGTCATTAACTTAAGGGATAAGTCATTGCGTACGCTTATAGTTTGGTCGGAA